>NZ_JBGUAY010000001.1:0-300000 GCF_041821025.1 Egicoccus sp. AB-alg6-2 | reverse complement strand
TCCGACGCTATGGAGCACTCTGTCCTGCGGGTTCCCCCACCCCTGGCCGGTCGGTCGGCTACTCGGCGAGGACGAGTTCGGCGATCTGGACCGCGTTGAGCGCCGCACCCTTGAGCAGGTTGTCACCGACGACGAAGATGTTGAGGCTGTGCGGGTCGGCGAGATCTTCGCGGATGCGGCCGACGAACACCTCGTCACGACCGGCGGAAGCCAGCGGCGTCGGATAGGCCAACTGCTCCCCCTCGCGGTCGACGCCGTCGACCACCACCAGTCCGGGCGCGTCCTGGAGGGCGTCCAGGGCCGCCTCGCGGCTCACCGGATCGGCGAAGCTCAGACGGGCGTTGATGGCGTGCCCGACTACGACCGGCACCCGGACGCAGGTGGGCGAGACCCGCAGGGCGGGCAACGAGAGGATCTTGCGCGACTCGTTGACGAGCTTCCACTCCTCGTCGGTGTGGCGAGCGTCGGTGAAGTTCCCACAGTGCGCCAGGACGTTGAACGCGATCGCCCGCGAGAAGGCCGAGGCCTCGACGCTGGCCTCGGCGGCCGCCCCGTCGGTGCGCAGCAGTTCGGGGTCCTGGGCCAGCTTGACGGTCTGCTCGAGCAGCTCGGCGATGCCCGACTGTCCCGCGCCGCCAGCCGCCTGGTAGGAGGTCGCGACGACGTCGGTCAGGCCGAGCGCGTCGTGCAGCGGCTTCGCGGCGACCATGAGCACCATCGTGGTGCAGTTCGGGTTCGCGATGATGCCCTTGGGGCGGTTGCGCGCCGCATCGGGGTTCACCTCGCTGACGACCAGTGGCACCTGGTCGTCCATGCGGAACGCCGAGGAGTTGTCGATCACGACGGCACCGCGTTCGGCGGCGATCGGCGCCCACTCCTTCGAGCGCGACCCGCCGGCGGAGAACAGGGCGATGTCGACGCCGTCGAACGCGTCGGCGCTGATGGCCCGGACCTCGACCTCGCCGTCCCGCCACGGCAGCTTCGTACCGGCGGAGCGTTCCGAGGCGAGGTAGACCGGCTCGCCGTCGATGGGGAAGTCGCGCGACTCGAGCAGGCGGCGCATCTCGCGGCCGACCGCTCCGGTTGCGCCGACGAGGGCGACCTTGGCAGCCATCAGTTGCTCTCCTCGATGACCTCGTGCTCGGCGAGGCCGAACGCATCGTGCACGGCGAGGACGGCCGTTTCGACCTGGTCCTTCGACACCACCACCGACACCCGGATGGTCGAGGTCGAGATCATCTCGATGTTGACGCCCGCCGCCGACAGCGCGCCGAACATCTTCGCGGCGACACCGGGGTGGGTCTTCATGCCGGCGCCGACGAGCGACACCTTGGCGATGTTGTCGTCGACGTTGACGCCGGCGGCGCCGATCTCGGTCGCCAGCGGCTCGAGCACCGACAGGGCCATCGCCTGGTCGCCGCGCGGCAGGGTGAACGAGATGTCGGTCCGGCCGTCCAGCGAGACGTTCTGGACGATCATGTCGATGTTGACATTGGTCTGCGCCAGCGCACTGAACATGCGCGAGGCGACGCCCGGGGTGTCAGGCACGCCGTGCACCGTGACCTTCGCCTCGGAGGTGTCGTGGGCGACACCGGAGATGATCGCGTCCTCCACCTTGTCCTCCTCCGGGCCGACCCAGGTGCCGGCCGTGTAGCTGAACGACGAACGCACGTGGATGCGTACGCCGTGGTTGCGTCCGAACTCGACCGAGCGGACCTGCAGCACGCCGGCACCCTGCGCCGACATCTCCAGCATCTCCTCGTAGGAGACGAAGTCGAGCTTGCGGGCGTCGGTGACGATGCGTGGGTCCGCGGTGAACACGCCGTCGACGTCGGTGTAGATCTCGCAGACGTCGGCGCCGAGCGCCGCGGCGAGCGCGACCGCCGTGGTGTCCGAGCCGCCGCGGCCGAGCGTGGTGATGTCCTTGGTGTCCTGGCTGACACCCTGGAACCCCGCGACGATGACGACGTTGCCCTCGTCGAGTGCCGACTGGACCCGGCCCGGCGTGATGTCGACGATCCGCGCCTTGCCGTGCACCGCGTCGGTGATGATCCCCGCCTGCGAGCCGGTGAACGACTTGGCGGGGACACCCCGCTCCGCGAGCGCGATGGCGAGCAGCGACATCGAGATCCGCTCGCCGGCCGTCAGCAGGATGTCCAGTTCGCGCTCGGGGGGACGTTCGCTGATCCGCGCCGCCATGGCGACCAGGTCGTCGGTCGTCTTGCCCATGGCGGACACGACGACGACGGTCTGGTTGCCGCCACGATGCGAGCGCGAGACGCGGTCGGCGACGCGCTTCATGCGGTCGACGTCACCGACGGAGGTCCCGCCGTACTTCTGCACGACGATGGGCACGGGGTGTGGGCCTTCGTGTGAGCGGTGGTCATGGAGCCGCTCGTGCGCCGGGTCGTGCGAGGCCCGTCACCGGGGCTCGGGTGCGCGACGTAGCGGCGCCCCGGTCGGGTCTGACACCGGTGGGGGCGCCGCCAGCCTACGCAACCGGGCCGCGGTCTTCATCTCGACCACGTCGTGGCGGTCGCCGTCGCGCGGCACCCGGCCGTCGTGGGGGCGTCGATGGCGCTGGTCAGGGCAGGTACTGGGCCCTCACCTCGACGATCGTGCCGTCGACGAGGACGAAGTGGTAGGGCTCGTAGAAGGTCGCCTCGCCGTCGGCGTTGACCTTCACGTGCCGCTGCCAGGCCTGCGGGCTGATGACGGTCTCGGCCCCGTCGGGGGCGACGAGGACGATCACCACGTTCCCGGCCAGCGGCAGGGTGGTGAGCTCGGGTTCGGGGTTGGAGATGTAGTAGTCGTTGGGCAGGCCACCTTCGGGAAGTTCACCGTGGTCGGCGACGAACGCCGTCTCGGCCTCCACGCCGTCCAACAGACGGGCCTCGTCGAAGGTCACGGTGGCGGGGAAGCCGGCGGCGTCGACACCACGGACGAAGCCGAAGACGTGGACGCGGTCGGCGTCGGCCACCGGCGCAGCGGTCGGCTCCGGCGTAGGTGCCGGTGCAGGGGCCGCTGCGGGACCGGCCGGTGCGGGGGCGGGAGCCGGCGCCGCGGGTGCGGGATCGGCGTCCGGTTCCGGAGCCGGGTCCGCAGCCGCTTCGGGGTCGGCCTCGGGGGTTGGTTCGGGTGCCGGGGCGGCGACCGGAGCGGCGACGGGTTGGGCGGCGAGCGCGTCGTGCGGCGCGTCGGCGGTGCCGCACGCCACGGCGGTCACGGCGACGACGGCGAGCAGGAGGAAGGAGCGGGAGGAGCGAGACATGGCGGTTCTCGTGGGCGGGTGCGCACCCCGGTGGTGCGCTCTCGGCCCGCCAGACGCACAGCTCTCCCGAGAGGTTGCACCGTGTGTCGGGCCGGCGACGCGCCGGCTCCGTGGCGCCCGCGCGACGACCTCGCCGTCCGGCGAATCAGGCGCGTACGTCGCGACGGCCGGCGAAGGCGCGACCGAGGGTCACTTCGTCGGCGTAGTCGAGATCACCGCCGACCGGCAGCCCGCTGGCGAGGCGGGTGATGCGCACCCCGAGCGGTTCGAGCAGGCGTGAGAGGTACGACGCGGTCGCCTCGCCCTCGACGTTGGGATTGGTCGCGATGATCAGCTCGTCGACCGGTTCGGCATCGAGGCGCTGCACGAGGTCGCGGACGTGCAGGTCGTCGGGACCGATCCCGTCGATCGGTGAGATCGCGCCACCGAGCACGTGATACCGACCCCGGAACTCGCGTGTGCGCTCGATGGCGATCACGTCGCGGGCCTCCTCGACCACGCAGAGCACGCTGCCGTCGCGCCGAGGGTCGCGACAGATGCGGCACTCCTCGGCCTCGCTGATGTTCCAGCACCGGGCGCAGAACCGCACCGTCGCCTTGACCCGGGTGATCGCGTCGGCGAGCCGCTGTGCGTCGACGGTCTCGGCCTGCAATAGGTGAAACGCGATCCGCTGGGCGCTCTTCGGACCGACACCGGGCAGGCGACCGAGCTCGTCGATCAGGTCCTGGACGGCACCCTCGTACATGCTGATGTCCTTGTCGAGGGCGAGGTCGTGGCAACGAGCCGCAGCGTATCCGCGGCCGGTCCGCCGCCGGGGTCACCGGCATGCGCCCGGCGCGTGCGCGACCTCATGGCAACGGTCGAGCCGACACCAACGGCGTGGCTCACTCGACGCCGGGGGCCGGCTGTTCCTCGAGCAGTTCGGCGCCGAGCTCCTGCGCCAGCAGCTGGTCGGTCGCCGCCGCCTCGACGTGTGCCGGCGCCGACTGCTCGGCCTCGCGCACGTCGGCCTCCTCGGCGGCGCTGGGGCCGTCGTCGAGCACGGGGGTGCGGGCATCGTCGGGGGTCACGGACGGCGGCACGGGTCGGCGGCGGTCGTCGTCCCCCTCGATGACGACCTCGACGCGCAGCCGCAGGCCGCAGGCGCGTTCGATGGCCTCCTTGAGCACGTCGGCGAACTCGCCCTTGCTCGCGTTCTGGGCGTGGAAGGAGGCGTAGCGCTGCGCATAGCGCAGGATGACGATGCCGCGCGACACACTCGTGACGGTGGCCGGGAGGAACACGGCGTGGCTGCGACGGCTGCGGTTCTTGACCAGTTCCAGCACCCCGTCCCAATTGCGCCGCAGCAACTCGAGCTCGCTGTCCCCGTCGGCCGCCGCCTCGGCACCTGCCGCCGCCCCGGTGGTGGGTGGGGCGGTCGTCGGCTGGGCGGTCGTCGGCCCGGGCGCGGCCGGTTCTGCGGTCGTGCCCGCCGGTGTGGCCGGCCGCGGGTGCTCGGCTGCCGGCTCGGAGGCAGCCGCCTCGGTGGCCGCGGTCGCCCCGGGCGGTCCCGATGTGGCCGGGGGTCCCTGACCGCGGGCACGTGCTCGTGCCTGCAACGGCGTCTCGGCCGCCGGGGCGGCGGCCTCAGGCTGCACGTCGGAGGGCGTCGGCGCAAGACGGCCGGAGGGCGACGGTGCCGGTTCGTCGGCGGGACCCGGCTGCTGCGGTTCGGGGGGTCGCCCCGCCCGCGGTCGGGGTGACGGGGCGGCGTCCGGCCCGGCCGTGACCGGCGAGGGGGCAGCCGGCGCGGAAGCAGCCGGCGCCGAGTCCGCCGCCGCCGAGTCAGCCGCCGCCGAGGCAGCCAGCGCCGAGGCAGCCGGCGCCGAGGCAGCCGGCGCGGCCGTGACCGCCCGCGACTCGAGGCGGGCCAGCCGGTCGGCGAGGCCCGCGACGTCACCGTCGGCGCCGGGGACGGCCAGCTTGGCCAGCGTCAGCTCCAGGGGCAGCCGTGGCGATCCCTGCCGCTGCTCGACCACGGTCGCGGCCAACAGGTCGACGGCACGCAGGAGCGATTCGCGGGGCATCGCGGTGGTCTGGGCCTGCAGCTGGCGACGCCGGTCGTCGGTCGCGTCGACGAGGTCGGGCCGGTCGGGTGCGACCTGCAGGACGAGCAGGTCGCGCAGGTGCTGCACCAGGTCGAGCGTGAACCGGCGCAGGTCGTGGCCCTCGTCCAACAGCCCCTGGACCATGCCCAGCAGCCCGGCCAGGTCGCGACCGGCGACCATCTCGACCGTCTCGAAGACCCGGTCGGCCGGCGTGTGCCCGAGCACCTGGGTCACCGCTTCCGCGGTCACGGTCGTCCCGGCGAACGCGAGCACCTGCTCGAGCACGGACTGGGTGTCGCGGAGTGAGCCGTCGCCGGCACGCACGATCGCCTCGACGGCGCCGGCGTCGATCGTGTAACCCTCGGCGTCGCAGATGCGCTGGACGTTGCCGGCCACGTCCGCGGCCGCGACGCGCCGCAGGTCGAGGCGCTGCACCCGCGAGAGGATGGTCGGCAGCACCTTCTGCGGATCGGTCGTCGCCATCGCGAACAGCACGTGTGAGGGCGGCTCCTCGATCAGTTTGAGCAGCGCGTTGAACGCCGCCGTCGAGGCCATGTGGACCTCGTCGAGGATGTAGACCTTGCGGCGCGCGCGTGCGGGGGCATACAGGGCGCGGTCACGCAGTTCGCGGGCGTCGTCGACCCCGCCGTGGGAGGCCATGTCGAGCTCGATCACGTCGACCGAACTGCCCTCGGCGATGGAGGTGCAGTGCTCGCAGACCCCGCAGGGGGTCGGGGTCGGCCCCTGCTCGCAGTTGATCGCCTTGGCGAGCAGGCGAGCGGTGGAGGTCTTACCGGTCCCACGCGGCCCCGTGAACAGGTAGGCGTGATGGAGCCGGTCCTCCTCGATGGCGTGGACGAGCGTCTGGATGACGTGCTGCTGGCCGACCACGTCGGTGAA
The DNA here is from genome assembly GCF_041821025.1 of Egicoccus sp. AB-alg6-2. Classification (NCBI taxonomy): domain Bacteria; kingdom Bacillati; phylum Actinomycetota; class Nitriliruptoria; order Egicoccales; family Egicoccaceae; genus Egicoccus; species Egicoccus sp. AB-alg6-2. The sequence goes on along the minus strand of NZ_JBGUAY010000001.1, from coordinate 293,742 downwards.
CGTCTGTGGCCGGTACTTGCGGTACAGCGACACGTAGGCCACGCGCTTCACCCCACAGGCGGTCCGGGACACGTTCGCGGCACACCGTAGCGGCGGACCGGGACACGCCGGGCGGCACGGCGGACGGCCCGGCGAACGGCTCACGCGGGGCGGCGACCCGACGAGGTGTGGTGACGGACGCCCGGCTCGGCACCCGTCCGAGAACGGCTTAGGGCTGCTGCCTCTCGGCCCTGACCCGGTTCACCGGGGGACGTCACCGACGGACGCCCGTCACCGCACACCGCCGGGTCGCACGACCCCGCGTGGAGAGCGGACGGTACCAATTCCCCGCGCGCCCTGACGACCCGCGCTCAGGACGCCACGGCATCGGCGGTGCCGACGTGGCGGACGAGGTGGGCGGCGACGTCGGGATGCCGGCACAGGCCGAAGTGGTTCGCTGCGACCGACAGCACGTGCACCCGCTCGCCATCGATACGGCGTGTCGCTCCGCGGCCGGTGGCGGAGGACGAAGGGACGAGCAGGTCGCCCAGGACGCGGTTGATCGGGTGGCGTTCGCTGGCGGCGATCCGGCCGACGACGAGGTGATGGTCGACCCCGCCGAGCCACGGTTCGTCGGAACCCGGTTCGACCACGTCCACGAGCTCGTCGACCTGTTCCACGAGCGTTCCGTGGCGCAGGTCGCGGATCCCGACGCTGCGGCGCTCGAGCACGTCGAGGAAGGGCACCACCTCGGGGAAGTGGCGCAGCACGTCGACACCGCGGTGGACGACCTGTTCCAGCGGTGCGCCGAGGTGGGGCGTACCGAGGTAGACGACGTGGTCGAGCACCTCGGTCCAACGGTGCCCGCGTGTGGGCGCCTGGGCGCAGGCGGACCGCGCCACCAGTCCACCCATGGAGTGGCCGACGAGCACCAGCTGCGTCACGGGGACGGGCCAGTGCGCCACCAGGTCGGCGAGGAGGTCGGCCACGACGGCACCGTTGACCCCGACGGCGGCGCCGGTGCCGTACCGCAACCTGACGGGCGTGACCCCCACCGAGGCGAGGGCCGCCGGCAGACAGACGCGATCCGGCTGGGTCGCCGATTCGCTGCCCCAGACCGACTCGTCCTCGACCAGCCCGTGCAGGAAGACCGCGACGCGGCCACGCGCGTCCGGGAAGGCGGTGGCGAGGTCACCCGGGGTCACGGCGACGGTGCGGCCGTCCTGCCGGACAGCGACGTCCAGTTCGAGTCCGGGTCCGAACTGCCCGAGATCGCCGATCATGCCGTGGGCGATGGCCGCGAGCCGGGACCCGGCGGCAGATCGCTCGAGCCACGGCCGCTCATGCGCGACGGCGCGACGGGCCGCGACCATGCCCCCGACGAGCGCGGCACCGTGCAGCGAGCCACGCACGAGCGCGTAGACCCCCTCGGACACGACGTCGTGGGCCAGTCGCACCGGTGCGGCGATCGGTCCGACCGTACCGAAGACGCGATCGGCGACAGCGCGGTGCACGTGGTGGACGGTCCGTGCCAAGATCCGGTCGGTCACCTCGGCGGCGAGCCGCCCCCACGCGCGGGCCTCCTCGACCGGGGCGGCGACCGAGGACGACGTGGTGATGGCGGAGCTCCGAGGCGGGGATGGCGACGGTAGCGACCGCCCTGGTCCACCCGGACCGTTCAGCGCCGGACGAGTTCGAGCGTCCGCTCCGCCAGCTCCTCGATCGTCACCCGGTCGAAGTCCCGCACGGCACTCCGGACCCGGACGTGGGTCGTCCCGACCAGCGCGGTGGGTACCCCGCCCCGGCCGTGCAGGGCGCCGTAGACACTGCCGACGGTCGCGCCGTTGGAATCAGTGTCACGCCCGCCGGAGATCGAGATGCCGACGGCGTCCATGAAGCTGGTGCCCCACAGCAGCCCGACGGCGATCAGCGCCGCATTGTTGAGGGTGTGCACCCACGGATAGTGCCCGAGTTCCGCGTCGACCCAGTCGAGCGCCTGGACGTGCGACGCCCCCTGCACGCTCAGCGCCAGGACCTGGTCGATCACGCGCGCGAGGCGTGACCCCGGCGGCGGCACCGCCTGGGCCTGACGCAGGGCATCCTCGGCCGTCTCGACGCTGAGCGCGGCAGCCACGAGGGCCGCGGCCCACAGCTCGCCGTAGAGGCCGTTTGCGGTGTGACTCAGGCGGGCATCGACGAGGGCGAGCCGTGCCGCCGCACCGGGGTCCCCGGGACAGACGTAGCCGAAGATGTCGGCCCGGATGAGGGCACCGATCCACTCGCGGTAGGGGTTGTCGTACGTCGCCGTCCGCGGCGGCCGGAGCCCGCAGATCAGGTTGCGGTAGGCGGCACGTTCAGCCGTGTAGGTCTGGGTGAACGGCAACCGGTCCAGCCACGCCGCCGCGAACTGCTCGGTGGTCACCTCGCGGCCGTGCCGCTCCAGGACGTGGAGGCCGAGGATCGTCCAGTCGATGTCGTCGTCGCGCGGGACGTCGGTGAAGGTGCCGGCGCTCGCGACGGGTGCCGAGGGGTGCAGTGCCGTCACGCCGGGCGGCAGGGGGTCGAGCAACGGCAGGTAGCCGGTCTGGGGCCACTGGTCGGCGGCACGCAGATAGATCTCGAGCTGTTCCCGGGGCAGGCCCTCCACCGGTTTGCCCAGCGTGTTGCCGACGGTCCGGCCCAGCCACGCCCCGGCGATCCGGTCGGGCAGGGCGGCCGCATCCACCTCCGAGCGCGGCACCGCCGCCAGGATGCCGCGGAGGGTGGTCTCGTCGTCCGGCTCGTCGTGGTCCCAGTCGGGGTCGCGTGGGACCCGCGACAGTGCATCGCGGAGCCGGTCGAGGGCCTCGAGATCGCCGGCGTCGGCCGCAGCGCGCGCCTGCTCGGCCAACGGCCCGACCTGGTGGCCACTGAGCGTGAGCTGCTCGGCCTCGTCGGGGACCAGGTCGCGGGGGTCGAGGACGTCGTGCACGGTGCTCCTGCGGCTCGGGGGGTCGGGGCTCGGGGCGGCTCAGCCCTTGACCGCGCCGGACAGGAAGCCCTGGGTCACCTGTCGCTGGAGGGCGATGAACAGCACGACCACCGGCAGGATCGTGATCAGGGTGCCGGCCGCGAGCGGGCCGATGTCGACCGTGCGCCCACCCATGAACAGGTACAGGCCCGTCGTGAGCGGCCGGTACTCGCCACTCGGGATGTACAGCAGCGGGACGAGGAAGTTGTTCCAGTTCTGCAGGAACGTGAAGACGGCCAGGGCGCCGATCCCCGAGGTCACCAGCGGGAGCATCACCCGGAGAAAGATCTGCAGTTCGGTCGCACCGTCGACCCGGGCGGCCTGTTCGATCTCGCCGGGCAGCTCGGCGAAGAAGGCGCGCATGAAGAACGTGCCGAAAGACAGGCCGGTGCTGGCCAGCACGAGGTTGACCCCGATCAGGCTGTTGAGCAGCTGCATCGACCGAAGCTGGAAGTACAGCGGGATCATGTAGGCGAAGAAGGGCACGAGAAGGCCGAGCACGACGAGGTAGAACAGCGTCGTCCGGCCGCGGAACGGCAACCTGGCGAAGGCGTAACCACCCATCGTCGACAGCACGATGACCAGCAGCGTGCTCGGCACGGACAGCAGGAAGCTGTTGGCCACGTAGTCCCCGAAGCGGCCCACCGTCCAGGCCGTGACGAGGTTGTCGGTCGAGAACGACGAGAACAGCCCGAACGGATTGACCCTCACGTCCTGCGGAGTCTTCAGCGCCGTGGAGACCGTGAGGACCAGCGGAAACAGGGTCAGCATCGACATGGCGATGAGGATGGGGTGGGCCCAGGTGATGGGCTTGCGTCCCAGTCCGGCTGCTCGTCGTTGCCTGCTCATGCGCCACCGCCTTCGAGAGAGAGCCGCCGTTGCAGCCGGTTCAGGCCGACGGCGAACGGGATGGACATGACCGTGATGACCAGCGCCAGCGTGGTGCCGTAGCTGATGCGGTTGAGGCCGAAAGCGCTGCTGTAGGCATAGGTGCCGAGCACCTCGGACGCACCCGCCGGCCCGCCACCCGTCATGACGAAGACGATGTCGAAGACCGCGAACCCACCGATGAGGGTGATCGTGGTCACCGCGATGAACACCGGCATGATCTGCGGCAGGATGATGTAGCGCACGCGTGCGAAGGCGTTGGCACCGTCGAGCAGGGCCGCGTCGATCAGCTCCATGTCGACGTTGCGCAGGGCCGCCAGGAAGATCACGAAGACGAAACCGAACGTCGCCCAGATCGCCGTGAACAGCACCGCGTACAGGGCGGTGTTGGGGTTGCCGAGCCATCCCGTGGCCAGGCCGTCGAGGCCGACCGCGTTGAGTACCCGGTTGAGCCACCCCCGCGACGGCTCGTAGATCCAACCCCAGACGATCCCGACCGCCACCTGCGGCAGCACGTAGGGGATGAAGAACGCGAGCCGGTAGAAGATGCCACCGCGTTCGACACCCCACACCAGCAACGCCAGCCACAGGCCGATGGCCAGTGGCGCGACCGTACCGATGATGATCCAGACGACGTTGTTGCGGAACGCCGCCCACACGGCGCGGTCCTGGGCCAGTTCGGTGAAATTGCCCAGCCCGACCCAGGGTGGTGCCGGATCCAGACCGTCGAAGTCGACGAACGCGAAGTAGACCGCGTTCGCGAGCGGGAACAGCAGGAAGATCCCGACCACCAGCAGCAGCGGCACGACCAGCAGGATCCCCAGTCGGGCCTGCTCGCGACGGGTCGGTGCCGGCAGGGTGCTCCGAGGGGGCGCTGACTGGCGGGCCCTCCCCGTCGGCTGCGCCGCCGGCGCGGGTGGCGCCGCCGCGGGAGAGGGCACCGCCGTCACATCGGCTCCTCGGTGTCGGCTACGGGCCTGGCGATCGTCTGCGTCGGGCGTTCCCGAGTGCCAGGGTCAGCTGTCGGACGCGGCGGCGAGGTTGGCCGCGATCTCCTCGGCCGTCGTCTGTCCGGTGAACAGCCCCTGAATGCCGTCGTACATGGCCTCGTTGAAGGCGTCGCCGACCATGACGTCGATGTTGTAACCGAAGTCGCCGCCGTCCGCGAAGCCCGAGACGTCGTCGACGACCTGCTGCATCAGGGGCGACACGTCGAGGTCCTCACCGGTGGTCGGGATGGGTGGGATCGAGCCGAGGTTCTCGATGGTCCACTTGGCGTGTTCGGGCGAGGCGAGGAAGTCGAGGAACTCCAGGGCCGCCTCGGGGTGTTCGGTCTGGGCGTTGACGAAGGGGCCCGAGCCCAGGCCGCCGGCGAAGATGCCGTTACCGTCGGGAGCGGGGAAGGCGAAGTAGCCGACTTCGAAGTCCGCGTTGGTGTCGATCTCGTTGACGAGCCAACTCCCGGTGGGAAGCATGGCCGCATCACCGGCGTAGAACGTCGAGATGGCGGTGTCGTAGTCGACCGACGTCGGCGAAGGCGGCAGGAAGTCCGCGTCGTGGAAATCCTTCCACAGCTGCAGTGACTCGACGACCTCGGGCGAGTCCCAGGACTGCTCCCCCTCGAACAGGGCTTCCATGGCGTCGGAGCCGATGTTGCTGGACAGCGACATGCTCAGCAGGTGGCCGCCCTCCCAGCCCGCCTTGTCGCTGACGGCCATGGGCAGGATGCCCGCCTCGCGCACGGTCTCGGCCGCGGCGCGGAGTTCCTCGAGGTTCTGCGGCTCCTCGATGCCGAGTTCGTCGAAGATCTCCTGATTGTAGAAGATGCCGATGATCTCCATCTCGCCCGGGATCCCGTAGATCTGGTCACCGGCGGTCACCCGTTCGACCGCGAAGTCGTAGACGTCCCAACCGCGCTCCTCGTAGGCGTCCGTGAGATCGAGCAGCATGCCGGCCTCGGCCAGCGCGCCGCCCCAGCTCGGTCCCGCACCCCAGTTGAAGACGTCGGGCCCGTCACCCGAGCGCAGCTGCGTCTGCAGGATCGTGCGCATGTTCTCCCACGGCAGCGTGTCGATGTCGATCGTGATCCCCGACGCCGCCTCGAACTCCGCGATGTGGTCCTCGAGCGCCTGGAGCGCCGCGGCGTCCTCCGGTTCCTCGATCAGCCACTTGAGGGTGACGTCTTCCGAGGAGCTCGCGGCGTCCTCCTCGGTCGTCGCCGACTCCGGCGTGGTTCCCGTGCAGGCGGCGGCCACGAAGAAGAGCGTGGCGACGGCCAGGACCTTGGAGCGAAAGACGCGCATCGTTCTCCCTCGATACGTGGCGACCAGAGCTTCATCTTTCACCGCGAAACGATTGGTTGTCAAGGACAAATCCGCGGCGGGTCCGGAAAGGTCGTTCGCAGCGCCACCACGGCGGCGCCGCGCGCCCACTCGAGGAAGTCCATCTGGCGGATCACGGGGTCCTCCCGTTCACCCCGCCCGCCGTACTCGAGACGGGCCGCGCGCAGCGCTCGGCGGCCCAACTCCGCCAGCCGAACGCCCTCACCCGTCAGGATGATGCGCTCGACGCCCGTCAACGCGGTGACAGCGGCGACCGCGCGGCCCAGGGCGTGCGCGGCATCGTCGACGACGCGTACCGCGACGGGATCGGCGTCCTCGGCACGCTGCAGCAGTTGCGCATAGGTCACCGGCTCGCGGTAGGCCAGCGCCGCCGCCGCCGTCATCGCACCGGCCGTGACGTAGGCGGTCATGCACCCGCGGTGACCCGCGGGGCACAGCGGACCGTGGGGGTCGATCGGAAGGTGACTCACCGGACTGACCGTCGTGGGAACCAGCTGGTCGTTGATCACCAGCCCGTACCCGACGCCGGCGCCGACGGTCAGCAGGGCGAAGTCCGAGTACTCCCGGCCGTGCCCGAACCACTGCTGCGCCATCGTGAGCCCGACCACGTCGTTGGCCAGAAACACCGGCGAATCGAGCTTGACCGCGAGCAGGGACCGGAACGGCACCTCGTGCCAGTGCAGGAACGGTGAGTCCACCACGGTCTCGCCGTCGTCGACGACCCCACCCACGGTCACCCCGATCGCGTCGGCGGGGCGACCGCTGCGATCTTGCAGCCGGGTCACGAGTTCGACCACCGCGGCGACCACGTCGGGCACGTCCAACGACGGCTCGGCGATCGTCTCGCTGTCGAGCACACGGGCGCGCAGGTCGGTGGTCACCGCGTAGATGGATTCGGTCGTGAGCTTGACGCCGACGAAGCGGTAGGCGTCCGCCACCACGTCGAGCGGCAAGGACGCCCGCCCGCGGCCCGGGGTGCGGACGGCATCGGACTCGACCAGCACGCCCGCCGTGATCAGTGGCCGGACGAGGCGCGTGATCGTCGGCGGTGAGAGCCCGAGCTGCTTGGCCAGCTGCGATCGCGACACCGGTCCGTGCACGAGCACCGCGACCGCGACCGCCTCGGCGGGCGGGGGCAGCTCCAACGACATCGCGTCTCCGTGGTGCGGGCGTGGCCGGCGCCGCGCCGACAGAACCTGCCGCGAGGGCTTGTGGCATCCTACGTGGGGTATTAGTTTCACGCTGGAACTTCTGACGCGGCCCGAGGAGGTCGGCACGGTGGGGACCAGGGAGCAGGACGTCGCGGAGCCCGTCGTCCTCGACGCCGGCGGAGTCGGGCTCGTCGTGGACGTCGCCGGCGGGGTCCCACGGGTGCTGCACTGGGGCGCCCCCGTGGGTGACGACGCCAGCGACCGCCGGTTCCTTTCGACGCTGGGTGAGGCGCAGCGCTGGTCCGACGGACTGACCGGTGCGCAGCGTCACCCGGCAATCCTGCCCGAGCAGTCCACCGGATGGATGGGCACCCCGGGCCTCGAGGGCCACCGCGAGGGCACCGACTTCTCGACCGCCTTCACACGGACGGACTGGCACCTCGAGGGCGACGCCGAGCAGGGGTGGGCCCTCACCGTCGACGCCGCCGACGAGGTCGCCGGCCTCGGCCTGCGCAGCCACCTCGAGCTGTGCCCGGCCGGCGTCGTGCGGGTGCGCGCGACCGTTTCGAACACCGCCTCCACGGGGAGCTACACCCTCGACGCGATGCGCCTGGCGCTCCCGGTCCCGGCCGAGGCGCAGGAGTTGTTGGACTTCACCGGCCGGCACCTGCGGGAACGCACCCCACAGCGGCACACCTTCTCGTCGGGCACCCACCTGCGCGAGGGCCGACGCGGCCGAACCGGGTCGGACGCCACGTTCGTCCTGGCCGCCGGCACGGACGGCTTCGGCTTCCGGGACGGCGAGATCTGGGCCGTGCACACCGCATGGAGCGGCAACCACGCGACCTTCGCCGAGCTGACCCTCAGCGGTGTGCGGGTCCTGGGTGGTGGCGAGCTCCTGCTCCCCGGCGAGGTACGTCTCGCGCCCGGCGAGCAGTACACGACGCCCTGGCTCTACGGCGCCCACGGCCACGGCCTCGACGCCGTCAGCGCGTCCTTCCACGAGCACCTTCGCCGCCGCGAGACGCACCCGGCGCCAACACGTCCGGTCGTGCTCAACACCTGGGAAGCGGTCTACTTCGACCACGACCTCGATGCACTGCTCGAGCTCGCCGAGCTCGGCGCCCGGGTCGGCGTCGAACGTTTCGTCCTCGACGACGGCTGGTTCCTCGGACGTCGCGACGCCCGGGCTGGCCTGGGCGACTGGGTGGTCGACGCTGCGGTGTGGCCCGACGGCCTCGAGCCACTGGTCAAGGGCGTCCGCTCGCTCGGCCTGCAGTTCGGCCTGTGGTTCGAGCCCGAGATGGTCAGCGAGGACTCCGACCTCGCCCGTGCCCATCCCGAATGGATCATGGGCCCAGGTGACCGGCTGCCGCTGCGCGGCCGTCACCAGCAGGTCCTCAACCTCACCGTCCCGGAAGCGTTCGAGCACGTGCTGGAATCGATCAGCCGGCTCGTCGACGCGCATGAGATCGACTACATCAAGTGGGACCACAACCGCGACCTGCTCGAGCCCGGTGACCGTGCCACCCGCCGGCCGCGCGTGCACGAGCAGACGCTCGCGGTGTACGGGCTGATGGACGAGCTGAAGCGCCGGCACCCTGGCCTCGAGATCGAGTCGTGCTCCTCGGGTGGGGGACGCGTGGACCTCGCGGTGCTCGAGCGCACCGATCGCGTGTGGGCCAGTGACTGCATCGACGCCGTCGAACGCCAGCGGATCCAGCGGTGGACGAGCCTGCTGCTCCCACCGGAGCTGATCGGCAGTCACGTCGGGGCCCCGACGGCCCACACGACCCGCCGCACCCACGACCTCGCCTTCCGTGCCGCGACGGCGGTCTTCGGCCACTTCGGGATCGAGTGGGACCTTCGCGACGCCTCGCCGGCGGAGCTCGACGAACTCGCCGGCTGGGTGACCTTCTACAAGCAGGTGCGCGAGCTCGTGTGCACCGGCACCACCGTCCGCTGCGACTATCCGGACGAGGCCTACTGGGCCCACGGCGTCGTCGCGATCGACCGTCGTTCCGCCCTGTTCGCGTTCGTGGCCATGGACACCAGCCCCGTGGCACAGCCCGGACGCATCCGCCTGCCGGGACTGGACCCGGATCGCAGGTACCGCATCGAGCCGGTGCTCCTCTCGGAGAGCGCGATGACCAACACCGCGAGCGGACCACCGTCGTGGTGGGTGGACCCACCGGTCGTCAGCGGCCGGCTGCTCGGCACCATCGGGCTGCAGGGTCCGATGATCGACCCCGAACGAGCGCTGCTGGTGCGGCTGCACGAGGACACATCCACCGACAACGGGAGGTAGGCGTCGTGGGACGACTCGTCAGGATCGCCGCGCCACGCGAGGCGCTGGTCGTCGACGTGGACGAGCCGGAGCCCGGACCCGGCGAGGTACGGATCGAGACCCTGTACTCGGGCATCTCCGCCGGCACCGAGCTGACGGCCTACCGGGGCAGCAATCCCTACCTCAACAGCGAATGGGACCCGCAACGCCGCCTGTTCGTCGCCGGCGGGACGACCCAGAGCTACCCCCTCGACGGCTGGGGATACGAGGAGGTGGGCCGCGTCGTCGCCGCTGGCAGCGCGGACGACGAGGACCTGGTGGGACAGCTGGTCTGGGGCTCGTGGGGCCACCGCACGAGCGCCGTCCGGCCGACCGCCTACGTGCGGTCCCGCCTGCTGCCGGAGGGGGCGCGCCCGCTCACGGGCGTGTTCGGCAAGATCGGCGGCATCGCCATGAACGCGGTGCTCGACGCCGACATCCACGTCGGCGAGGACGTGGTTGTCTTCGGGGCGGGCGTTCCCGGCCAGATCACCGGGCAGCTGGCTCGCCTCAACGGTGGCCGCGTCACGGTGGTCGACCCGGTAGAACCGCGACGCCGGCTCGCTGAACGGCTCGGCGCCGTCCGCACGCTCGACCCGACGACCGAGGACGTCGCCCGCGCCGTACGCGACGCGACCGACCATCGCGGCGCCGACGTCGTCATCGAGATGAGCGGCAGCTACCACGCCCTGCACGAAGCGGTCCGGACGGTGGCCTACAGCTCGAAGGTGGTGGCGGCCGGCTTCTTCCAGGGCCCGGCGGAGCCGGTGCGACTCGGTGACGAGTTCCACCACAACCGCGTCAACATCGTCGGCTCACAGATCTCCGGCGTGGCGCCGCACCTGCAACACCGCTGGGACGAGGTCCGCATGTCCACCACGGTGCTCGAGCTCGAACGCAACGGTCAGCTCGACCTCGAAGCACTGGTCACCCATGTCGTCGACGCCGAGGAGGCGCCGCACGCGTTCGCGATGCTCGACGAGCACCCGCAGGACGCCATGCAGGTGGTCCTCGACTACGGAGGCGGCCGGTGACCGACACCACCGCGCCCGAGCCGACGTCCGCCGGCGAGGTGGGCTGGGGCATCCTGGCCACCGGCGGCATCGCCCGTCTGTTCGCCCGCGACCTCGCCGCCCACGGTCACCGCATCGCCGCCGTCGGGTCGCGGACGCCCGAGGCGGCACAGCGGTTCGCCGAGGAGTTCGACGTCCCGACCGCCCACGGGTCGTACGCGGACCTCGTCGCCGACCCGCAGGTCGACGTGGTGTACGTCGCCACGCCCCACCACCTGCACGTGACCAACGCCTGCGACGCGCTCGCGAACGGCAAGCACGTCCTGGTCGAGAAGGCGTTCACCCTCAACGCCGACGAAGCACGCCGGATCGTCGACCTCGGCCGCGAGCGCAGGCTGCTGGTCATGGAAGCGATGTGGACCCGCTTCCTGCCGCACATGGCCTACGTCCGCGAGGTGATCGCTGCCGGCCGCATCGGCGCGATCCGCTCGCTGCACGCCGACCACACCCAGAACCTGCCGACCGAGCCCACGCACCGCCTCAACGACCTCGCGGTTGGCGGCGGGGCGCTGCTCGACCTCGGCTCGTACCCGCTGGCGTTCGCACACGACCTGCTCGGCACCCCGACCGGGGTCATGGCGCACGGGGTGATCGGCCCGACCGGCGTCGACGAGTCGGTGGCCACCATCCTCGACCACGGGGAGGGCGTGGTGTCGACCTCGTTCTCCACGATGCGCTCGCGCGGATCGAACCGGGCCGTCGTGCTGGGCAGCGAGGGCCGCATCGAGATCGACGCGGTCTGGTACTCCCCGGCCTCGGTGACCGTGCTCGACGCGAAGGGCACGCCCGTCGACCGGTTCGAGCAGGCGGTGTCCGGCCGCGGCATGCAGTACCAGGCTGCCGAGGTCGAACGGCTGCTCACGGCCGGTGAGACCGCCAGTCCCCTGATGCCACCCGAGGAATCGGTCGCCGTGATGGCGACCATGGACCAAGTCCGTGCCGCCATCGGGGTGCGCTACCCCGGCGAGTGACCCGAGGTCGAGATGACGGGCGACAGGCGTGAGGGCGTGGCGGTGACCGTCGTCGGGTCGGCCAACCTCGACGTCGTGGTGGCCGTGCCGGCGTTTCCCGCTCCCGGGGAGACGGTCATGGGCGACCACCTCGAGGAGGTCGCGGGCGGCAAGGGGCTCAACCAGGCCGTCGCGGCGGCCGCCGAGGCCCCCGCCGCGTTCGTCGGCTGCGTCGGGGACGACGAAGCGGGTCGCCTGCTGTTGGGCGAACTGGACCGCGCGGCCGTGGACGTTTCTCGGGTGGTGAGGTCCCCGCAGCCGACCGGACGCGCCTACATCGAGGTGACGCCGGACGGCGAGAACCGCATCGTGGTCATGGCGCTCGCCAACGGCACCCTCGAGGCCGACGCCGTCGGTGCCGCCTTGACGGCCCTGCAGCCGCGCGTGGTACTCGCTCAACTCGAGGTGCCCCTGGTCGCGGTCGAGGCCGCGGCGACCTGGGCGGCAGACAACGACACCCGGTTCGTGCTCAACGCCAGCCCCGTCCGTGACCTGGCGCCCGATCTGCTTGCCCGCTGCGATCCGCTGATCGTCAACCGGGGCGAGGCGGCTGCCGTCCTCGGCTCCGGCGCGCCCCGCGACGCCGCCGACCAGCTCGCACGCCGGCTTGCCGCGCGGGTGGCCTCCGTGGTCGTGACCGACGGCGCCGAGGGTGCGTACGTCGCGACGAACCCGGGCGATGTCGTGCACGTGCCCGGCCTTCGGGTGACCCCGGTCGACACGACGGGCGCCGGCGACGTGTTCGCGGGCACGCTGGCGGCGAGCCTGTCGCGCGGCGCGTCCCTGGCGGACGCAGCCGGGGCCGCCAACGACGCGGCCGCCAGGATCGTGCAGCTGTCACGCGCACAGCGCTGAGCGAGCGTCAGCCGGCCACGGACCCGTCGATCGCCGCCTCGATGGCCCGTCGCACGCCGCCGTCGCGCAGACGACGGTGGGCGTCGAGGAAGGCCGCGACGAACCGCTCGTCCCGGTCGAGGTCGCCGAAGACCCGGCGCAGGCGCAGGAACTCGCGGGGGTCGTCGTCGGCCGCCCGAGCGTGGAGGCTGAGCGTGTCGAGCAGGGGATCCGGCGCTGGCTCGGTCACGATGTCGCCGACCCCGCCGGCGAGGTATACGCACCAACTGGCCACCGCGAGCGCGGCGATACCGATCGGCCCCTGTCTCGTGCGCTGCTCACGCACGACGGGGAGCACGAACGTCGGCAGCTTCGCCGAGCCGTCCTGGCACAGCCGGGAGACCTGGTCGGCCACGGCCGGATTGCGGAATCGTTGCACCAACGTCGACCGGTAGGCGTCGAGGTCGATGCCGGGGACGGGCGGTACGACCGGTCCACCCTCCGTGTCGAGGTAGCACCGGACCAGCCGTTCGACGAGCGGATCCGCCATCGCGTGGTCGACACGTCCGAACCCCAGCAGCGCGGCCGGATACGCGAGACAGCTGTGCGCGGCATTGAGCAGATGCAGCTTCATCCGCTCGTAGGGGCGGACGTCGGAGGTGAGCAGGACGTCGAGTTGCTCGAGTGGGGGCCGGTCGGCCGCGAAGGTGTCCTCGAGGACCCACTGGCGGAACGGCTCGGTCATCACCGGCCAGCGGTCCTCGATGCCGTGGGTGCTGGCCAGCCAGGCCCGGTCCGCGTCAGTCGTCGCGGGGGTGATCCGGTCGACCATGCTGTTGGGGAAGGCGACGTTTCGCTCGATCCAGCCGGCCAGCGCGGTGTCGAGCCGCTCCGCCACACCGAGGACCGCGGCACGCGTCACGTCACCGTTGCCGACGATGTTGTCGCAGCTGAGGACGGTCAGCGGGCCTTGGCCGGCGTCGTGCCGCAGCCGCAGCCCCCGAACGACGACCGCGATCGCGGAGTCCGGGCCGGCCTGACTCGAGGCGGGATCGAAATGTCCGTCCGCGTCGATCGGGTAGCCGGCCTCGGTGATCGTGAGCGAGACGATGCGGGTCTCGGGTGCTGCCAGCCGTACCTCGGTGCGATCGGGTTCACCGCCGGCAAGGTGGTCGAGCAGGCTGCCGATCACCCGCACGTCCGCCGTGTCTTCCCCTCGTTGGACGAGGGTGTAGAGGTGGTCCTGGGCCGCGAGCGTCGCCGCGATCTGACGGTCGTGCTGGCGCACCCCGGCACCGACGATGCCCCACGACGTCGTTCCCGACTGCGCCACCTCGTCGAGGTACGACGCGAGGTGGGCCCGGACGAAGTTGCCGACCCCGAGGTGCACGATGCTTCCGACGAGGCGGCCGCGGTCGTACGCGGGAACGCCGACGCGCGCGTCGAGTGTTCCCAGCGCCGCGGCGGACAGCGCCGTCACGCGGCAAAGGCCGTGGCAGGAAGCGGAACTGGCATGCCGCAACCGTAGTCGCGGTGTCCGCGCCTCGACCCCACACCGGCAAGGTCGCGCCCGGTGATGCCTGGACGCGGCCGTGCCGCCAACCCGAGGTGGACCTCCGGCGGAACGCACCACCGCGCGGAGCCATCCCCGGGCGTGTGCCGGTGGTGGTCGCCCCCCACGGATCGGAGGTGCGCTACGCCGCCCGCACACCCGGTTGGGTACCGCCCGCCCCCCGCCGACCCGGCACCACGACCTGCAGTGTCTTGCTGTGCGTCGCCAGCGGGTCGGGCCACCCGGCGATCTCGACCACGAACGCGACGCGACCGTGCGAGAAGTACTCGAACGGGTGGGTCGCCGGGTTCTGCAGGCGGGCGACGCTGCGCGCCACCGTCGTCGCCTTGACCCAGCCGCCGGTGCACTGCACCAGGCCGCCGTACACCGCCGGACTCGTGTGGCCGGGCAGATACGGCGCAGGGAACTGCCCGCCAAAGGCATCGGGCATGCCGGCGAAGGGCACGACGGCGGTCTCGCCGGCCGGGCACCGTACGCGGACGTTCAAGGCGACCGTGGTGCCGTCGATCACGCCGTTCCACGGGTACAGCCGGGCGTTGCCGACGATCTTGATGTCGTAGTCACCGCCGGCGGGGACCGCCGAGTCGGCGGCCGCCGGGCCGGCCAGCATCGTGAGCAGCATCGCGGCGACCATGAGGACGTGCATGCACCTGCTTCGCATTGACGGCTCCAAACTCGTCGCCGGGCGCACGCCCGACGCACAGAAGTCACGGATCGCGCCGTCCCCATGCAGCAGTTCCGCCGGATGCCAACGCCCCGCGGGGAAGCTTCGCCCGAAACGGAGGCGGCGACCAGGGACGATGATCCCCCTTGCGGTCGGGTGCGGCCAGGTGCCGCCGGCTTTCGTGCCGGACGCCGAACGTGGGGCGGCAAGACGGCCGCGCCGGTGGGCATACCGCCCAGTTTCGTACCGGGCACCGAACGCGGGGCGTCGCGGCCGTTCGCGCGGGCCGGGTGCCGCCGCCTTTCGCGTCGGGAACCGAACGTGGGGCGTCGCGGCCGTTCGCGCGGGCCGGGTGCCGCCGGCTTTCGTGCCGGGAACCGAACGTGGGGTGGTGTCGCGAACGCGGACGCCCCGGCCGATGTGGCCGGGGCGTCGTCGCCGTTCAAGCGGTGATGCTCTGGCGGAGGGTGGGGGATTCGAACCCCCGAGGGATGTGACTCCCAACACGGATTCCAGCCGTGCGCCATAGGCCGGACTAGGCGAACCCTCCGTGTCCCGTTCCGAGCGAGCTCGAAGCGAGGCGGGCAGGAGGGTACGCGCCCGATCACCTCGGCGGCAACGTGGTCCCCTGGTGTTCGGGCAGCGCGATGACGTCGTAGTCCGCCGGAGGCCATGGCCGAGCCGCGTCCCCGAGGAGTTCGATCAGGCGTCTCGCGTTGCGGACGGCGTGCCCCTCGTAGTCGTTGTTGAAGAACACCCAGGCCGGTGTGCCGGCTTCGGCGACCCCGCGCAGCCGTTCCACCCACGGCAGGAGCTCGGCGTCGGTGTAGTCGTGCCGGTAGGCCCGCTCAGACAACCCGTGGAAGCGCAGATAGACGTGGTCGCCGGTGGCGACGGACTCGTGGCGCCGGGTCAGGCTCGACGACAACCACACGTGCGAGGCGCCGTGGTGGTCGAGCAGCGCGTAGGTGTCGGGGTGGAACCAGTCGTCATCGCGGAACTCGACGGCGTACCGGTGCGTCGGCGGCAGCAGGTCGAGGAAGCGGTCGAGCCGATCGAGGTTGCGCTTGAAGTTCGGTGGCAGCTGCCACAGCACCACCGAGGTGCGCTCGAGCACCGGCACGAGCGGAGCGAAGAACCGGCCGACGGCTTCGTGCGCGTTCTTGAGCTTCAACCGATGCGTGATGAACTGGCTGCCCTTGAGCACGTACTCGAATCCGGGCGGTGCGGTGGCGCGCCATCGTTCGGCGGCGGTCTCGCGCGCCAGCCGGTAGAACGTCGAGTTCACCTCGACCGTGGGGAACCAGCCGACGTAGTGGGACAACCACCGGGCGGGCCCGACGCCAGGCGGGTAGACCGTCCCGCGCCAGTCGTCGTACTGCCAGCCGCTGGTGCCGACCCGTACCTCGCCTGCCATGACGCGACTCCGTCGCCGCCTGGTTCGAGGGTAGGTTGCGGCGGTCCTCTCGAACGATCCCCTCCCTGTCCGCACGTCGCCGTGGTGGCCAGTGGGAAGGACCCCCGGTGACCGCCGACGCGCCCGATGTGCTGGATCCCGCGACTGCATCCCGCTACGCGGCGACCGGACTCGCCAATGTGGCACGCGAGTACCCCAATCACCCGATGCACCTGTTGACCGGACCCGACGATCTCGGCCGCGCCCCTTCGCAACTGCATCCACTGTTCTTCGGCAGCAACGACTGGCATTCCTCGGTGCACCAGCACTGGATGCTGGTCCGGCTGCTGCGCCGTCATCCCGATCTGCCCGAGGCGCCCGCCATCCGGGACTGGTTCACGCAGCGTTGCACGTCCGAAGCGGTGGCGGCGGAGGTCGACTACCTCGCCGATCCGGCGCGCCGCACCTGGGAGCGACCCTACGGATGGGCATGGCTGCTCACGCTGGCGGCCGAACTGCGCGCCGGGGCGGCGACGGACCGCGACCTCGACCGCTGGGACGCGACGTTGGCGCCGCTCGCGGAGACCGTGCGTGAACGCAGCCTCGAGTGGCTGCGTTCGACCGTCTATCCGCAGCGCAGCGGCACCCACGCCAACAGCGCCTTCGCCTGCGGGCTGCTGCACGATGCCGCCGTCGTCACCAACGATGCGCCGCTGACGGCCGCGGTCGGCGAAGCCGCCCTCCGCTGGTACGGACGCGACGAGGGGTACGCCGCGGGCTTCGAGCCCTCGGCCAACGACTTCCTCTCGCCGGTGCTCGTCGAGGCCGATCTGCTGCGTCGCGTCCTCGGTGCGGGTGAGTTCGCCGGCTGGCTGCACCGACTGCTTCCCGACCCTTCGCCGCTGACCCGCCCGGCGGTCGTCAGCGACCGGACCGACCCGCAGACGGTGCACCTCGACGGCCTCAACCTCAGCCGGGCATGGTGCTGGGCGGCGATCGGTGACGCCCTTCCCTCGGGCGACGCGCTCGCCGAGCTCGCCAGGGACGCCGCTGCGCGGCACCGCGACGCCGCGCTGCCCGAGGTCCTCGGCGGTGACTATGTCGGCGAGCACTGGCTGCCGACGTTCGCGATCTACCTGTTGGACCGGACCGCCGCCTGACGGCGACCACGAGCGGGCTCACCGGCCGGCCGGAGGCGCCCCGAACGGTTGCGACGCGAGGCGGTACAGCTCCGGCCATGGCGGACATCCCTGCTGCCCCGACCCCGCGGCCGGCGGGTCGCGCAGCACCTGGCCGTCGAGGAAGCGGTCCACGGCACGGTGGACGTGCGGGGTGATCGGCAGGTAGGGGTGGGCCTCCCGCACGGGGCAGACGTCCACGGCACCGTCGATGCGCCAGCCGTCGGGCATCACGGCGAGGTCGCTGGAGGCCGTCACCGCCAGGGCCGCGACGTCCTGAGGCAGGGGCTGCGCGAACACGGTCGCGGCCGCATCGGGACTGGCGAGCAGCTCGCGGCTCAGTGATGCGTCGACGTCGAAGTCGAAGTCGACCACCGCGGCAGCGGGTGCGAGGAACCGGAACAGGGCCCCGCCGACGATGCCTGGACCGGGTTCGCCCGGCGGCGGCCAGGCCAACGGGCTGGACGGGAACGGACCGATCAGGACCAGTGCGGCGAGGCCGTCGATCCGCTCCTCAACGGCGGCCTGCCAGGCGACCCACGCCGCCTGCGAGTGAGCGAAGACGACGATCGGCGGCTCGAGGCCAGCCGTCTGCTCGGCGAGCAGGTCGACCTGCTCCTCGAAGGGCCGCTGGGTGTCCTCGGGCACGTAGGGGGCACCGGCGTCGAGTGGGCAGACCGCGACACCCTGGGGCTGGCCGTCACCGGGCCCGGCGTAGGAGTAGTAGGTGAACTGCTCGCAGGTGAAGCCGACGTAGGCGGGCCGAAGGGTGAAGATCGCGCCCTCGCCGGAGGCGGAGTTGATGCCCGACATGATGACCGCCGAGCCGTCCCTCGTTGCCGTCGAGGCGGTCCAGGGCGCGTCGCGGGTCACCACCGTCGTGCCCCAGAGCGCGAGCCCCAGCACGGTCACGGCGGCCAGGCCGCGCCCGGGCCGTGCGGGGGCCGGACTCCGGAGCCTGGCGATCGTCGCGAGTGTCAGCAGCCCGGACGCAGGCACGGCCAGCCACAGCGACTGCGGACGCCAGCGCTCGGCAACGGCGCCCAGCACCACCAACGCCGCCACGTAGGCGAGCAGGACCGGGGCTCGCAGTCCAGCCCGGGCCGCCCCCCGCCAGGCACGGGAGAGCCGTCCGACCAGCGGGCGGTCGGCGGCCGCGGAGCGCCCGGCGGCATCCCCGGTTCCCTCGCTCCATGGCGCGGCCGCCAACGCCACGAAGACCAGCCCGAGCACGAACAAGGCGGCCCCGAAGAGACGCGAGTACAACGCCGCGTGGGCGATGAAGTCGAACTGGGCCGCGAGCAGCAGCGGCAACCACGCGACGGCATAGAAGGTCGCTGCCAGCCGCCAGCGCGGCCGCTCGGCGTCGATGAGCAGGGCGAGCACGGTGATCCGCACCGCCAGCAGGACGGCCATGCCGGCGACCGCGGCCGGCCAGGTACTGGCGCGTGCGAGGAGCCACCGCAGGTCCGCCGCGAGGTCCAGTGGCGGCAGTGCGACCAGGTGCAGGCTCCCCGACCAGCGCGGTACCGCACCGGCCGCCACGCCCAGCGTGACCAGCCCGACGAGGATGGCGTAGGCCACCACCCCCGTACGAGCCGGCCAACGAAGCCTCATGCCGCGACGGGCTGCCGCTCACCGTCCGGCGTGATGTCCTCGATCTCGATGTGCTCGTAGGGGCCGGCCTGGGCCAGGAACTCGTCGAACTCGCGCATCGAGAGCGGACCGGGCAGGGGATAGCGCGCCGGCACCTGCTTCATCGCCCGGTGGTAGCGGGCGTAGTGCGCGAAGTCGTGGGGGAACTCGTCGAGGTCGGCCCCCAATGTCGAACCCTGCGTGCGTGCGCGTGCCAGGAGCTCGCGCCAGTCGTCCGGGGACGGGATACCGACGGCTTGCACGCCGTGCTGGAACAACGCGAGATGGATCTCGTCGAAGGGGTCACGGCCGTCGAGGAACTCGTGGAGTGCATCCAGTGACGGCTGCATGTTGAAGCGCATCCAGTACGGCACCGAGCCGGTACGGAGGATCCAGTGCGGATCGTTGATCACGAAGGATCCGACCATCAGCCGGTTCGCCGGGATGCGCCGCCGTCGGTACCACCAGCGATACAGGTCGGCGACCAGGGGACTGAGGTCGTCAGGCCCGTCGAACACGATCCGCCGGACGCGGTAGCGGCGCTCCCTGGCGAAACGCAACACGTCGTCGCGCAGCGACTCCTCGAAGCCCCACTCGGCTTCGGGGCTGACGGTGTCGGGCTCGGGTCCGTCCCAGCGGCGTTTGGGGGAGTCGTAGCGTTCGAGGTAGCCCTCGACCCGCTCGCTGCCCTCGTGGAACTCGCGTTCGGTCGCACCGCCGACGGCGCCGTGCTGGAACACGTGCCGGTCCCCGATGCGGGTCGTGTTCCACCGCGTGCGGCACTCGTACAGCAGCACCGTCCCCCCTGGCGGCAGCCGGTCCGCCAGGAAGCGTTCGTAGCCGTCGCCGAGGTTTCGACGCTTGACGCGGAAGTAGGTCAGTACCCGGACCATGAGCCGGTCCTGGTTGGCATCGTGCATGTGGTGCAACTGCCAGTCCGGGTTGGCCTCCATCAGCTCGCGGCCGGGTTCGATGCCGCGCTCCATCGCTTCGGTCGGGTCGTCGGGATGGACGGGCTGGCGGACCGGCAGGAACACCGTCTGCGGCAGCCACGGGCTGCCGAGCGCGGCGTTGAGGTTGACGGCGGCGCCGCTCGACGAACCGACGGCGACCGCCGGATACCGGCGCTCGGGGTACTCGTCGAGCAGCCATTCGCCGATGTCGTCGAGGTCGATGCTGCCCATCTTGCGGGGCGAGGTGGTCTCCAGCGCGCCGCTGACGATGAACAACTGCTCCCGTGCCTTCCTCGGCAGCAGGTTGGCGAGGGCGACCGGCGGCTCGAGCGCCCGCGGATTGCCCAGCGCGGGCCAGTCCTCGCCGCGCAGGTATGCGGCGGTCGCGAGCACCATGGCGGTCGCGGAGTCGAAGCCCGCTACGAAGGGTGGAGGGGAGGCCATCGGAAAATCGCCGTCCTTTCGGTTCTCGATGCTGCGGTGGTGGGTGGGGCGGTCGGTGCGTCAGGGCGTTGGGTCAGGCGGCTCGCGCGCCGGCCCCATGCGCCGTACCCAGATCGGCGTCCGGGCGGCGGAGGAAGGCAGCGACGACGCGCGCCGTCTGCAGGGGCATCTCGTGGTTGATCGCGTGGGTGGCGCCGGGCAGCCGGACCCGTTCCCCGTCGGGCAGCAGCCCCGCGACCTCCTCGGCCCAACGGTCGTCGACGATCGGGTCGCGGCTGCCGCGGATGACCAGCGTCGGGACCTCGAGGTGGGGCAGCTTGTCCTCGATCGCGTCGTTCATCGCATGGCGGAACGTGGCGACCGCGCGACCGAGGCCGGCACGCAGGTAGTCGCGGAACAACAGGCGCTGCAGGCTGCCGCTCTGGGTCTTCATCTCGCGTCGCCAACGTCGCAGCTGCTCGTCGTAGCGACGGGCCCGCGGGTCGATCGTGGGTCCCAACAGGACCAACCGGCCGGCGAGGTCGGGCCGTGCCATGAGCGCCTCGGCGGCGACCTGGCAGCCGTAGCTGTTGGCCACGACCGCCGCGTCCGCGAGCCCCCGGGCATCCATCCACGCGATGAGGGCCCGAGCGAGGTCGCGGGTGTCCAGCGCCTCGGCGGGCCCTTCGGTGCGACCGAACCCGGGCAGGTCCGGCGCGTGGACGGTCCACTCCCGGGCCAGGTGCTCGGCAAGGGGTACGTGGTAGGCGCTGCTGACCACCAGGCCGTGGACGAGCACGACCGGCCGTCGGCCGGTCGTGTCGAATCGCTGCCAGACGCGGCTGGCCACCCTCCACCGGCCGGCACGGACCTCGTGCCAGCGCGGTGTCGGGGTCGCCGTCGCACGCTGGCTCATGCGGCGTTCCGGCGCTTGAGCCCGACGGCGGTCGCGGCCGCGACGGCACCGGCGAGCGCGAGCGTGCGGCCCGGGTTTCCGGCACGGGCCGGCTTCCAGCCCCCGCTGACCGAGATGCCGTGCGGAACCGGCTCGAACACGTTGCCGGCCGTCGGCGTCTCCGCCTCGTCGGTCAGGTGCGCGGCGGCCATCGGCTTCGCTGCCGCACGCTCGGTCATGCCGGGGACCAGTCGCATGAACAACAGGGCCGGGCGGGTCGATGCCCCGACCGGCACCTCGCGGCGCGGTCGCTTGATGTTCTTGACGATGGCGGCGGCGACCCGGGCGGCGTCCACCGTCGGTTCCGGCGGCTTGATCCGCTTGCCGGTGCGGTTGGCGGCGTGCTGGAACAACGGCGTGTCGACCGGGCCCGGCATGATCAACGCGAAGTCGATGCCCTTGACGTCCCTCGTCTCCTGGCGCAACGACTCGGTCAGGCCGCGGATGGCGTACTTGCTGGCCACGTACGCGCTCTGTAGCGGCGCGGGGACCTTCGAGAGCACCGAACCGACGTTGACGACGACGCCGTGTCCCTGCTCACGGAACCACGGCAGCGCGGCGCGGACACCGTTGACGTAGCCGAACAGGTTGGTCTCCACCACGCGGCGCCATTCGTCGAGCGGCACCTCCTCGAATCGGCCGTACTGGTTGACCGCCGCGTTGTTGACCCAGGCGTCGAGGCGGCCGTAGCGGCCGATGGCCTCCGCGGCGACGCGTTCGAGCGCGGTCGCGTCGTTGACGTCGGCCACCTCGATGTCGAGGCGGCGACGGGTGTCCCCGTCGAACTCGTCCGCCAGGTCCTGCAGCGCGTCCTCGCGGCGGGCGACGGCGACCACCGTGCTGCCGGCGTGAAGCAGGGCCTTCACCGTCGCGCGGCCGATGCCGCTGGATGCGCCGGTCACGACGACGACCGCGTCCTTGAGTTTCGTTCCCACGTCGGCACCTCGGGTCATTGTTGGGGCGGTCTCCCAAGGTGACGTACGCCGACGCGGCCGCTGGGGTCGGTCGGACACCCGGCATTCGTCGCCATCGGTCCGAGATGACCGGCCGGTCGTGACGCCGGAAATGGCGACGCCCCGGCACATGGCCGGGGCGTTAGCAGCGGAGGGAGAGGGATTCGAACCCTCGAGACCCTTGCGGGCCTACTCGCTTTCGAGGCGAGCGCACTAGGCCGGACTATGCGATCCCTCCAGCGGCGCGGAGGGTACGCCGTCGGCGCCCGAACCGGCAACCGGCACGCACGCGCGTCCGCGTCGCCGGGGGGCACGCACCCGGACGGGTCTGGTCAGCTCGGTTCGGATCCGGCACGGACCAGCACGCCGCGGTCGAGGTCGCGCACCGAGGCGATCCCTGCCAGCGCCAGCGTGAGGTCGAGGTCGGCGAGCAGGCAACGGAACACGTGTCGGACCCCGTCCTCGCCGGCCAGTGCGAGTCCCCACACCCACGGGCGTCCGATCAGCACCGCCTTCGCACCCAACGCGATCGCGACCGCCGCATCGGCGCCGGTGCGCACGCCGCTGTCGAACAACACGGGTACCTCGTCGGCGACGGCCGCGACCACCCCCGGCAACGCGTCGAGGGACCCGATCGCGTTGTCGACCTGCCGTCCGCCGTGGTTGGACACCACCAGTCCGGCGACGCCGGCGTCGATGGCGAGGCGGGCGTCGTCGGGGTGCTGAATGCCCTTCACCAGCACCGGGAGCGGCGAACGGGCGCACAGCTCACGCAGGTGGCTCCACGTCTGGGCGGGATCGGAGAAGACCTGGATCCAACGCATCACTGCGGCCTGCGTCGCCGACAGGTGTTCGTTCGGTTCCGCCACCCCGGCGGCGAAGACCGGGTCGGTGAGGTAGTTGGACAGCCCTTCGGCGTGCAGGAAAGGTAGGTAGGCGGTGGCGAGGTCGCGGGGACGCCACGCGAGCAGGCGGGTGTCGAGCGTGATCATCACCGCCTCGTACCCCGCGTCGGCCGCGCGCTGGAGCAGGCTGTCGGTGACCGGGTCCTCGGCGGGCCAGTAGAGCTGGAACCAGCGGGGCCCCTCGCCGGCCGCGTCGGCGACCTCCTCGAGCGGGAAGGACGACACGGTCGAGAGCACCGAGGGCAGCCCCAGCCCGGCCATCGCCCGGGCCACGGCCTTCTCCGCCTCGGGATGGACGATCGAGAGCACCCCGACCGGTCCGGCCAGCAGCGGCGCCGGGAGCGTGCGGCCGAGGAGTTCCACCTCGAGGTCGCGCTCGGCGACGTCGACGAGCATTCGCGGCACCAGGCGCCAGCGCCCGAAGGCCTCGCGGTTGGCCGCAGCGGTGCGTTCCGCCCCGGCGCTGCCCGCCACGTAGCCGAACGCGCGGTCGTCGAGGTGGTCGCGGGCCCGGGCCTCCAACGCGTCGTAGGTGACCGGCAGCTCCGGGACCTGGCCCCCCATGCCGGCGAAGTACAACTCGTACTGGAACGTGTTGAAGCCCACGTGCGCCTCTCCCGTCTCGGCAGTCGCGGCAACCGTAGGTGGCGGCTCGCCGAGCGATGGACTCAGCGGCTGGCGCGTGGCCGTCGTCGGGCGGCGAAGAATTCGCGCAACAGCGCCGCGCCCGCTTCGGCTTCGACGCCACGAACGACCGTGACGGTGTGGTTGAGCCGGGGGTCGCGCGGAATGTCGTAGAGCGCGCCGACCGCGCCGGCCTTGGGGTCGTCCGCGGCGAACACCAGCCGCGGCAGCCGGGCGAGCACCAGCGCACCTGCGCACATCGTGCAGGGTTCGAGGGTGACGTAGAGCGTGCATCCGGCCAGGCGCCAGGAGCCCACCACGTCGGCGGCCTGCCGCAGCGCCAGGATCTCGGCGTGCGCGGTGGGATCGGCGTCGACCTCCCGCCGGTTGTGCGCCCGCGCCACCACCTCGTCGCCACGGACCACGACCGCGCCGATCGGCACGTCGTCGTGGGCCGACGCCAGCTCGGCCTCGGCGATCGCCTCCCGCATCCAGGTCACGTCGTCCATCGTCGGGCAGGCTATGCCGTCACCGGCGCGACTCGACCAGCGCTACGTTCAGCGGCCGGGCCGGTGGGGACCGCCGGCGCAGGGGCACCCGAGGTCGCGACCGTGGAACATCACCCCGGGGTCGAGTTGCAGATGCTCGACACCACCGTGCAGGCGCAACGCGACATCCTGCGGGCGAGGCGCCCGGAGGACGTCGTCGCCGCGCTCGAACGCGCGGTGACCCGACTGGGGGGCGACCTGGTCCGGGCCCACGTCGCCGGCGGCGAGGCGCTGCACGTCGACATCGGGCTGGGCGTGCGGGGACCACTGCTGCCCTGCGCCGCTCCCGACGATCCGGCCCGCAGCCACCTCGAGCACGTGCTGCCCGGCCTGGTCGAGGACGGCCAACGGATGGTGCAACGGCTGTGGCGACTGGCCGAGCGTGACGACCCGACGCTGCACGACGACCTGACCGGCGCACTGCACGCCACGGCGACGACCCGGCTGATCGGGCGGTCGGCGCCCGGCACGGCTCTCGTCGGGTTCGGACTCGACCCCTCGGGGGCCGTCGAGCGTCTCCATGGCACGGCCAGGCTGCACCACCTGCTGCACCAGTTGGCCATGAGCGTGCGCAGCGAACTGGACGTCGACGAGCGCGTGGGGCGCCTGCACGGCCTCGCCGTGGTGGCCGTCCTTCCCCGCCCGGAGGGTGACCATGCGCGCGTGCTGCGGCGGCGTCTCGAGGACCGGTGGCGCCGCCGTCCCGACGCGACCGGCATCGCCCTGCGCGCCGCGGTGACGGTGACCGGCGACGAGCCGATCGACGCCCTGGCGCGACTGCGCGACGAACTCGGCCTGGGACGCGACGACGCGGCGCGAGGTACCACGTGAGCCGCCCGGGCCCGACGGGTGGCCGGCCGCTCCGAACCGAGGTCCGCGACCCGGAGCTGGTCGAGGCGTTCGTCGCCTACTTCGAACTGGCCGACCGCCACGGCGCCGCGACGCACGCCCGAGCACAGCTGCGCGCCGGTCGCCCGGCCGACGAGATCCGCGACGCCGTCGGTCGCGCGCAACGACGCGTCGGTGAACTGTGGCAGAGCGGCCGTTGGACCATCACGCAGGAGCACGCGGCGACCGCCGTCGCGGAAGCGGTCCTCGCGAGCCTCGACGACCACCTCGGCGACGTCGCTGCCGTCGGGCGCGTCGCGATCGCCGCCGCCGACGGCGAATGGCACGCACTGCCCGCGCGGCTGGCGGAGCACGCCTTCGCCTGCGTCGGCCTGGACACGGTGTTCCTCGGCGCCGGCCTGCCCGCCACCGACGTGGCCAGGACCCTGCCCGCGCTGGGGGTCGACGCGCTGGCCGTCAGCGTCACCATGCCCTCGAACCTGACCGGTGCCGCGCGGACCGTGGCGGCCGGCCACAGTGCCGGACTGCCGGTGCTGCTGGGCGGTGGCGCCAGTTCCGTCTCGCGGGCACGGGCCCTGGGCGCCGACGCCCATGCCCCGTCGGTCGAGGCGGGGACGCAGACCGTCCTCGGCTGGATCCGGCACCGCACCCGGCCGACCGGGATCGCTCGTCTACGCGACGCCGAGGCCGACGGGTTGCGCCGCGCGCGGACGCGCCTGCTGAGCGAGGCGGTCACGGCCGTCGAGGACGGGGTGGCCGCTGCGGGCACCGACGCCGCCATCGACCAGACCGTCGAGGACCTCGAGCAGCTCTACGACCACCTCGCCGCCGCGGTGCTGGTGGACGACCCGGCGGTGTTCACCGACGTCGTTCCCTGGCTCGCCGACGTCCACCGTGGCCGCCGGCTGCCGACGACGCTGCTGGCACTGGAGCTCGGCGCACTCGAGTCGGTGCTGGCGGACCATCCCGCGGCACGTTCGCTGGTACGGGATGGGCGGCACGGCGGGGTCACCGGCTGAGGCAGACTCGTGACGACCGAAAGGACCACCATGCTCAACACCCGCACCTACCACGTCCCCGACATCTCCTGCGACCACTGCCGCAACTCGATCGAGGGCGCGCTCGACGACGTCGCCGGCGTGGACTCGCGCATGGTCGACATCGAGAGCAAGACCGTGGTCGTCACGGGCAGCGCCAGCGAGGACGCCGTCACCAAGGCGATCAGTGATGCGGGCTACGAGGTCGAGCGCGTCACCGGTGCCGGCTCGATGGGCGGCCACCCCGGCCCGATGCCGTGATCGCGCTCACGCGTCCAGCGTGAGTTCCTCGATCTGGTTCTTGCCGTAGAAGGCGATGGAGCGCACCCCGTGCCGGCGCATCACGCCGGCGATCGTGCGCTTCTCGTCCTCGCGGGCGTCGTCGTCCTCGGCGGAGAGCCCCGCCTGCACCACGGCGTTGCCCTGCCCGAGTTCGTCGTTGAGGTTCTCGAGCCGTTCCGCCTCGTCGCCCAGTGCCTTCTGCACGGTGCGCATCGCCTTGCCCAGCGCGCCATGCTCCTCGCCCTTCGGGTCGAGCTGTTCCTCGCCGGTGTCGCCGGTCAGCACCTCGACGTCCGTCGCGCCGGCCTCGGACAGCGACTGCCGGAGATCGTCGACCGCACTGCGGTCGTCGAGCACCCCGACGACCTTCTCGGTCGGATAGACGAGCATGTCCTCGCTCACGTCGTTCTCCTCGCACTCGGACGCGGTGTCCCGGGCGGCGTGTCCCGCCTGCGGACCGCCATGACAGTCCCCCCGGGCGGCCGTGTCCACCGCTGCGGGTGCCCATCCGGGCAGCGCCCGTACCAGCGCTGACCGCCGTCGGTCCCCGCAGTAGGGTCGGCTACCGCCCGGTCGCCGCCGTCGGCGTGGAGAACGCGAGGAGTGTCGTGACGTCCCAGCTCGATCCCACCACCGCGGTGGACGTGCTCCGCCAACTGCACGACCAGCTCGGGCCGGTCGATCCCGACGCCCGCGCCATCGTCGGCCTCCAAGCCACCGGTCCGGGCGCCGTGACCCTGGTCGACGTCACCATGCAGGAGAACGGGATCCTCGAGGCTCCGGACGGATCCGACGGCCTGGTGGTGGTCACCTCCGAGGACGTGGCGGCCGAGGACGAGGCCGAGGTCGTCACCCTGCAGCAGCTGGTGTGCGTGCTGCGCGGAGGTGCGGAGGTCGGTGTCTACCGCGTGGCCGACGGCGACGACGTGGCCGCCTGGTCGACCGCCGACCCCGACGACCTCGATGCCCAGGCGCTGCGACCCCGCGACGCCGCCGCCAACACCGCCAGACGGGCGTTCGGGCTGCCGTCGTTGGTCGACGTCCCGCCCGTCACCGACCTGTACGCGCGCACATGGCTCCTCGCGGTCACGGGCGAGGCGGTCGAGCGCTTCGACGCGGCGGACGGCCCCCGTGAGGTCGACCCGGCCGAACTGGCCGAGGTCGCCGGGCGTCCGCCGCTCGGCGACGGGCTCGACCCGACCACGGCGACCTGGGACGACGTCCACCGGCACGCGCGCGAAGGGACGCTGGAACTGGGGCCGTTCACCGTGGACCCGGCGCACGCCGACTGGCTCGACGCGGCCGGGCTGGCCCAGGTGCTCGACCGGACGCTCCCCTCGACCGAGCAGTTGCTGGCCACCCTGCACGTGGTCGGCGACGACGACCTGCTCGCCTGGGCCATCGGGTGGTTGACCGAGCGGGCCTGGTACCAGCCCGGATGACGACCGGCGCCCTCCGTCCTCAGGTCGGGCGCGCACCGCCGGGGACCTCGGATCCCGGCCCGATACGTTCCCACGTTCCCGCCACAGGAGCCCCCATGTCCCGCCCACGCGTCGCCGCGCCCGGTGTCGAGGTGGTGCTGGTGGCGCTGGTGGCGGACAGGCAGCCGCCGTCGCGGTTGCGCGAGCGGTGGGGCGCGGCCGACGTGCGCGAATTCTTCGGGCTCGTGGTCCGCTGCGGCGGCACGGGCGACCACAGGGGCTTCTGAGCGCGTGTCCGCCACACCCGCTGCCGCCTACCCCGGTCCTGATCTCCTCGGCCGGGGCGTCGTCGTCGGAGCGGGCGCACCGGTGCCGCCCGGCTTCGACGGGGTCCGGCGATTCGTCGTCGACGACGAGGTGGCGGCATCGCCTGCCGCCCTGGCCGCCGTCCTCCACCACCGCTGGCTCAGACGACAGCGATTCGTGCTGGAGCTGGCCACCGACAACGACGCCCTGCGCGAACCCGAGCTGACCTCCGCCGCGCCCCACACCCTGCCCGACGACTTCGCCTTCCACCGCGAGCGGCTGCACTTTCTCACCTGGGCCAACAGCTACGACCTGCGAGGCAGCCACCCGATCTGGTGGCACGGCGAGCTGGCGCAGCGACGCGGCGACGCGACCGCTGGCACGGATGCGGACATCATCCTGCCCGACGGTCGCGACGCATGGGTCGACGGTGGCCCGCGGGGCCCGCTCACCGGCCCGGTGGACGCCGCACTCGTCCACCGCGAGTCCGTGGGCCTCGGTCGGCTCACCGTCCAGGGCGAGGCCGCGCCGCGCGACGCCCTCGCGGCCGATCAGCTGGCCGCGGTCACGCACCGCGCCGGCCCGGCCCGCGTCATCGCCCCCGCCGGATCCGGCAAGACCCGCGTGCTGACGGCCCGCCTGAAGCACCTGCTGAGCGATCGCGGCGTCGAACGCGAGCTGGTCACCGCGTTGGCCTACAACACCCGGGCGGCGCAGGAGATGCGTGACCGCACCGCCGGGACCGGCGCGTCGATCCGGACACTGCACTCGCTGGCGCTGTGGATCTGCAACCTCGACGAACGCCGCGACGTCATCGGCGAACGCGACCAGCGGGGCCTGCTCGACCGACTCCTCACCGTGGCCCGGATCCCGAACCAGGACCCGTTCCAGCCCTACCTCGAGGCCCTCACCGAGGTCCGGCTCGCCCTGCGCGATCCCGTCGAGGTCGAGGCCGTGCGTGGCGACGTCGACGGCTTCGCCGAGCTGTTCCCCCGCTACCGGGAGCTGCTGGCCGAGCGGCGCCTGCTCGACTTCGACGAACAGGTCTACCGCGCCCTCGAGCTGCTGCTGACGCGACCGGACCTGCGCCGGACCGCGCAGCGCGTGGGCACCCACCTGCTGGTCGACGAGTTCCAGGACCTCACGCCCGCGTTCCTGCTGCTCGTGCGGCTGGTCGCCGGACCGTCGATGCAGGTGTTCGCCGTCGGCGACGACGACCAGACCATCTACAGCTACGCCGGTGCGACGCCGGACTACCTCGTCGACTTCGACCGCTGGTTCCCCGGAGCCGAGCACCATGCCCTCGAGGTCAACTACCGCTGCCCGCCCGCCGTCGTGGACGCGGCGGTGTCGCTGCTCGGGCACAACCAGCGTCGGGTGCCGAAGCGGATCCGTGCCGGGCTGGCCGACGACCGACCCCGTGCGACGCCCGTCACCGGCACGTCGCTGGTGGAGACGTCGTCGTGAGCGCTACCTCGCCGGCCACCAGCGACGTCGGGCGGGACCAAGCCCTCGCCATCCACCGCGTCACCGCCGGCGCCATGGCCGAGCGCGCCGTCGCCCTCGTCCGCGACCGCCTCGACGGCGGCGCTGCCGCGAACCAGGCAGCGGTGCTGGCGCGGGTGAACAGCGCGCTGCTGCCGGTGCAGGTCGCCCTGACCGAGGCCGGTGTCGGCCACTCCGCCCCGCTGGACGCCAGCGTGCTCGGCCGCACCGGGGTGCGGACCGCCCTGGCCTACCTGCGTCTCGGGCTCGACCTCGACCGCTGCCAGCGTGACGACCTTCTCGACACGCTCAACCGGCCGGCGCGCAAGGTGAAGTCGGCGGTGCAGCCGCACCTGCGCCGCTCGACGCGCTGGTCCATCGGCCAACTGGAGTCCATGGCCGACGCCCTCGATCCCAGCCACCGCGAACGCTGGACCGGCTATCTCGGTGACCTCCACCACCTGTCCGCCGCCATCACCGACGGGGCCGACACCGCACGCGTGCTGTGGATCGTGCGCAACCGCATCGGGCTGGGCGAGGCGATGGAGGCGCTCGACTCCTCGCGCACGCGCCCCGAGGGATCCAGCCACGGCGACGACCTCGACGCGCTCGAGCAGCTGGCCGCCCTGCATCCCGACCCGGCCACCTTCCGCGACTGGCTGGTCGACCGGCTGCGGGTGCCGGCCGACCCCGACGGCGTCGTGCTGTCCACGGTCCACCGCGTCAAGGGCATGGAGTGGGACCACGTCGTGGTGTTCGCCGCCACCGCCGGCCTGTTTCCCCACCGGCTGTCCGAGGACGTCGAGGAGGAGCGGCGGGTGTTCCACGTCGCCGTGACCCGGGGGCGCCGCCGCGTCGACGTGGTCGCGGACCGCGAGCGGACGTCGGCGTTCGTCGCCGAGCTGCACCGCGCCGGCGACGCGGTCACCGCACCGCGTGACGCCGCCGCGACGCTGCCGGAGCACGTGACCGCGAGGACGCGGCCCGACGGCGCGATCGTCGCCCAGCCCGGACTCCGGATCGGCCTGCCCGGCGGACTCGACGCCCGCGTCACCGTGGTCGACCCGGCCGGCGTCGCGGTCGACGTGGACGACGACGGACACCCGGTGGCGCTCCGGCTGCCCTACGGCGCGGCGGTGACGGTCGACGGGCGCCGTGCCACGCTCGCGCCGGCGCCTCGCACCACGCGACCGCGGGCCACCGCCAACGGCGGTGTCGGCGACCTCGGGGGACGTCTGCTCGGCGACGACGAACCGCCGATGGACGACACGCTCTACGAGGCGCTGCGGCAGTGGCGGACCCGAATCGCCGCCGAACAGGGGGTTCCGCCCTACCTGGTGTTCCACGACCGGCACCTGCAGGTGATCGCGGGTCGCCGTCCCACGACGCTGCGCGAGCTGGCCGGCTGCCCCGGCGTCGGACCCACGAAGCTCGAGCGTTACGGCGACGACCTCCTCGACGTCGTGGCATCCGCCACCACCCCCTGACCCGGTCGCGGGCCGCCGGACCTCGGTGGGGGCCGGATAGCCTGCGCGCCGACCACGAGGTAGCGATGGCCACGCGACGCACCAAGCTCACGGGGGCAGCCGTCGGCCTGGCCGGCATCGTCGGCGCCGCGGCGACCTGGGAGTGGAGCCGGCGCCGCAACCTGGCCCAGCTGCTCGCCGACCCCGAGCGCGACATCCTCGACGCGCCCCTGCCGGGAATGGGCCGCACCGTCGTGTCGGCGGACGGCACACGACTCGCCGTGTGGGAGGCCGGGCCGATCGACGGGCCCGTGGTGGTCTTCGCGCACGGCTGGGGCATGGGCGTGCGGTTCTGGATCCACCAGCTGCGTGAGCTCAGCAACGACCACCGCGTCATCGCCTACGACCAGCGCGGCCACGTCGCCAGCGGCCGGGCCGCCGACGGCGACTACTCCACCGACGCCTTCGCCGCCGACCTCGATGCGGTGCTCACCACGTGCGTTCCCGCCGACCGCCGCGCGCTGCTGGTCGGTCACTCCATGGGGGCGATGAGCATCATCGCCTGGGCCGACGCGCAGCCGGGCCCCGTGGCGGACCGCGTTCACGGGGCCGTCCTGGCCAGCACCGGCGTCGACCAGCTCAACTCGACCTTCTTCGCCGAGCTCGGCTTCGCGAAGCTCGTCGCGGACACCCTCGGCGCCCGCGCGTTCACGTCGAGGCTGCCGCTCCCGCACGGTCCCTCGCCGGTGGGGCATCGCGCCACGGCCTACATCGCCGTCGGCAAGGACGCGCCCCCGTCGGCCATCGTGCTGACCGAGCAGCTGTTCCTCGACTGCCCGGCCGACGTGCGCTCCGCCATCGGGGTCACGATCGGTCGACTGGATCTGCGGCACGCCCTTGCCAAGCTGTCGGTGCCGACCACGGTCGTCGTCGGCACCGACGACCGGCTGACACCGCCGGTGCATGCGCAGCGACTGGTCGAGGCGTTGCCGGACGCCGAGTTGCTGGAGTTCGAGGGGGCCGGGCACCAGGCCCCGCTGGAACGTCACCACGACTTCACGAAGCTCGTACGACAGCGGGCGGTCCAGGACGCCTGAGCCGGCAGCATGCGAGGATCGTCAAGCCGGCGTGCAATGGTGCCGGGTCGTTCGTCGTCGTCGCAGCCGCATGGCATCATCGCCCGCCGCCCCGCCGGGCTCGGGCGCTGCCGCGCCGGCCCCCGCACCGGCCGCAGTTCCACGTCACCACCCCTGTGAAGGTTGCCTCGTGCGTCGATCCCTGCGTCTACGCCGGTGGCAGAAAGAGGCGCTGGACCGGTTCGAGACCACCGCGAGGCGCGACTTCCTCGCCGTCGCCACGCCGGGCGCCGGGAAGACGACGTTCGCGCTCACCGCTGCCGTGCGCGACCTCGGGCGTCACCCCCATCGTCGTCTCGTCGTCGTGGCGCCGACCCAGCACCTGAAACACCAGTGGTCGAACGCAGCCGCGAACTTCGGGCTGCACCTCGAGCCCGAATGGGCCTCCGCCGAGGCGTTTCCGCACGACATGCACGGCGTCGTCGTCACCTACCAGCAGGTGGCGGCCCAGCCCCGCGCCCTGCGCGGACCGTCCGACGACGCCTTCGTCGTCCTCGACGAGGTCCACCACGCCGGCACGGAACGGGCCTGGGGCGACGGGGTGTTCCAGGCGTTCGAGTTGGCCGCGCACCGCCTGTCGCTGTCCGGCACGCCGTTCCGCAGCGACCAGAACCCGATCCCGTTCGTGGCCTACGACTTCGAGGAGGCCGTCGCCGACTACGTCTACGGCTACGGCGAGGCCCTCAAGGACGGCGGCGTCGTCCGGCCGGTGTTCTTCCCACGCATCAACGGGCAGATGGAGTGGTCCACGCCCGAAGGCGCGATCGTGTCGGCCACCTTCGACGACCACCTCGACCGCACCCTGTCCTCGCAGCGGCTGCGTACGGCGCTGTCGCCCGACGGCGAGTGGCTGCCCACCGTCCTCGAACAGGCGCACACCCAACTGCTGCGCCTGCGTGAGTCGCAGCCCGACGCCGGTGGTCTCGTCATCGCGATGGACGTCGAGCACGCGCGGTCGATCCAGAAGCTGCTGAAGGCGGGCCACGGGGTCGACGCCGTCGTCGCCACCTCCGACGACCCGCTGGCCAGCGAGAAGATCGCCGACTTCGCGGCCGGTCGCGACCCCTGGATCGTCGCGGTGCGGATGGTCTCCGAGGGCGTCGACGTCCCACGACTGCGGGTCGGCGTCTACGCCACCAACACGGTCACCGAGCTGTTCTTCCGACAGGCGGTGGGGCGCCTCGTGCGCTGGTCGGGGTCGCTGCGCCGTCAGAAGGCGTTCATGTTCATCCCCGACGACTTCCGACTGCGCACGTTCGCGACCCAGATCGCCGAGCAGCGGACCCACAGCCTCAAGCGACGCGAGGAGGAGGGCGACCAGGACCCGGTGGACCTGCTCGACCAGCTGCCTCCCGAGGGCGAGGACCAGCTGTCGTTGTTCGCCGCCATCTCCGCCACGGCCGTCGTCGACCACGACCCGTCCTCGATCTTCGACGACCACCATCCCGAGGACCTGGTCCACGACCCGGCGCTCGAGGACTTCTCGCTCGAGATCGAACTGGCCCCGCCGCCACCCCGCGCCGGAGGTGGTGCCGAAGGCGCGCCGGGCACGACCCTGACCGTCAGCCGGACCCAACGCAAGCGTGAACTGCGACAGGCGAACACGGACCGGGTCCGGATGCTGACCCACCTCACCGGCCTGGCGCCAGAGGTCATCAACGGCCGCCTCAACCGCGAGTCCGGCGTTCGGTCCATCACCGAAGCGACCGTCCGTGACCTCGAGCGCCGCCTGCGCGCCGCCGACACGTGGATCGACCGGGCATGACGGACCGCGTCGCCACCGAGCGCCCGCGTCGGCGCGGGTAGCGTGCCCACGCGACGAGTCGGGAGTGGGGTGTGGCAGAGCTGTTGCCCTTCGTCGGCCACGTCGTGGCCGGCGGTGGCGCGCACGCGGTGGTCGCCCCGCCCTACGACGCGCTGACGCCGGCCCAGCGCACGGCCATGGCGGCCGCCGACCCGCGCAGCTTCCTCAACGTGCTGCCGCCCTCGGGTCCCGAGGTGGAGGCCGACCTCGAACACACCCTGCGGGCCTGCCGCCGCAACCTCGACCGGCTGCTCGGTGACGGCCACTTCCGCCCCATCGCGGACCCGGCGCTCGCCGTGGTCGCCATCGGGACCGGCGCCGACCGTGCCACCGCGATCGTGGGCGACCTCGAGGTGGGCGCCTTCACGGCGACCGGAGAGGACCGGGTGCTGCCACACGAACGGGTCCGCCCCGCCCGGGTGGCGAACCTGGTGCGCTACCTCGAGGTGGTCGGGATCGCCTCCAGTCCGGTCGCCCTGACCCATCGCCCGCATCCCGCGGTGCCCGCGGCGACCGCGGCCGCGACGGCACGTCCGCCGGACGTGGCCTACCGCGACGAGGCGGGGACCGACCTCGCGCTCTGGCTCGTCGACGACGCCGACCTGCAGGCCGAACTGCGCGCCGCCGTCGCGGCCGCCGGCCGCCTCTTCGTCGCCGACGGACACCATCGCGCCGCCGCGGTCGCCGCGCACCGGCCCGGGACCGGCCGCGTGCTGTCCGCCATCCTGCCCGGTGACCACCTCCGCATCCTGCCGTTCCACCGTCGCATCCACGGCCTGGGCACGCCCGTGCCCGCCGAAGCGTTGCTGCAGCGACTGCGGGACCGAGGGCTGCTGCTCCAACCGCTGGACGGGGCCTCGCCGCCGGCGGTGCCGGGAATCGTCCACCTCGCGATCGGCGGCACGTGGTGGGCGGTCGACCTGCGTGAGCGGCGCACGGGGGCGGGGCCGGTGGAGTCGCTCGACGCGCGGCGCGCCGAACGCGAGGTCCTCGCCCCGCTGCTGGCGGCGGCCGAGGACCCCGGAACCGACACCGATCCCGCGAACGACCCGCGGGTCGTCGCCGTACCGGCGCCGCAGGGACTGGCGTCGCTGGCTGCGCCGGACGTGGTCGGCGTGGCGCTCGCCCCGCCGGCGCTCGAGGACGTCCTCGCGGTCGCCGAGGCGGGCGAGGTCATGCCGCCCAAGACCACCTATGTCCTGCCGAAGCTGCGCAGCGGCCTGCTGGTCGTCTCCCGCTGACCCGCGGCCGCGGCGCGGCGGCTACCGACGCATCGGCACCGCGCCAGGTTGCACCGGGATGCCGCGGTGTGCGCGGGCACGCGGGCGGTCGGCTCGCACGCAACGTCACCGGGCCGGTCGGCGTCGAAGCCGATGTACCCCTGCCCGCACGTCCGTGTGAGACCGAGATGACCACCACCTCCTCCCTTCCGCGCCGGCTGCTGACCGTCCTGTTCGCCTGCACGCTGCTGCTGGGCGTGCTGCAGGCCGCGACGGCGACACCCGCCGAAGCCGCCACCGTCGTCGCGCCGGCGAAGTCCGGGACCGGCAAGCGCGTCGTCTACTCCGCGCCGCAGCAGCGGGTCTGGCTGGTCCGCGCCGACAACACCGTCGCCCGCAGCTACCTGGTGTCGGGGCACAAGGGCAACACCCTGCCGCCCGCCGGGACCTACCAGGTCCGCTCGAGGTCGGTCACGACCCGCTCGCTCGACGGCAAGGTCACCATGAAGCACATGGTGCGCTTCCACCACGCCGGCCGCGCCTGGGTCGGGTTTCACTCGATCCCGCGTGACCGGGCCGGCCAGCCGATCCAGACGACGAAGCAGCTCGGGACACCGTTGTCGGCGGGGTGCATCCGCCAGGCAGACGACGCCGCCAGGACGCTGTACGACTTCGCGCCCGTGGGTACCAAGGTCGTCGTGCTCCGTTGAACGCCTCCGCCCTGATCCGCTGCCCGCTCCACCCCCGGGCGCTCGTGCCGCGGCGTCCGGACCTACCCTGCCGCGTATGGATGCCGAACTCGATC
Source organism: Egicoccus sp. AB-alg6-2 (assembly GCF_041821025.1). Taxonomy (NCBI): domain Bacteria; kingdom Bacillati; phylum Actinomycetota; class Nitriliruptoria; order Egicoccales; family Egicoccaceae; genus Egicoccus; species Egicoccus sp. AB-alg6-2. The sequence goes on along the minus strand of NZ_JBGUAY010000001.1, from coordinate 257,511 downwards.
GCACGCTGCGTGACCACGGCCACCGGGTGACCCAGCCCCGGCGGGCCGTGTGGCGCGCGTTGCGGGCCGGTCACGGCCACCGCACCGCGGACGAGCTCGCCGCCAGCATCGCGGCCGGCGGCGACGAGGTGGACACCGCCTCGCTGTACCGGACGCTGGCGCTCTTCGAGGAGCTCGGGCTGGCGCGCGTCACCCGGCTGGGCGACCGCGACGCCGGCCGCTGGGAGCTCGCACACCCCGACGAGCACTTCCACCTCGTCTGCCGGGTCTGCGGTGACGTCGACCACCACGTCGGAACCCTGGTCGCCGAGATCCGACGGCACCTCGCCGACGGGCACGGCTTCGCGGTCGAGCAGGTGGAGCTGGTCGTCAACGGGCGCTGCGCCACCTGCCAGCGGGACGCGACGAGCCGGTCGTGACCACGGACACGGATCCCGTCACCGTGGTCATCAGCCGACTCGTCCGGGCCGGCCGCGAGGCCGCGTACGAGACCTGGGTCCACGACGTCGGGTTGATCCTGGCCCAGTTCGACGGCGCCGAGGGGGTCACCGTGCTGCCTCCGGGCACGGCCCACAGCGGGCCGGAGTGGGTGCTGGTGCTGCGGTTCCGCGATCGCGAGGCGATGATGCGGTGGAAGCGGTCCGACCTGCGCGCGCGCTGGATCGAACGGCTGGACGACCTCACCATCGACACCGGGGCGTGGGAGGAACAGAGCGGGCTCGAGACCTGGTTCACGCTCGCCGACCGCCCCACCCCTGCCGGGCCGCCACCGCGATGGAAGCAGGCGTTGCTGACGACGCTGGGCCTGGTGCCGTTGCTCCTGCTGTCGTCGGTCGCGCTCGGCCCGGTGACCCGCGGCTGGCCGGCCTGGCTGCAGACGGTCGTGGTGACCCCGGTCCTGGTGGCGCTGATGACGTGGGCGGTCATGCCAGCCGTCACCCGCGCCGCCTACCGGTGGCTCTACCCCGTCGGCCGGTGAGCCGATGGAGCAGGGCAACCACGCGAGAGGATCCGCCGTCCCGATCCGTGACTTCGACCACACCCTGCGGGCCGCCCGGCGCGGCCGGCAGTCGGCCTGGGACGCGATCTACCGCGACCTCGCGCCCCGCCTGCTGGGCTATGCCCGCGCCCAGGGCGCGCCAGACCCCGAGGACCTGGTCGGCGAGGTCTTCCTCGAGGTGGTCCGTTCGTTGCCACGTTTCACGGGGAGCGCCGAGGAGCAGTTCCGGGCCTGGGTCTTCACGATCGCCAGACGGCGGCTGATCGACGTCCGTCGACGCGCCGGCCGGCGGCTGTTGCAGCTGAGTGCACCGCAGGAGCTGGAGGCCGCGCTGGGCGGCTTCGACGAGGACGCACTGGCGCGGTTGTCGCTGGAGCACGTGTTGGACCTGCTCGGTCACCTCTCCGACGACCAGCGTGAGGTGCTCGTGCTGCGGCTGGTCGTCGGGCTGCGGACCGGTGAGATCGCAGCGGTGACCGACCGCCACCCCGAGGCGGTCAAGGGACTCGCCAAGCGCGGCCTGGCGCGTCTGCGCGAACGGTTGGCCGTCGGCGAGCGCCACGCGGACGCCGACGTGGCGGACGAACCCACCCCGCCCCCACTCGGAGGCGGCCGACGATGACCCGCCCGAGGACGAAGGTGTTGCGCCGCCCATGACCGACCACGACCCGCTCGACGAACTCACCGGCCCGCAGGACGATCCGCGGGTCGAGGTCGTCCTGTGCACGATCGCCGACCGGTTGCAGGCGCCCCCCGACGAGATGACCGCCCGCCGCCATCGCCGTGCGATCGTGGCCGAGCTGCCGCTGGGCCCCGTCGGCATCCTGCGCCGATCCGGGATCGCCGGGGTCGCGGCGGCCGTCGCGGTGTTCGCGCTCGCCCTGGGAGGCCTGCTGCCGGCCCCGGTTCAGCAGGTGGCGGCCGATGCGGCCGCCAGGGTCGGCATCCTGCTGCCGCGCCCGACCGCCGAGGTGCCACCCGGGCCGGCACCCACGGCGCCGGGTCGCGCGACGGAACGCACCGACGTCGACCCGCCGGAGGGCGCTGGAAACGACCGCGCAACGGTCGAGCACGACCCGGCGTCCGGTCCCGCACGATCCCCGTCGCGCGCCGCCGATGGCCCGAGCGGACCACCGGCCGAGGTCCCGTCGGGCCAGGCGGACCTACCCGCGGGCTCCCGGACCCGGCCCGGCGACCGTCCCCCGGCCGCCGACCCACACGATGCCGGCCGCAGCGCACAGACGAACCGGCCTCGACCCGAGGGCACCTCCGAGTCCCGGCCCGAGCGACCGCCCACACCCGCGCCCGACCGACGCCCCGCAGCTCCGCCCGTACCGCCGGGCGCGGGTCCAGACGCCAGCGGCAGCGGCGCTCCGGATGCCAGCGGGAGCGCGGGTCGGGGTCCGGCATTCGACGCCGGTGATCGCCCCGAGGCAGCCGGTCGCGCGGACGCAAGCCCGCCGGCCGACGGCAACCAGGGCGGGCAGGTGTCGTCTGCACCCGCGCCAGAAGGAAACCGTCGGTTCATGACCACCCGTGCGGGAAGCGCGCGGGGCGACGATGTGACGCCCCCGGATGCTGCCGAAGGACGATGACGAGGTCGAAGGTGTCCGTCCGTGACCGACCGGTCACGCTGAGCGAGTGAGATCACCGGTGAGTTTCGTTGAGTCCCTGCTGGCCGTCCTGGCCAACAAGATCGTCGCCAGCGCCGCAATCGGCGGCCTGACCGTCGCCGGCGGCGTCGTCGCCGCCGACCGCCTCGAGCCGGCGCCCCCCACCGATCCCCTCGAACGGATCGCGTCCGGGCAGCAGGACGAAGGTGAGGACGCGGACGACCTCGCCGGGCCCGTCGAGCAGACGACCGCCGCGGACGAGACCGACGAGTCGTCCGGGTTCGACGCCGAAAGCGTCGAGGACGGCGACCTGGACGACGGCGACCTCGAGGACGGCGACCTCGAGGACGGCGACGAGGAGGGCGACCGCGGCCGTTCCGCCGCCGTCCACGCCGTGAAGGAGAGCGGCGAGGTCGAGCCCGGCAGCCGTGAGTTCGGCCGGGCCGTCGCCGCCGCCGCCAGCGAGGGGCGTTCCGAGCAGCGGGGTCGCTCCGCCGAGGCCCGTGCCGAGCGGGAACCGCAGGACCCGGCAACGACCGAGCGTCCGGCCGCGCCCACGGAGCCCGCAGCGGCTGGGCAGGAGCGCGCCGAGCAGAACCGGCAGGCGGCGCAGGAGAAGCGCGCCGCCGCGCAGGACCGCCGGCCCGAGACCGACGAGTCCGACGACGCCGACGAGGCCGACGCCGAGGACGCGGATGCGTCGGTGCGCCCCGAGGCGGCTGCCGGCCGCGGGCGCGGCTGACCGCATCCCCACCGGCCTGACGTCCGCCCCCGCCGCATCGCGCGGCGGGGGCCGCGTCGTCAGCCCGCGGTCGAGTTGTCCACCGCGATGATCAGTGAGGCGCCCTCGGGGGCGGCGCGCGCGATCCGGTCCGCCACCGCCGTGAGGTTGCGCTCGTCGGCGACGGTGGGCACCACGATGAGGTCGCTCGCCTGCGCGTGGTCCCGGACGACGATCGATCGGCGCCGCTCGTCGTGTGCGGTCTCGACCTCGAGCCGCTCCTCGACGCGCCGGTCGACCACGTCGTCCTGGGCGCCGATGACCTCGACGGGGACGCCGCCTGCCTCGCGCGCGAGCACCCGGGCGGCGGCGAGGGCCAGCTCCGTCGCGGGCCTGCCGGCCGGCGCGGTCACGCTCTCGTCGATGACGACCAGCACGCGGCGGATCGGCACGTCGCCGTCACGGATCAGCAGCATGGGTACGAACGCGCGGGTCAGCACCCGGTCGATCACGCCGCCGAAGCGGGCCCCGTGCCGGTCGGTCCCGCCCTTCCAGCCCATGACCAGCAACGAGGCCTGCTGCTCGACCAGGGTGTGCGCGATCCCGGCGTCGGTCGAGACGTCGATGCGCAGCACGCTGCGTGCCTCGGCGCCCGCCGACTGGGCCACCTGGAGCACCTCTTCGTCGAGGGCGCGGACCTGCTGCAACGTCTCCCGGTCGATCTCCGAGGGGACCACCATGAGCGGGACCACCAGGCCGCCGTCGGCCCGCGCGAACGCCGAGGCAACCCGCATGAGCCGTGGCGCCGTCGCGGGGTTCGCCAGGGGCACCACCACCACCTCGCCGAGGTCGCGCACGGGCTGGGGCCGCGGCAGGCGAGGCGCGTACCTGGTCGCCACCGCCGGTGCGACGACGCAGGTCACCAGGATCACCATCATGACCGCATTGACGGTGCTCTCGTCGATCAGTCCGACGTTGAGCCCGACCACGATCGCGGCCAGGGTGGCGGCCGCCTGGGCGGCCGACAACGAGAACATCGCGCCGATCTCTGCGCCGGTGTAGCGCAGCAGCTTCCCGGCCGCCCACGCGGCGCCGAACTTCGCCACCAACGCCACCGCCGTGAAGACGCCGCCGACCAGCAGCGTGCGCGGCTCCAGCAGGACCTCGATGTCGACGAGCATGCCCGTTGCGAGCAGGAACAGCGGCACGAACAGGGTCGCGCCGAGGAAGTCGATGCGCTCCATGAGCGCGCCACCGTTGGGAACGCTGCGGTTGAGCGCCAACCCGGCCAGGAAGGCGCCGACGATCGCCTCGATGCCGATGATCTCGGCAAGGGACGCCACCACGAACAGCGCCACCATCACGAACAGGAATCGCAGAGAGCGATCCTGGCCGCGTCCGCTGAAGAACCGCCGGGCGAGCCGAGGCAGTCCGTAGACCACGCCGGCGGTGACGACCGCCATCGACGGCAGCAGGGTGAGCCAGAACACCGGGGTGAGCGCGCCCTGGTGCGCCCTGGCGACCACGGCCAGCACGAGCAGCGCCGCCGTGTCGGTGATGATGGTCGCGCCGACCGACGTCGCCACGGCCCGGTTGCCGATCGTGCCGACACGCTGGTAGGCGGGGTAGGTCACCAACGTGTGCGAGGCCCAGCACGACGCCAGCAGCACCGAGGCCAGCAGGTCGTAGCCGAGGGCGAGCGAGGACACGGTGCCCAACGCCATGGGAACCAGGAACGTCAGGATCCCGAAGCCGATCGAGTCGCGCCGGTGCTCGATGAAGTCGTCGAGGTCGAGCTCGAGTCCGGCGACGAACATCAGGTACAGCAGGCCGACGTTGCCGAGCACCTCCACCACGCCGGCGCGCTCGACCAGCCCCAGTCCGGTCGGGCCGATCGCGAAACCGACCACGACGACGGCCACGACCTCGGGCAGCCGGAGTCGGCGCGCGAGGATCGGGGCGAGCAGGATCGCTGCGGTCAGGACCGCGAAGAGCAGACCGGGTCGCTCGAGCGGCAGTTGCGGCAGGACGAACGACACCTCGACCTCGGGTGGGACGCAGGGATGGCGGTCGGCTACGGCCTCACCCTGGCGCGGCCGGCGGAAACGATACCGACGGCGGGTCGAGCCGCATCGTTCCTCCGCGCGCCTGGCACCGCGGAAGGGTCACTTCGGGACGGCGACCACCACGGTCCTGCCCCGCGCCGCCTGCGCGACCCGGTGCGCGCCCCGGCCGAGCCGACTACTGGCCTGGGGGGTGATGGCGAGCACCACGTCACCCTCCCCGACACGGCTGGCCAACGCCCGAAGGACCGCCGGTTCGGTCATCACCTCGTCGGGGGTGAACGCGCCATCGAGACGGTGCATCAGCTCGTCGCGGGACAGGTCGGTCACCACGAGGACCGGGACCTCGGCCTGGCGCGTCAGGCGGTTCACGACGTCGGCCGCCAGGCTCAGGCCACGGTCGGTGCCGATGGCCAACTCGTCGGAGGTGATCACGAGCACGACCCGCTTGGTGGCCTCGTCGATCCCCGGCCGGCAGACGAGCACGGGGACCGGAGAGATGGCGACGCAGCGGTCGATCACCGTGCCGAACAGCCCACTGCGCCGGGACTGGCCCTCCCACCCCATGACGAGGCAGGTGCCCTCCTGTTCGACGACGCTGTGCAGGACGCCGCTCTCGATGGAGGCGTCGATGCGGACACTGGTGCGTACCTCGGCGCCGGTGGCCAGGGCCGCACGCTCGGCCCTCGAGGCCAGGCTGCGGTGCGCGCGGACCTGCTCGGGGGTCGCCTCGAAGGGCAGCACGTTGAGCGCGACCACGGCACCGGAGTCGGGACCCGCGACCTGGCCGGCGACCCGGACCAGCGATTCGACGGTGTTGGGGTTGGAGACGGGGACGAGGACCCGGTTGCCGAGGGAACGTCCCTCGTTGCCGGGCGGTTCGACGTTGGGGGCATGGCGGTCCGCGCTCACGCCGGCCAGCAGCGCGGTGACCATGATGACGAGGATGATCGCGTTGACCTCGTCCGGGCCGAGCAGTCCGAGGTCCTGGCCCACCACCACCGCGGCCAGTGCGCCGGCTGCCTGCCCGACGCTGAGCGAGAACATCAGCCCCCGTTCGGAGGCGGAGAACCCGAACAGGCGACCGGACAGCGACGACGCCAGCCACTTCGAGGCGACCTCGGCGGCGACGAGCGCCGCGCCCAGCGTGATCGTGGTGGGATCGGTCACCAGCGCGACGGGGTCGAGCATCATCCCGGTGCTGACGAGGAAGGCGGGGATGAACAGCGATCGCCCGAGGAACGACACCCGGTCGGCGATGACCGTCCCGTCGGGGACGAAGCGGTTGAACGCCAGGCCGGCGAGGAAGGCGCCGACGATCGGTTCGATGCCGATGGCGCCGGCCAGGATCGCCGCGAGCACCATGCCCGACAGCAGGTAGGTCAGCCGGACCTCCCGGTCCTGGCCGAGGCCGCGGAAGAACCAGCGCGTGAAGCGCGGCACGCCCATCAGCATGACGACGAGGTAGCCGGCCAACCCGATGGTGAACAGCAGCCAGTACCCGAAGCCCCCGCTCCCGGCCGCACCGGCGGACGCGACGGCGAGCACGAGCAGGGCCCCGACCGTCGCCAGCAGGGTCGCCCCCAGGCTCGCCGTCACGGCGGGATTGCGCGCGAGGTCGTAGCGGGCGATCGTCGGATACGACAGCGGGGTGTGGCTGGTCAGCGCCGAGCCGACGATCACGGCCGCCAGGAACGGCAGCCCCAGGGCGACGGCGGCCGCGGTGGTGGCCACCATGGGGACGACGAAGGTCGCGGCGCCGAAGATGACCGACTCCCGCCGCCGCCTGGCGAAGCCGGCCAGGTCGAGGTCGAGGCCACCCTGGAACATCAGGTACAGCAGGCCGACGAACCCGAGCGCATGGATCAGGACCTGCCCCGACACGATGCCGAGTACGTTGGGGCCGACGATCATGCCCAGGCCGATGAGACCGACGAGGTCGGGCAGCCGCAGCGGGCGCACCAGGATCGGGCCGGCCAGCACCAGCAGGAGCAGAACCGCGAACACCGAGCCGGCGTCGGTCAGCGGGAACAGATCGGGAAGCACAGGCGACAGACCGGGTCGGCGGGCGAGGGACGCTAGCTGAACCCAGGGGACGAACGGTCCCCCAACGCATGGCCGGTCATGCGCCGGTCGAAGGTCCCTTCCGGCCCGGCCGCCGGCCATACGACCCCGGCGACGGCACCCAACGACGGGGCAGGATGGACCATCCTGTGCATCGACGGCTGCGCGGGGCCGGCCGAGCGACACGAGGACTGTGGTGACCGACACGATTCGCGGGGCGCCCTGGGACGGGCGTCAGCCTGCGACCGGGCGCGGCCGCCAGGTGGCCTTCGCCATCGGTGGTGTCGTCGCACTCCTCGCGGTGGTCGCCGCCGTGGCGATCTCGTCGCTCAACGCCTCGATCGACCGGGTCGACGTGGACGGTCTGGGCACGGCACCGCCGACGGGCACGGGCGGCGGCACCGACGAAGGCGACGACGACAACGGGCACGGGGACGGCGACGGCAGCGGGGGCACGACCCAGGAGGTCGAGCTCGACCCGCATGCGTTGACGGTGCTGGTCCTCGGATCGGACTCGCGCGAGGTCCTGACCCCCGAGGAGCGGGTCGAGCTCGGCACCGGCTACGCCGAGGGTGAACGGACCGAGGTCATCTCGCTGGTCCGGCTCGACCCCGACGACGGCGAGGTGCGGATGCTGAGCATCCCGCGCGACACGCTGATGACGCGTTGTGACGGCACCAGTGGACGCGTCAACGCGGCGTACACGATCGGTGAAGGCAACGGTCGCGGCGGCGCGACGTGCGTGGTGCAGACGCTGCGCGACTGGCTCGGCGTCCGCATCGACCACGTGGTGAAGGTCGACTTCCGTGGCTTCGTCGACATCGTCGACGCGCTCGGCGGCGTGTCGATGTACCTCGACGAACCGCTGCAGGACGACAACGCCAACCTCGACCTCGAAGCGGGCTGTGTCCGCCTCGACGGTGCCGACTCGCTGGCGTTCGTGCGGGCGAGACACATCGACAACGACTTCGGCCGGATGGGGCGACAGCAGCGCTTCGTCAGCGAACTGCGCAACGAGTTGGCGAGCGTCGGCGTGCTCGACGACCCGGCACGCACCTACCGCGTCGCCGAGGCGGTGGCCCGGGCGGTCGAGCTCGACGACTCGCTGACGCTGAACCGCATCCAACAACTGGTCCGTGAGCACCGCGCCACGCTGCAGGGCGGTATCGACGGCCGCGTCCTGACCGGCTCGATCGAGTACATCAATGAGGCCGCCTACGTCATCGTCGACGACGCCCGTGCGCGCGAGTTGCTGCGCTGGCTCATCACCGGCGACGACCCCGCGGAACAGCGGGGCGGGAGCCGCGACGCCGACCAGGAGTCCGAGGCGCAGCATCCCGACATCGAGGCGGCCGAGGAGGACGTCGCGGCGGCCTCCGGTCGGCGGCAGGGCGGACCCGTCGGCCAGTCCCCGGACGGCCCGCGCGCCCCCATCGACCGCAGCGAGACCTGTCGATAGGTTCCCGCGCGGACGTCGGGACCGCCCGACACACCGCTGCAGGGAACCCGACGATGCCAAACGCCGTGCTCGTGGCGTTCCTGACCGTGTTTGTCGCCGAGCTCGGGGACAAGTCGCAGCTGCTCGCCCTCTCGTTGGCGTCGCGCTACCGCACGTCGCTGCTGATCGGCGCGGTGGCCACGGCCTCGGCCCTGACGATGGGCGTGTCAGTCGTCGTCGGTTCGGTGCTCGGGACCACCCTGCCCACGCGCCCGTTGCTGCTGGCCGCGTCGGCGCTGTTCGCGGTGTTCGCGGTCCGTACCTGGCGCGAGGACCCGCAGGAGGACGACGCCGAGCGGGCCGCCGGCGGGCAGGGAGGATTCGTCGCGGTCGTCGCCGGGATCTCGCTGGCCGAACTCGGCGACAAGACGATGGTCGCGGCGCTGGCGTTGGCGGCGACCACGTCCGCGGTGGGGGTGTGGATCGGGGCCACGCTGGGCATGACGTTGGCCGGCGTGCTCGCCGTCGTGTTGGGACGCGCCCTCTGGAAGCGCCTGTCACCGGTCACGGTCCGGCACACGTCGGCGATCCTCTTCGGCGTCATGGCCGTCGTGCTGCTGGTGGAGGCGCTGCGCTGACCAGGCGTCACACCAGCCGCAGCACGAGGTGGACCAGGCCGATCCCGACCGTGAGTTGACCCACGAGATCGACGAGGGCGACCGCGACCCGTGAGCGTCGGCCGCTGCGCCAGGCGAGCACCGCGTCGACCGTCCAGGTGGAGAACGTCGTCAACGCGCCACAGAAGCCGAAGCCGATCACCACCACCGCCACCGGAGGGCCGTCGCTCACCACCACGGCGGCCAGCAGCAGAGCGCCGCCGAGGTTGCACGCCGCCGTGGCACCGGCCCGTCCCCCGGTCCCATGACGGGATCCGACGGTGAGCACGAGATGGCGTACCACGGCACCGGCGGCCCCCGCAACGGCGATTCCGACCGCGACCAGCGCGAACCCGGCGCCGCTCACGACGGCGTGCCCCGGAGCCCCACAGCTGCGGCAGCCAGTCCGAGGCCGAGGTTGCCGAAGCCCCAGGCGACGGCCGCCGCGGGGTCCCCGTCCGCGGCGAGGAACGCCAGCGGGAGCACCAGCCCGGAGAACGTCGTGAGTGCGCCCAGCAGCCCGGTGCCGAGCAACGCCGCGTGCCGCCTCCACCGGTCGTCGCGCTCCGCCCCCGACAGCAACCGTGCCAGCAGGTAGGCGCCGACGACGTTGAGCCCGATTACGACCAGCAGCTCGCCGCGGGTCGCCGCGACGGCCAGCAGAACCAGCACGGAGCGCAACAGGGCTCCCAGGGCACCACCGATCGCGACATCACGAACGGTCCGGAGATCGGCGGCGGTGACTCGGGACACGAGCGCCGACCTTAGTCTTCCCCGGGTCGATCCCATGTCGCCTCCGACCAGCGAGCCAGCCATGTCCCGCCTCACCACCGCCCCCGCGAACAACGGGGTCGTCCTCCTGACGCTGGACGCCTCCGAGCGCCGGAATGCGCTCGACCTCGCCACGATGCAGGACCTGGTGGCGCAGCTGCGCGCGGCGGACGAGGACGACCGGGTCCGGGCGGTCGTGCTGACCGGCGTGGACCCCGCCTTCTGCGCCGGGCTCGACCTCGAGGCGGTCGGCGCGGGTGACCTCGTGCTCGAGGAGGTCGAGCACCTCGACGCCGACCCGTGGAAGACGCTGCAGGAACTGCGCACGCCGACGATCGCGGCCGTCAACGGGGCCGCCGTGACGGGCGGCCTCGAGCTGGTGCTGTGCTGCGACCTCGCCATCGCGTCCGAGCGGGCGCGCTTCGCCGACACCCACACGCGGGTCGGTATCCATCCCTCGGGAGGCCTGTCGGTGCTGCTGCCGCGCTACGTCGGGCTGCGCGACGCGATGGGGATGAGCCTGACCGGCCGCTTCGTCGCTGCGGACGAGGCGCGTGCGATGGGCCTGGTCAATGCCGTGGTCGAGCACGACGAACTGCTCCGGACGGCCATGGCGGTCGGCGACGCCATCGCCGAGACCGACCCGGTCGTGACCGCCGAACTGCTGCAGACCTATCGTGAGCTGTCCGGCGTGCCGCTGGCAGACGCGCTGGAACGGGAGCGTCGCCGCGGACGCGCCCTCGCGGTGGACACCGACGCGGTCGAGGCACGCCGCGCCGCGGTCATCGAACGCGGGCGCCGCCAACTGTGACGTCCGGCACGGTCCGAAGGTCCCGGCAGGTTGGGGACCTGCGGCAGCCGAAACGGGTCTTGTGCCCGGCGACCCCACCCGCCGACACGACGACACTCTTTTCAACGGCACCACCCACCTACGGTGCCCACCCAGAAAAGAGATCCACCATGAGCGCCACCCAGACCCGCCCGGTCACCACCCCCGCCGTCGAACTCCAACTGCGCCCCAGCCGGCTGTTCACCCTCGTCGCCATCGCCGCCATCATCGTCGGTGCCTTCTCCGCCATCGGCGGCATCGGCGGCGCGGTCTACACCTACCGCACCGCCGCCGTGGAGAACATCACCACCCCAGACGACGCCGTGTTCGCCGAGGTCCCCGTCCGCGGACCGCTGTCGATGTGGGCCCAGTCCGACATCATCACCCACCACCAGCTCGACCGCACCGAAGGGCTGCGCTACGCCGAGATGGAACGCATGATCCCCCAGCTCGACGAAAACGGTGACGTCGTCCTCGACGACGCCGGCGAACCGGTCATGGTCGAAAACGCCGCCCGCATGAGCTGGATCAACGCCACCGCACTGACCACCGTGCTCGGCCTGGGGATCCTCTCCTACGCCTTCTCCGCCTTCGCCCTCGCGGTCGGCACCGTCCTGATCGGTCTGGGCCTGGTCGTCCTCAAGCTCCGCCGCGACGCCGTCGCCTTCTGACCCAAGCCACGCCTGACCTGAGCAGGCGCCACGACTCCCAGAGGTGGGTCGCGTGAAGGGCCGGTGGGAAACCACCGGCCCTTCACCATGCCTCGAAGCGGCGGCCCTTCGCTTCTGGTGTCCATTTCGCCGGATTCGTGCGGTCCGGGTGAGCGGCTGGCCGCACCTCGCTCGGCCGACCACCGGACGTGGTGGCGGCCGTCCGGTCCAGCCACGGTCGGTTACGGACGGTTGACCAGCGCGACGCCGGGGCGCAGTCTCGTCGGCACGGCCCGACGGCGGCGCTTGACCATCCTCAGGGACCGTCATCGCCTCACGGGAGTGACGAGAGAACGCGTCGGGTCGGCCGCTGGTGATGCCGGCGGACGGGACGGCCCCACGGCGTGGGGTCGCGGGAGCGTGCCCACGCGCACGCACGACTGGGGGGAAGACGCATGGCACGACGCAACAGATGGCGTGTCGCGGCGGCGGGAACGCTGATCCTGTCGCTGTCCGGCTTCGGCCTGGCGCCGGCAGCCGCGCACAACGGGGCCGATGACAAGGTCAAGGAGGTCGCGCCCGACGAGGTCGACGGGGACCGCGACCACGAGGACGAACACGGCAAGGACAAGCACGGCAAGGACAAGCACGGCAAGGACGCCAAGCACCACAAGGGCGTGCACCTCAGCGACCCGCTGCTCGACGGGCTGCTCGGACCGCTCGGCTTCGCCGTGAGCAAGGACGGTTCCATTACGGTCGCGGAGGTCTTCGCCGGCCGGCTCACGCAGCTGACCCGGGGAGGCGAGGTCCGCACCCTGTTCGAGGGTCCCGTCGGCGGCGGCGTCGCGGTCCACGGCAGGAAGGAGGTCGTGTTCACGGTCACACGTTTCCCCGAGCCGGTGGAGGAGCCCGAACTCGAGACCCCGGGCGAACCGGGCGAGGAGCTGCCCGACATCGAGGCGACGCTCGAACGTCTGCGGCCCAACGGCCAGCAGGAGACGCTGGCGGACCTGTGGCTCTACGAACAGCAGAACAACCCTGACCAGATCAACACCTATGGCTTCCGCGACCTCGACGAGGCCTGCGCCGCGCAGCTGCCGGAGTTCATCCCGCCGGTCTACACGGGCATCCTCGAATCCAACCCGTACGCCGTCACCACGGACCGCGGCGGCTGGTTGGTGGCCGACGCCGCGGCGAACGCCATCCTGCGGGTCCACCGGAACGGGACCATCTCGACGGTGGCCGTGCTGCCGCCGGTGCCGAACCTGGTCACCGAGGAGCTCGCGGCGGAGTTCGGTCTGCCGGCGTGTGCCGTCGGCGCGACCTACTGGGGTGAGCCGGTGCCGACCGATGTCGAGGTGGGTCCCGACGGTCACTACTACGTGAGCTCGTTGCCGGGCGGCCCGGAGCTGCCGGGAAGCGGTTCGGTGTTCCGCGTCCACCGCAAGACGGGCGAGGTGACCCAGGTCGCGACCGGCTTCACGATGGCCGTCGATCTCGCGATCAGCCGCGACGGCACGATCTACGTCGCGGAGCTGGCGACCGACTTCGAGGCCATGACAGGCCGGATCAGCAAGATCCGCAACGGCACCGTCAGCGTCTTCTACGAGGCTGACACCACCGTCAGCGCACTCGAGATCGCCGGTCACGGCAAGCACGAACGCCTCTACGCCGCGATGGGCGGCATGGAGGCACCCGACGGGGTGATCGTCGTGGTCCATCGCTGAAGCAGGTCCGGACACGCGGCCGGCCGGCGTCCTCGCCGGCCGGCCGTGTCACGCCAGCAGCTCTTCGTCGCGCCGATCCCGCACGTATGCGCCTGCGACGCGACCTCGAGCCGAAGCCGCGACATGGCCTCCCCGCGACCGGTTCCCCTCACCGCTCCGCCGCGGCCCGGGGGTCACGACGTTCGGGCCCTCACCAGTCGATGAGCCCTGTCCGGCGTCCGTGTGAGATGGCCCGCCTCGCGAAGCCAGGCGACCGTGTCACCCAGGGTCTCCTCGAGCCGCCGGTAGCCGACGCCGAGCTCCACCGCAGCCCGATTCGATGCGACGCCTGCGTGCCCGAGCACCACCTCGACGGCGTGCGAGCTCCCGGACGGGGCGAGCGGCGTGAGCGCCGCCACGAGATCCATCCCCCTGCCCACGGCGCGGAACGCCCAGCGCGGAACGTGGACCGGCCTGATCGGAAGCCCTGCCGCTTCGGCGAGCCCGCGCGCGAGCTGGTCCAGGTCGAGATCGTGCCCGGTGGCCATGAACCGTCGGGGTCCACCACCAGGCTCGAGCACCGCAGCATGGATGGCGGCCACGTCGCGGACGTCGACGCACGGCAGCGTCCCGGGCAGCACCTGCGGCCGCCGGGGTTGCACCAGCGAGAGCGCAAGCGCGTTGCTCTCGCCCAGGTACGGATCATGGGGACCGAGCACCGCGCCCGGATAGACGATGACGACCGGCGCTCCGTCGTCCTGCAACCGGCGCGCGATCATCTCCTGTGCCGCCTTCGAAGCGCTGTACCCCACCTTCGACGAGGCAACGGGGCTCTGCTCGCCGATCGGCCCGTGGCGCAGATCGAGCGCCACGTAGCTGGAGACGTGCACCACCGGATCGAGACCGCGCTCGACCGCCCGCGTCAGCACCACCTCGGCCAGGGCGCGGTTGGTCTCGACCAGGTGCCGCTGCTCCCGCGCCGCCCAGGTGAACACGGTGGCGACGCTCACCACCGCGTCGCAGCCCTCGAGCGCCGCATCGACGGCCACCGGGTCACGGCAGTCGCCGGTCAGGTGCTCGATCCCTGTCACCCCCAGGGGACCGAGAGCCGTAGGCAGCCGCTCCGGGGAGCGGACGAGCGCACGGACCTGGTGTCCGTCTCGGGTGAGTGCGGCCGCGGTGTGCGCCCCGACGAAGCCGGTCGCACCGGTGACCAGTATGCGCATGGTCCACCTCACGAGCTCCGGGGGCCCGCCCACCCCCTCGCGTCGACTGTGCGCTCGCCCGCGCCGGTTCGTCAACCGCTCGAGGCGTCGAGCTCGCGACCGCCGAGCGGTCCCAGGAGGGCCGCTGTCAACGCGAACGGGAGACGCCGACAGCGTCTCCCGTTGGTGGACCGCGTGGCGCGGTCGGTGGGTGGGCGAGGGGGGACTTGAACCCCCATGTCCTTTCGGACACACGGACCTGAACCGTGCGCGTCTGCCAATTCCGCCACCCGCCCAGGTGGAGTCGCGGACGGTACCACCCGCCCGACGACGACGGCAACGTCGCGGCCGGGGCACCCGCCGACCTGCATGCGATGGGACGAGAAGTGCCGTGCGACGTTCGGACAAGTGAATCCCTGTAGCGCTCAGCTAGGCTCCGCGCGAACTCTGCAAGCGGGCGTAGGTGCCGATCTCGGCCGGGTAACCGCACCACCGGGGCCTCGCGACACCGCGCGGAACCAAGGGTCTACAGCCGAGTCGGACAGCAATGGGCGTGTTACAGGACTTCGAGCGACGCCTCGAGGGCGCCGTCGAGGGCTTCTTCGCGCGCGCATTCCGCTCCGGCCTGCAGCCCGTCGAGTTGGCCAAGGCGCTACAGCGCTACGCCGAGGACAACCAGCACGTCACGGCCGACGGCGTCGTGGTGCCAAACGTCTACCGCATCCACGTCAGCGAACGCGACCACGACCGCCTGAGTTCCTTCGGTGCCTCGCTGCCGCGTGAGCTGGCCGAGGTGGTCGTGCGCACCAGCGCCGACCGTGGCTGGTCGCTGCGCGGCCCGGTGAAGGTGCGCATCGAGGTCGACGACGACGTCCGGTTCGGGATGTACGACCTCGCCGGTCGGGTCGAGGTGGTCGATCCTTCGGCGCCGTCGGGCGCCCGCCTGCGCGGCGGTTCCCGCGCACCGGCGACGCGTCCACCGTCCGCGAACGCCCCGGCCGGGCTCGACCAGACCCAGGTGGTCCCGCCGGTACCGCGCGCGACGCTGCACCTGCGACTGGCCAACGGACCCAACAAGGGCGCCACGTTCCCGCTCACCGGTCAACGCCTGACCCTGGGTCGCATGACGAACTGCAGCGTCACCCTCGACGACACGACGGTCTCGAGGGAGCACGCCGCGCTGGTGCGGCGTGGCGAAACGTGGTGGGTCGTCGACCTCAACTCGACCAACGGCACCAGCGTGAACGGGGTGCAGGCGGCCGAGCAGCCCGTCGCGGTCGGCGACCGCGTCGAGCTCGGCGACGCCGTGGTCGAGCTCGTGGAGGGGCCGGCGTGACGGTTGCCCTCCTGACGGTGCTCAAGTTCGGGCTGCTGCTGTTGCTGTACCTGTTCCTCGCCAGGACGCTGCGAGCGGTCGTCATCGACCTGTACGGCCCCCGTCGCACGTCGCCGCCCGCTGCGCGCCCGAAGTCGGCCGCCCCGGCACCCTCTTCGCGGAAGTCTCGCCGGGTTCCCCGCGAGATCGTCGTCCACGCACCCGAGGGCGGTACGCGCAGACATGGGCTCGGAGGGCATGGCGTGACACTGGGTCGCTCGCCCGGCGTCGACGTGGTCGTCGATGACGTCTACGTCTCCGACGAGCATGCCCAGATCCTGCCCGACGACGGCGGCTGGTCGCTGCGCGACCTCGGCTCGACCAACGGCACCTACCTCAACGGGGCGAAGGTGACCCGGCCGACCCCGCTCGCCGACGGCGACCAGGTCCGGCTCGGCAAGACCCGCATCGAGGTGCGCCGATGAAGCGCATGATCGCCTCGGGCGGCACCCATGTCGGCCGCGTCCGCCAGGGCAACGAGGACTCCTACCTCGTCGCCGAGAGCGTGTTCGCGGTCGCCGACGGCATGGGCGGCCACCTCGCGGGCGAGATCGCCTCGGCCAAGGCGCTCGAACCGATCGAGGCGCTCGACGGCAAGGTCTTCGCCGACACCGACGACGCCGACGGGGCCCTCCGCGACGCCGTCATCGAGGCCAACGACACGGTCTCGCGCATGGCGGACGACGAGCCCCGCTACCGCGGCATGGGCACCACGCTGACCGCCGCCATGATCGAGGGCAGGCGCCTGCACGTCGCGCATGTCGGCGACTCGCGGGCCTACCTGCTCCGCGGCGACAAGTTCAGCCAGCTCACCGACGACCACACCCTCGTCCAGCACCTGATCGACGAGGGCCAGATCACCCGGGAAGAGGCCGCGAAGCACCCGCAGCGGTCCATCATCACCCGCGCCATCGGCGTCTCCCACGAGGTCGAGGTCGATTCGATGACCATCGACATCGAGCCCGGCGACCAGGTGCTGCTGTGCTCGGACGGCCTGACCGGCGTCCTCGACGACGACCACATCGCCGAGGAGCTGCGCAACGGCGACGACGCCGACACCGTGATCGAACGGCTCATCGAGGCCGCCAACGCGCGCGGCGGGCCGGACAACATCACGGTCGTGATCCTGCGCTGCGACCCCGACGCCCCGGACGAGCCGCCGCCTTCCAAACGCGGCGGTGCCGCCGCGGCCACGGGGTTGGCCGCGTCCGGCGCGACCGGCTCGGGGGAGCGTCGCGATGGCGGCGCTCCCGTCACGATCAGCACGCGGCAGGACGCGGGCTCGGGCGACTGGGCTGGTCGGCTGGGCAACTACGGCGCACTCGGACGCGCCGGGTCGCGGGTCTACGACGGCGGCGACGACCGCAGCTCGCGTGGCTGGGTCGGACGCGTCCTCGGCGTGTTGCTCGGGCTGGCCGTGCTGGCCGGGATCGTGTTCGTCGGCGGCCGGTTCCTGCTGTCGCAGCAGTACTTCGTCGGTCTCGACGACGAGCAGGTCGTGATCTACCAGGGCGTCGACGTCTCGATCGGGACGTGGAACCTGGCCAGGATCGTCGAGCGCACGGACCTGACGCTCGACGACGTGCCGGCGTGGTACCAGCCGGCGCTCGAGGACGGCATCCACGCCCCCGACCGCAACGTCGCGCGGCGCATCGTCGCCGGCGCGCCGCGACGTGACGCCCCGTCCGACGAGGCGACGGACGGCGGGACGGGCGAGGCGACGGACGGCGAGCCCGACTCCTCGACCGACGGGGACGCCGGAGGGTCCGGCGACGACGCGGCCGAGCAGCCGTGAGCGCCGCGACCGGAACCGCCGGTCGCGGTGATGCCCGCCGCTCGGGCAACAAGCTGCGCTCGACCGAGGCGCGGCTGCTGGCCTTCGCCGTGGTCATCACCGTGGCGGCCAGCGTGCTGCTCGGCTGGTCGCAGAGCCCGGAGTTGCCGCCCAGCGCGATCATCACCGGCGTGGCGCTGACCGTCATCGCGATCGTCGCCCACGTCGTGGTCCGTGCGACCGCGCCCGACGCGGACCCGACCCTGCTCCCGCTGGCGTTCCTGCTCAACGGGCTCGGCCTGGTCTTCGTCCGCCGGGTCGACCTCGCCGCCGGCAGCGACCTCGCCACGACCCAGACCCTGTGGACGGCGGTGTCGGTGGCGGCGATGTGCGCCATCCTGGTGCTCGTGCGGGCGGTCCGCACCCTGTCGCGCTACCAGTACACCTTCGGGCTGCTGACGCTGGTCCTGCTGGTCCTGCCGCTCGTGCCGGGCCTCACCGCCGGCACGATCAACGGCGCGCAGCTGTGGATCGACGTGCTGGGTATGCGGTTCCAGCCCGGCGAACTCGCCAAGCTGACGATGGTCGCCTTCCTCGCCGGCTACCTCGAACGCAAGCGGGCGCTGCTCTCCGTGGCGAGCCAGCGGCTCGGGCCGCTGCTGATCCCGCCGCCGCGCCACCTCGCTCCCGTGCTGCTGGCGACGGGCATGGCGCTGGTCGTCATGGCCGGCCTGCGCGACCTCGGCTCGGCCCTGCTGCTGTTCGGCGCCTTCCTCGCCGTCCTGTACGTGGCGACGGGCCGGGCCGCCTACCCCCTGCTCGGGCTGGTCGCCTTCGCGATCGGCGGCCGGATCGCCTACGCGCTGTTCCCGCACGTCCGGGTCCGCGTGTCGATCTGGCTCGATCCGTGGTCGCAGGTCACCGATGCCGGCTACCAGCTCGCGCAGAGCCTGTTCGCCCTGGGCACCGGCGGGCTGACCGGTGCGGGGCTCGGCGGTGGACGCCCGCAGGACGTGCCCTTCAGCGCCACCGACGCCATCTTCGTGGTGATCGGCGAGGAGCTCGGACTTCTCGGCGCGACCGCGGTCCTCGTCGCGTTCCTGCTCCTGGTCGTCCGCGGCTACAAGATCTCGCTGACCGCCCGCGACGAGTTCGGCACCCTGCTCGCGCTGGGGTTGACCGTCACCATCGCCCTGCAGACGTTCGTGATCATCGGCGGCTTGACCCGGGTGGTGCCGCTGACCGGCATCACGCTGCCGTTCGTGTCCTACGGCGGCTCGTCCCTGCTGGGCAACTACGTGCTCATCGCGTTGCTGCTGCGTATCAGCGACGAGTCCCGCGGGGCCGCGCGGGGGCGCGCCCAGGACCGTCCCGGCCCCCGACGGCGTGCGGGCGCCGGGTCGAGGTCGGGCGGATGAGCAAGCAGATCGGGCGCATCGCGACCTTCACCCTGCTGCTGTTCGGTGTGCTGTTCGTCAACCTCAACCTCATCGCGCTCGTGCAGGCCGACGACCTGACGGCGCACCCGGCCAATCGACGCCTCCTGATCCGCGAGTACGAGATCGAGCGCGGCCCGATCGTGGTCGGCGAGGAAGCCATCGCCCGCTCGGTCCGAACCGAGGGTGACCTGCAGTACCTGCGCGAGTACCCGGCCGGCGCGTTGTACGGCCACCTCACGGGGTACTACTCGTTCATCATCGGGCGCTCGGGCCTCGAGGCGGCACTCAACGAGGATCTGATCGGGCAACCCACCGAGGTGTTGGCGCAGAACCTCGGGGGCCTGCTCTTCGCCGACGACCAGGCCGGCAACACCGTCGAGCTCACGATCCTCCCCGAGGCACAACAGGCGGCGGCGGACGCGCTGGAGGGACGGGTTGGCGCGGTCGTCGCCCTCGACCCACGCACGGGAGCGGTGCTGGCCAGCTACGCCAACCCGACCTTCGACCCGGGGCCGCTGTCCACCCACGACGCGGCCGGCATCCGCGAGGCCTGGGAGCCCCTCCGCGACGCGCCGGAACGGCCGCTGGTCAACCGGGCCATCGCCGAGACCTACCCCCCCGGCTCGACGTTCAAGTTGCTCACGGCGGCGGCCGCCCTCGAGAACGGCTTGTCGCCGGAGACGGCCTTCCCCGACGAGGGCACCTACGACGTCCCCCAGACCGGTTCGGACATCGGCAACTTCGGCGGGGGCCTGTGCGCCGACGGGGACACGATTTCGCTGGCCGACGCCATGCGGGTGTCATGCAACACCGTCTTCGCCCGGCTCGGCGTCGAGCTCGGCGAGGACGAGCTGATCGAGATCGCGGAGCGGTTCGGCTTCAACCGCCAGCCACCCTTCGAGCTGCGGGTCGCACGCAGCGCGATCCCGAAGTCGATGGACGTGCCCTCGACCGCGCAGAGCGCCATCGGGCAGCGCGACGTCCGGGCCACGCCCATGCAGATGGCGATCGTCGCGGCCTCGATGGCCAACGGCGGCGAGCTGGTCGCTCCCCACCTGGTGCGCTCGGTCCGTGATCCCTCCGGCCGCCTGCTCCGCGAGGCCAGCCCCCGCACCTGGGACGAGGGGCGCTTCGACAGCCAGGTCGTCAATGGCGCCATCGCGAGCCAGCTTCGCGACATGATGATCGAGGTGGTCGAGAACGGAACGGGCACCCGGGCACAGATCGAGGGGGTCACGGTCGGCGGCAAGACCGGGACCGCGCAGACCGGTGGCGCCCCGACCGTCTGGTTCGTCGGCTTCGCCGACGACGAGGTGGCCGTGGCGGTCGTCCTGCCGGAGGCCGGCGACGACGCCACGGGCGGGCAGATCGCTGCACCGATCGCCCGCGCGGTCATGCAGGCGGCCCTCGGTCGCTGACCCCGACCGGTGCGGTCCCGGCAGCGATCGGCTCCCAGACACCATTGCTACGCTCGGCGGTCGTCCCGCTCGTTCTCGTCGCTTCCGACGTCTTTCCCCGGCACGGAGCCAACGGTGTCCCAAGGTCGCGTGCTCGTCGACCGCTACGAACTGCGCCGCCCGCTCGGGCGTGGGGGCATGGCCGAGGTCTGGGCCGCCCATGACCGCACCCTCGATCGTGAGGTCGCGATCAAGCTGCTGTTGGACCGGTTCCGCGACGACGAGGCCTTCACCAACCGGTTCCACGACGAGGCCCGCCACGTCGCGCGGCTGAACCACCCCAATCTCGTGGCGGTCTACGACACCGGCGCCGAGGTCCCCCCGGACGTGGACCCCGCCTCGGGCATCCTGCAGCCGTTCATCGTCATGGAACTGGTCGAGGGCCGTTCGCTGCAGCAGGCGATCGACGCCGGCGGCCTGACCGAGGACCGGTCGCTCGAGGTCGTCGCCGACGTCTGTGCCGCGCTGCAGTACGCGCACAGCCGCGGCCTGGTGCACCGCGACGTCAAGCCGGGCAACATCCTGCTCGCCGACGACGGCACCGTGAAGGTCACCGACTTCGGCATCGCCCGCGCCGTCGGAAACGAGAACGTGACGCGGACGGCGGCCGTGCTCGGCACGGCCGCCTACCTCGCGCCCGAGCAGGCGCAGGGGCTGGAGGTCGACGAGCGCTCCGACCTGTACTCGCTCGGGGTGGTCCTCTACGAGGCCCTGACGGGTCGGCAGCCCTTCCGCGGCGACTCTGCCGTCACGGTGGCCTACCAGCACGTCCAGGAGCCGCCCCGCCCGCCACGCGAACTCGAGCCGTCGGTGTCGCCGGCCGCCGAGGCCATCACCATGCGCGCCCTGGCCAAGAACCCGGCCAACCGGTACCAGGACGCCGGGGCGATGCGCGAAGACCTGCTCAACGCCCGGGTCGGCAACCCGGTCGCGGCCCCGGCCGTTCTGACCCCGAACGAGACGGCCCTGCTCGCACCGACCGCGGTGGCCCGCCCGCTGCCCTCCCACGAGCAGGAACGCCGCAAGAAGGGCGCCCTGTACGGCGTGCTGGCGGTGCTCGTGATCCTGGCCCTGATCGGGGGCGCCTATGCGCTGGCGGGGATGTTCGACGACGACACCCGCCGCGTCGCGGTCCCCGACGTGGTCGACCAGACCCTCGAGGCGGCCGAGGAGATCCTCACCCGGCAGGGGTTCGTGCGCGGCGAGGTGACCGAGGAGGTCTCCGACGGCGAGGCGGGACGTGTCCTGCGCCAGTCCCCGTCCGCGGACACCATGGCCCCCGAGGGCTCCGAGGTCGACCTGGTCGTCTCGGTCAGCGAGGAACTGGTGACGGTTCCCGACGTCGAGGGACGCACCGAGGAGGAGGCGTTCCGCGCCTGGCGCGAGGCCGGGCTCGCGGTCGGCAGTGGCACCCCCCAGCCGAGCGACGACGTCGAGGCCGGACGCATCATCTCGACCGACCCGGAGGCGGGCGCCGAGGTGCCGCTCGGCAGCCGCATCGACTACGTCGTGAGCACCGGCCGCGAGGAGGTCGTGGTCCGGCCGGTCACGCAGTACAGCGAGTCCGAGGCCCAGTTCCGGCTCGAGGAGCAGGGGTTCGAGGTCAACATCCTGCGCGAGTTCGACGACGTGGTGTCCGAAGGCTTCGTGATCCGGCAGGACCCGCCGGCCGGGACGCGTCGGCCGCGCGGCGACATCATCACCATCGTCGTCAGCCGCGGGCCCGAGGAGATCGAGCCGGAACCGACCGAGGAACCGGAGCCGGAGCCGACCGAGGAACCGGAGCCGACCCCGACGGAACCTTCGCCCTCGCCCACCGAGCCGTCACCCTCGCCCACCGAGCCGGAGCCGTCCCCCACCGAGGACCCACCCGAAGACGGCGACTGACGCGGGACGACGCACCCAACCGCCAGCATCCTCAGATGGTCGCGCGGTCCTCGGGGGCGTCGAGGGACGTGGCCGCCAGCACGGCGCGGACGAGACTGCCGATCGCCGAGGCCCCGGCCGCGAGCGCGAGTACGACGGCGATCCGGGCGACCCCGATCGGGAGCGGACCCGGCACGATCGGGCGCCACAACGTGGCGAGGTGCAGGATTCCCCAGACGAGTACCGGGATCCCGGCGGTCGCGGCGATCATGGGTCCCCGGACGTCGGCGGACCCGCCGCGTCGGGTGAGCAACCAGCCGAACAGCAGCAGTCCCAGGGCCATTGCCGGCAACACCACGAGCATCGGTTGTGCGTCCGTGCCGGCAGGCAGACCCGCCACCTCGCTGACGCCGACACCGAGCGCGATCACGCCGGCGACCGCGGCGACGACCGGCGTGGCCGTCGGGCGTCGTGCAACGACCAGGGCAGCGCCGGCCAACGCCACGGCGATCAGCAGCCCGGTGTACAGCGGCGACGGGCCGGGAACCCAACGCAGTTCGCCGAGGATCTCGACCGACTCGCCGTCGACGACGATGGGTACCCGCCAGTCGGTCACCGCCTGCACGCTGCCGGCGGTCGGGTCCACCTGCGGCGGCAGGCTGGGACTCATGAAGTGGATGCGGTGGTCGTGCCAGGCATAGGTGCCGTCGTCGGCGACGAGGGTGAACACCGGTTCGGCATCGGCGTCGGCATGCGGCGGCAGGTCGACCTCGAGTTCGCCGTAACGGGCGTCGTTGAACCATCGCGCCGGTGACCGCTCGTTGACCAGGACGTTGCCATTGGCCTCGAACCGCAGGTAGGGCTCGCCCTCGTAGCCAGGCACCTCGGCGGTGACACCGGGCTCGACGTGCAGGACCAGGAAGGCGTCACCGCCGAGGATCTCGACCGACACCGGGACGTCCCCCGGCTCGACGCCCGTCACGATCGAGTCGTAGTGGGTCGGTCCGGCCGGGTCGGCGGCCGCGGGCGCGGCCGACAGCATCAGCACGGTCCCGGTGAGCGCCGCGAGGAGACCGCGGCGTCGCGCGGCCCTCATGGCGCGTCGCCGTTCATGCGCCGGCGACGGGCGAGGAGCAGGGCCGCGCCCGCCAGCAACAGCACCGCGGCGACCGCGACGATCACGGGCAGGAGCGAGCGGTCGGCATCGTCGCCCGCCGCGGCCGTCCCGTCGTCGTTGTCGGTGACCTCGCCCTCCCCGGTGGTCGCGTCGTCGGGTGCGTCGGCGTCCGCCGCGTCCTCGGCATCGTCGGTCGTGGCGTCCGGCTCGGCCCGCGCGTCCGGGTCGGTCTCGGGCGCGGCGTCGGGGGCGGCGTCGGGATCGCCGTCCGACCCGCCGTCGAGGTCGGCAGCCGGTGCCTCCGGCGGTGGTGGGGCGGCGGGATCGGCGGCCGTCAGCGTGACCGAGACGGCCGGGTCGTCGGCCGGCTCGTCGGGGGTTCCGACCCAGCGGTAGCTGGCACCCTCGCAGCCCTGGAACACGGCGAGGTGGCGCTGGTCGCCCTCCTCACCGGAGGCGACGACGTCGAGGTCGAACGTCGGCGCGGGGACGCCCGCCCCGTCCGCGGTCCACACCACGACCGAGGTGGCACCGGCCGTGGTCTCCTCGAACTCGACCTCGTAACCGTCGGTCGGAGCCACCTCGACGATGCGCAGCCAGTCCGGAACCTCGAGCGCGACCTCGAGGGTGGGGATCTCGTCCCCTTCGTGGCCGCCGCATCCGTGGGCCATCGCGAGCGTCATCGTCGCCAGGGAGTCGACCGGGAGTTCACCGCCGCGGACGAACGGATGGGCGAGGGCCGGTGCGGCCACGAGCGCGGTGGCGACGAGGGCGGCCGCGCCCCCCCGGACGAGGGTTCGCTGACGTGACACGCAGGACTCCTAGGGGTTGACGACGACACGCACACGCGCGTCGGCCTCGGTGAACCGGTCGATGCCGGCGACCACCCGGACCTCCCACGCACCGGGGAAGCGCAGGTCGTCGACGTTGGCGGTCCAGTGGCCGGGCCCGACGACGTAGGGCTCGATCTCGATGGGACCGATCTGTTCGGGAACGTAGGTCAGCTCGAGCCGCAGTTCCTCGACGGCGTCGGCGGGGCGGCCGGTGTCGTCGAGGACGTAGACGTGCAGCGCGTTGCGGCCGACCCGGTTGGGGTCGACCACCAGGTCGACGTCGTAGTCGTCGTTCAGCGCGACCGTGACGTGGTAGGCGCCGGTGATGCCGGCCGCCTCGGCGGCCGGGCGCTGGATCACCAGGAATCCGGTCACCGCCAGCACCGCCGCCAGGCCGAGCGCCTCGACGGCGAGCGTGCCGCGCAGCTGCGACCAGGCACGCTGCGAGCGCACGACCGCGCGCTCGGTCTGCGCCGGTTCGAGGTCGGTCGCCCCTCCGGCGGGCGCCATCCTGGCGGCGATGGCGGGCTCGAGACGCCAACGGTTGTAGGCGGCCGCGAGCAGCACGCCGGCGAAGACCATCAGCTTCGCCAGCAGCGTCCAGCCGTAGCCGGTGGACAGCAGCGCACGGGGGGACCGCACCAACACCACCGACATCGCGACGCCAGCCGCCGACAACGCGACCACCGACCACAGGGCGATCCGGCTGAACCGCACCACCAGCCCGGCCGCCGCGACCGGATCGTCCTCCAGCCGGCGCGTGCGGACGGTGAGCAACAGCAGCAGCAGGCAGCCGGTCCAGACGGCGGCGCCGAGCAGGTGCACGACGTCCGCCCCGGCGAGCAACCACACCGGCTCGACGGCCCGTTGGTGCCCGTCCAGCGCGAAGGAGGCCGCCGCCAGCGCCCCCGTCAGCAGGATCTCGGCATGACGCGCCGCACCCCCCTCGTCGGAGGCGCCGACGCGTCGCCAGGCGAGGACGAACCCTGCCAGTGCGACGAGCCGCAGCAGCGTGCCCTGCCCGAAGGAGCTGAACACCAGCGTCTCGCCGAGGCCGCCGCCCGGCAGGAACGTCCCGGTCAGCGGGCGTCCCGTGACGGCGACCGCCTGCACGGGTACGGCGAGCAGGCTGGTGACGGCGGCGAGGAGCGCGCCCCGGACCGCCCAGGTCCAGGCCAGCTCGCGGTCGTCCCTGCCCGAGGCCACCCACGCAGCGAACGCCGCGCTGCCGGCCGCCACGACCACGCCGAGGTAGGTCAGTGCACGCAGGACGGGACCGACGACCGCCGTCCACGACGAACGGGCACCGCCGAACAGTTCGGCGATGGTCGCGTCGTCGACCGCGTCGGCGTCGCCGACGGTGAACGCGACGGTTCCGGCGATGGGGTGGCTGTCCGCCGAGATGACCCGGTAGGTCACCACGTAGCCGCCGTCGGGCAGTGACGGCGGCAGGCCCACCGCCACTTCGCCGGGTGACGCCGTCGCGGCCGGGCCGGTGTCGACCCGCGTCGCGTCGGCGTCGTAGACGCGAACACCGTCGGTCGGGGCGTCGACGGGTTCGTTGAACCGCAGGACCACCGACGCCGGGGCCGCCTCCAGCCGGGAGCCGTCAGCCGGCAGCGTTTCGGTCAGCGAGGCGTGTCCGGCGGCGGGCAGCGCGTGCAGGAACAGCCACCCGAAAGAAAGGAGCCCGACGAGCAACGCCCGCGTCGCCACCGCGGCACCAAAGGGCCGGTCGGCGGTGAGGCGCACGGGTACGGCTCCTGGTCCGGGACGTGGAAGCACCGGCGGCGGCCGGCACGCGCGCCAGGGTACGTGGGGCCCCGGAGCGCCGGCGCCGTGGCTGTCAGTGGCCGCCGAGGATCTCGCCCCGCAACGCCGCGGCGCGATCGTGGTGACCGAGCTGCTCGAGGAGCCCGACCTCGACGACCGCGAGTTCGCGCCGGGCCTCGACCACCTCGGGGGCGGGATCACCCTCGAGCCGGCGCACGGTCGCGTCCAGCACGGCGACCGCTTCGTCCGGCCGGTCGAGCTCGGCCAGCAGTTCCGCCCGCTCGCGCTGGGCCGAGGCCAGCTGCGTCCGCGCCGCCGGGTCGTCGGTCGCGCAGCTGACCACCTCGGCGAGGGCGTCGGCGGCCTCGACGGTCCGGTCGAGCCCCCGCAGCGCCGCCGCCCGGATCCGCATGGCCATGGCCAGCTGCTCCGCCTCCAAGGCCTCGGACGGGTCGAGATCGGCCCGCAACGACTCCGCCACCGTCAGTGCCTCGTGCAGTTCGTCGAGTGCGAGCAGCGCGGCCGCACGGTTGACGCGCCCGCGCACGACCTGGTCGTGGGTCACCGGGTCGGGCGCCTCGCCGAAGGCGACGATCAGCTGGTCGTACGCCTGCAGCGCCGCCAGGTGGTCGCCGAGCGCGTCCAGGCAGATTCCGCGGCTGAGCAGCGCCATGGCGATCTCGTGGCGCTGATCGGGGTCGTCGAGGTCGGCGGGAGCGACCGCCGCCTCGCCGTACGCGGCCGCGGCGGCTTCGAGCTCTCCGAGTTCGGTCAGCAGCAGCGCGCGCTCGAACCGGCCCGTGAACAGCGTCTCGCGCACCACAGGATCGGTCGGGTCACCCTCGGCAGCCGCGACCAGGAGGGCGTCGCAGGCGGCCAGCGCCGCCTGCAGTTCCCCGGACTCGTGAAGCTCGAGGACGCGGTCGGCGTCGGCTCTCAGTCCGCGGGACCGTGCGTCCATCGTCGCCTCACCACCGCAGCAACGCCGCCACGCCGTCGTGCTCACCGAGCGGGGCCGCCGGTGACTGCGCGACGGGGGTCACCGCCGCACCGGTGGAGACCGCCTTCTCGATCATGCGTTCCACGAACAGCGGTTCCTCGGTGAACTCGACGCCGTCGGACTGCGCCAGCTGACCGCCGACCTCGGGGTGCAGCGTGTCCTCCGACGAGCGGAAGCCGGTCAGCTGCAGGCGGTCGTCGAAGAGCAGGTGCGCAACCCGGCCCTCGTTGAGCGCGTCGCAGACGTTGCGCAGGCCGACGGCACCGGCGTTGCCCGACAGCGCGCGATCGAGTGCCCGGTCGACGAGCTCGTGCTCGCGGACCTCGTGGACCGAGCGCAGGATCGGCCAGGCGTTGGCCGAGATCGCGGCAGGCGTCAGATGCTCCCAGTCGGCCTCGGCGTGGATGACCCGCAGGCCGTCGTTGTCACCGACCAGGTTGGCCACGTAGTCCCGCAGCTGCGCGCCACCCGAGACCACGAGACGGTCCCAGCCCTGTTCCTTGGCCGTTCCGAGGACCTCCTCGACCTGGGAGCGCAACCACCGGTTGCGGTTCTCGTCGACGCGGTGCTCGAACATCTCCTTGTGGTCGACGCCGTGGCCCTGGATCTGAGGCGCCGCAGGGGAGGGACCGCTCTTGCGGTCGGCCGTCTGCGCGTCACCGAGTTCGAAGGCGTCGGAGGTCAGCTCCTCGGCCTCGCCCACCTTCCATCCGAGCAGCCGGGAGCCGCTGCGCGACACCACGAGGATGCCGGCCGGTCGACCCTCGTCGACGGCCGCGACCAGGGGCCGCAGGAACGCCCGGTCGTGCAGCACGACGCGTTCCTTGAACGGGATCTGCAGCGCCACCGAGGCGGTACGGCCCGACGCGACACCGACGAACAGGGCGCGACCCTGGCCGTGTGCCTTGGGATCGAGGAAGCGCTCGAGTTCGCCGTCGATGGCGTCGAGACGCTTGTCCACCGCGGCCGCGAGGTCGCGGTCTCCGTCAGCCAGCCTGGCCTTGAGCGCCTTGACCTGGTTGCGGATCTCGATGGGTTGGGTCGGCTGTGGGTCGGCCGCCTGAGCCGGTGTGTGCCCAACGTAGAACGAGAGCACACCCCGCTCGTCCGTGAAGTCGATGAGGTCGTTGATGAGCGAGTCAGCGAGTTTCATGCGGTTGACCGTAGCCCCCGGCGGGGCCGCATGCGCAGGCCGGTTCCACCGACGGACGACGGGGGGACCTCGACCGCTTTTGCGACCGTCGCGGACCGACGTGGTTCAAGGGGCTCCGCAGGCGGGAGCGTCCGCGTCGGGCGGCGATGCGGGTACCGTCCCGCCATGTTCTCCCGCGCCGTTCGGCTGACCCACGTCCGCGGCGTCGAGGTCCGTCTCGACGTGTCGCTGCTGCCATTCGCGGCGCTCGTGGCATGGTTCTTCGCGGCACGCTTCCGGGACGGCAACGACCTGGCGGTCGCCCTGCTGATGGCGGCGGTGGGCTGCGTCCTGTTCATCGCCTCGATCCTGGCGCACGAGCTCGCCCACGCGCTCGAGGCCCGCCACCGCGGGCTCGACGTCCAGCGCATCACCCTGTTCCTCTTCGGCGGGGTGACCGAGATGCGGGCGAGCTCGCAGACGCCGCGCGACGAGTTCGTCGTCGCCGCGGTCGGACCGTGGATCAGCCTCGTGTGCGGTGCCGCCTTCGGACTGCTCGGCACGTTCGCGACCTGGGTCTTCGCGGCGCCGGTCGCCGCCCCGATCGCCGAGGTCGCTGGGCTGCTGGCCTGGGTCAACGTGATCCTCGCCGTCTTCAACCTCGTCCCCGGCGCGCCCCTGGACGGCGGCCGGGTGCTGCGCGCGGGCCTGTGGTGGCTGCTCAAGGACCGTCGTCGCGCGCTGCGGATCGCCGCCCGCGCCGGCCAGGTGCTCGCCGCGGCGCTGGTCCTGCTGGGGGTACGTGCGGTCCAGGTCGCCGGCTTCGAGGGCCTGTTCGGCGGCCTCATCTGGGTCGCCGTCGGCGTCTTCCTGTGGTCGGCCGCGCGGGCCGAGATCCGGCAGAGCGAGGTGGACGCCCTGCTCGACGGTCGGCGCACGCGCGACCTGGTCGGTCCGCTCGCACCGGCCGTCCAGCTCGACGATCCCCTCGATGGTCTCGCCGTGGTGCCGCCGGACCGCAGCCTCGTCCCGGTGCTGGACGGCGGGCACCTCGTCGGGGTCGTCGCCGTCCGCGAGGTGGACGAACTGCACCGGAGCGATCGTGCCGTCCGGCGGGCACGCGACCTGCTGCAGCGGGTGGACCACCTGCCGCGGGTGGGTCTCGACGACGACGTGCGCGACCTGATCGATGCGTTCGCCGGGCGCGTCCACGCCGTTCGCCTCCACGACGACGGACGTGACGTCGCGGTCGTGACCGAGCGTGAGGTGGCCCGGGCGCTGACGTCCCTGCGGCGCGACGGTGCCCGACGTGCACCCCGGCCCACCGCGGAGGCCGCCACATGACGCAGTCCGACGTCTCCACGCCGGACGCGTTCCCCCCGTCGCCGGACCCCGACACCCCGACGCCCGAGCGTCGCCGCGGATCGGTGTGGCGACTGGTGTTCTACCTCGCCACCGTCGCGGTGGTGCTTTGGGCGGCCGTGCTGGTGCCCCTGCCCTACGTGGAGTACCTGCCCGGATCCCCGACCGAGATCGAGCCGCTGATCGAGATCGAGGGTGCGACGACCACCGACCTCGACGGGGAGACGGCCCTGCTGACCGTCCTGCTGCGCCAGCAGCCGGCGCTGCAGGCGCTCCGGGCCGCCGTCTCCGACCAGCGGCGACTGCTGCCGCTGTCCACGGTGTTCCCGCCCGACGTCGACCGCGACGCCTTCTTCGCCCGCGAACGCGAGGTGTTCGGGCGCCAGTTCGAGATCGCCACCGTGATCGGCGCCCAGGCGGCGGGCGTCGAGACCCGCATCCTGTCCGAACCGGTCGTCGTCTCCGTACTGCCCGGAAGCCCCGCCGAAGGCGTCCTCGAACCACGCGACGTCATCGTCTCGATCGACGGCCAGGACGTGGTCGCTGCCGAGGAGGTGCAGGCCCGGACCCGTGCGGGCGAGATCGACGAGGTGGTCCCGCTGGAGATCCGCCGCGGCGGCGACACGGTGCAGACCTCGATCCGGCTGGGCGAGCTGCCCGGGCTGGAGCATCCGGGCATCGGCATCCAGCTCGAGACGGCGGTCTACGACATCGAGCTGCCGTTCGAGGTCGCCCTGGCCCCCGGCACCCGCATCGGCGGCCCCAGCGCCGGCCTGATGGTCGCGCTGACCGTCTACGACCTGCTCAGCGACGAGGACCTGTTGCAGGGCCGGCTCGTACTCGGGACCGGCACGATCGACGCCGACGGCCGCGTCGGCCCGGTCGGAGGCGTTCCCGAGAAGATGCTGGCCGCCGCCGCGTACGGAGC
The DNA here is from genome assembly GCF_041821025.1 of Egicoccus sp. AB-alg6-2. Lineage (NCBI taxonomy): Bacteria > Bacillati > Actinomycetota > Nitriliruptoria > Egicoccales > Egicoccaceae > Egicoccus > Egicoccus sp. AB-alg6-2. The sequence goes on along the minus strand of NZ_JBGUAY010000001.1, from coordinate 226,739 downwards.
GGACGTCGTCCTGGTGCCCGAGTCGCAGTTCGAACAGGCCATGACCACCGCGCCGGACGACCTGACCGTGATCGGCGTGGCCACCATGGACGACGCGCTCGCTGCCCTCCGCGACACCGCAGGGGACTGACGCGTCAGACGGTCGCCGTCGCGGCCTCGGCGTTCGCAGCGCTCGCCGCGCAGCGGGCGACGAAGGTCCCGAGCAACTGCATCCCGGCGCTGGTGAGCACGGACTCGGGATGGAACTGCACCCCTTCGAGCTCGAGCTCGCGGTGCCGCAGACCCATGATCAGCCCGTCCGACGTCTCGGCCGTGACCTTCAGCACCGGCGGCAGGCTGTCGCGGTCGACGACCAGCGAGTGGTACCGCGTCGCGTCGAAGGGCACCGGCAGGTCCGCGAGCACGCCCTCACGGCGGTGGTAGATGAGACTGGTCTTGCCGTGCACCAGCACGGGGGCGCGCACGATGCGTCCGCCGTAGACCTCGCCGATGCACTGGTGCCCCAGGCACACCCCCAGGAGCGGGCGGCGGCCCGCGACGTGACGAACCACGTCGTTGGAGAGACCGGCGTCGGCCGGGGTCCCCGGGCCGGGCGAGATGACCACGCCGTCGGGCAGGTCGGCGTCGAGTTCGTCGAGCGTGAACGCGTCGTTGCGCACCACCTCGACGTCTGCGCCGAGTTCACCCAGCTCCTGCACGAGGTTGTAGGTGAAGGAGTCGTAGTTGTCGACCACCAGCAGCCGGGGGCGCGGCGCGGTTCCACCCATGTCGGTCACCTTCCCGCCAGTTGGCGTCGCAGTTCGTCGCGGTCGAGGTCGCCGGCGCTGGTCTCGGGAAGCCGGTCCACGGCGATCACGCGATCAGGAACGGCCACGGGGTCGAGAAGATTCCGGCAGTGCTCCACCATGGCGTCGCTGTGCACCCGCCCGCGCCGGCGCGGCACGACCGCGCCGAACAGCAGGTCACCCACCGTCACCACGCCCGCTCGCGCGACGGCGGGGTGCCGGCTGAGCGCCGCCTCGACGTGGCGGGGCGAGACGAACTGGCCCTCGCGCTTGACGACCTCCTCGACGCGACCGACGTGGGTGAAGACCCCGTCGGCGTCGACCGTCGCCAGGTCACCGGTGACCAGCCACCCGTCCACGAAGGTGGCCCGGCTGAGCTCGTCACGATCGAGGTAGCCCTGCGCCACCTGCGGCCCGTGCACGAGCAGCATGCCCGGCGTGTCCGGCGGGAGCACGCGTCCGAGGTCGTCCGGGTCGACGACCACGGCCACGGTGCCGGTCACCGGAAGGCCGATGGTGCCGAACGTCGCCCGGCCGTAGACCGGCTGCGCATGGGTGAGGGGGGCGGCCTCGGCGAGGCCGTACCCCTCCCGTACGCGCGCCCCGCCGGTGCGCCGCTCGACCTCGGCGGCCAAGCCCGGGTCCAGCGGCGCGCCGCCGGCGACACACACCCGCAGCGACGTCAGGTCGCGCCGTACGGCGTCGCGGTCGGCCAGCAGGGCGTGGAGACGGGCCGGCACGGTGGGGAACAGCGTCGGCTTCTCGCGTTCGATGATCCGGGCCAGCTCACCCGGTTCGGGGCGGTCCACCAGGACCAGCGTTGCCGCCGACAGCAGGCCCGCCAGCAGGCCGAGGGTCAGCGGCAGGACCTCGTGCAACGGATCGGCGACCAGCACGCGCTCGCGTCCCGCTTGGACGTCGGGAACCCACAGGCGGGCCTGGAACGCGTTGGCGACGAGGTTCGCGTGGCTGAGCACGACCCCCCGCAGGTCCTCGCCACGCGCCCGGTAGACGTAGGCGGCCTCGGCGTCGGCGGCGACGACCGGCGGCAGTGGCGTCGACGCGTCCTCGAGGAGCAGGTCCGCGAGGGTGACGTGGTCACCGCCACCACGGACCGGACGGCGGGGCAGACGGATGCGCCGCGTGCGTGCCGGCCACTCGCCGCCGGTGACGCACACCGCGACCGGCGGCAGCGCGACGTGCTGCCGCAGCTCGTGCAGGAGCCGGGGGGCTCCCACCGCGGCGTCGACCCGGGCGTCCTCGGCGACCGCACGCAGCCGCTCCGCGGGCAAGGCGGGTGACACGGGGATCACCACGGCGCCGAGGCGCCACAGCGCGAGCAACAGCACGGGCGCGGCAGCGGAGTTGTGCAGTCCGACCAGCACGCGGCTGCCGACCCCGAGGCCCCGCCCGGCGAGCCGGCTCGCCACCGCTTCGACCCGCTCGCGCAGGGTGACGAAGTCGATGGTCGCACCGTCGGCGATCAGGGCCGGCGTGGAGGGGAAGTCGCGGGCCGCGTCGTCGAGCAGGCGGGGCAGGGCCACCGCCGGCAGGCGATACGTCGGCGGCACGCCCGGCGGGTAGGCCTCGAGCCAGGGGCGCTCGAGCGACGCCGGGTCCGGCGGTCCGGCCACCGCGGACTCCTGGAACGGAAAATGGGACGACGAGCCCCGAAGTGTAGGGCCAGACGCGGCTAGCGTGTGCCCGGCCCATCGTCAGGACCGCCGTGAACGCCGCTCCCTCCGCGCTGCGCGACCTGCGTGCCGAGGTCGACGTCGCACTGGAGGTGGCACTCGGCGATCGCCTGGCGCGCCTGCCCGAGTACCACCCCTCGCTCGCGCCGGTCGGGGACGAGCTGCGGTCATTTGTCCGGGGTGGCAAGCGGATCCGGCCGGTCCTGCTGCTCCTCGGGCACGCCGCCGCGGGTGGCGAGGGCAACGCCCGCGTGATGGGGCCCGCCATCGCGCTCGAGCTGTTGCACACCTGCGCGCTCGCGCACGACGACGTGATCGATCGCGCCGACAGCCGCCGGGGCGAGGCGACCGTGCACCGCGTCTTCGAACGGATGCATCGCGACGCCGGATGGGACGGCGACGCCCGGGCCTATGGTGAGGCGGTGGCGATCCTGCTCGGCGACCTCGCGTTCGTCCTCGCCGACGAGCTGTTCCTTGCCGCCGAGGTCGCACCCGAGCGGCTCCTCGCCGCGTTCGGCACGTTCACGCGCCTCCGCGAGGAGGTGATGGCCGGCCAGTACCTCGACCTGTGGGCCGCCACCAGCCGCACCACCGACCGCGCCCTCGCCGAGCGCATCGCGGCCATGAAGTCGGGCTGGTACTCGGTCGCCCGGCCGCTGGAGGTGGGCGCCGTCCTCGGTGGCGCGGACGACGGGCTCGTGGCCGGGCTGGCGCGCTTCGGGGACCCGCTGGGGCGCGCGTTCCAGGTCCGCGACGACCTGCTCGGCGTCTTCGGCGAGACGGCCGAGACCGGCAAGTCGACCCTCGGCGACCTCGCCGAGGGCAAGCGCACCCTGCTGATCGCCGAGGCGGCCGCCCGGCTCGACGCGGACGCCTGGCGCTGGCTGGATGCCGCGCTCGGCGATCCGAACCTCGACGAGGCCCGCGCCGACGACGTGCGCGACGCCCTCGAGGCGTCGGGTGCCCGCGCCGCGGCCGAGGCCTACGTCGCCGACCAGGTCGCGGCCAGCCTCGCCGAGCTCGAGCGCCTGCCCCTGCCCGAATCCACGGCCGTCGCGCTCCGGTCGCTCGCCGACTACCTCGGTGCCCGTACCAGCTGAACCGCCGCCCCCAGCGTCGGGTCCTCGAGTCGCTGCTCGACCCACGGGAACACCGTCGTGAACAGGATCACGACCACGACGGCGATCAGCACGACCAGCAGCGTCGCGCGGAGCCACCTGGGCATCCGCCCGCCATCAGCGTCACGAGGCAAGAGGTTCCTCCACCAGTTCTCCCCAGGCGATCAGGCGCTGGGCCGCGCTGAAGCGCGGATGACAGGTCGTCAGGGTGATGGTCGGCGCTTCGGTCCCCCATGCGCCGTCCCCGATGACCCAGATGTCGGTCGGCGCGACCACCCGCTGCTCGCGATAGGCGTAGACCCACTCCTGACCCGACCGGTCGACGACGTGGATCGTGTCGCCCTCGGCGAGCTCGTCCAACGCCCAGAACGGGCGCCCGTAGGTCGTCCGGTGTCCGGCGATGGCGAGGTTGCCCGGGTCGCCCGGGGCGGCCGACTGGGGATAGTGGCCGGGTCCGAGACGCAGGTGGTCGAGCGTCACGTCACCGACGACGTAGAGGACGTCGTCGGCGACGACGCGCTGTCCGTCGCGCTCGAACCACATCGCCAGGAACGCCTCGCCGGTGTCGACGGGCTCGGCCTCACCCTCGCCGTCGCCGTCGCCGGGCAGCGTGGTCACACCCTGTTCGGGGACCTCGAACCCGCCGCCGACCGACACGCCGTCGCCGGCGTCGTCGACGTCACCGGGCTCGGCCTGCGGCGACTCCCACGCTTCGGCGAGTTCGCGCTGCGAGGCGTTGGCGGACAGGTCCGTGAACCACAACAGGTACACGACGTACAGCAACACGACGGCGCCCGAGACGACCAGCGTCCAGCCGAGCCCACGAGCGATGCGTATCACCGGTGTCCCTCGTCGAATTGCGTCCCCGGCGGGCGCACCCGGCCGAAACCGAAAGGGTAGCCAGCACGCCCGGTAGGCTGCCGCGCGCATGCCGTCCGTCAGCCGAGGCCTTTTCGATGCCGCAGAGCAAGCACCGCCGCAAGGGACGCAACCGTCCGCGGGCGTATCAGACCAGCCCGCCGGCGAAGAATCCCGCGCCCTCCGCGCCGTGGGTGCCCAAGGTCGGTGTCGGACTGCTCGTCGCTGGCGTCGCGGTCATCCTGCTGGCGTATCTGCCGACCGCCCAGGACTGGCTGGCGACGGTGCCGCCGCTGTACGGCAACTGGGGCCTGGTGGTCGGATTCGCGTTGCTGATCGCGGGCTTCGGGTTCCTCGTCCGCTGGCGCTGACTGCCGGCGGGTCGCGCGCGTTTCCCCAGGTCAGGGGCAAAATCGGGGAGATATCCCCAGTTTTCCCCTGTCCGCACGTCCACATCCTGTGGATAACAGTCGGATGGGTCGAACGTCCCTCCACACGGTTTTCCACAGGGTCGTGGACAACCGCCCGGCCGCGACGGGGCTACGGTCGTGGTTGCCGTCACTGGGCGCGTGCGCGAACGATGCACCGGAGGAAGGGGCGCGAATGCCGGTCTACGAGTACGCCTGCGCCGACTGTGGACAGCACACCGAGCGGCTGCTGCCCTACGCGCGTGCGGCCGACCCGGGACCCTGCCCGGACTGTGCCGGGCCTCTCGAACGCCGCTTCAGTCGCGTGGCCGTCCGCCTCAACGCCTGGGGCTTCTCGCGTACCGACGGTTTCGTGCCCGATCGCCCCGGTCGCGGGGACTTCCGGACCGTCGCCGAACGCGCCGATCGCATCGCCGAGGGCGGTGGCTAGTTGAGGATCTCGGTGCGCTCGTGCATGCGCTGGCCGCAGTGGCTCGGTGCGCGCGACGTGCCCCGCACGATCAGCAGCACCTCGGTGCCGCACTCCTCGCACCAGAACAGGGTGCGTTCGCCCGCAGCGACGGGCGTGGCGACGACGTCCTCGGCCGGCATGCCGGGCGCCTTGGCGTCCTGACCCAGCGCCCGCAGGGAACCGAGCAGCCAGGTCAGCAGGACCCAACCGAGCAGCGGGGCGAAGACCCACCGCCATCCGAAGAGCACGCCGACCGCGACCGCCAACCCGGCGGCGGGGATCAACAGCAACAGCACGTGGCGACCTCGTTGGCGACGACCTCGCACCAGTGTGCCCGACCGTCAATGGGTGGCGCGCCACTCGTCGGACCAGGCGTCCTCGCCGAGGTGCCAGCGACTCGTGCGGTGCACGAGGGCGTGCAGGCTCGCGACCAGGCCGGTGTCGGAGCGGACCTCGATGAGGTACGCACCGGTGCGTTTGGTGCGATGGCGCTCGTGGCCCTCGGCAACCAGGCGGTCGCCCGGCGCCGCTGACGCGAGGAACTGCACGTCGACGCTGAGGGCGACGGCCAGCCGACCCCACGAGTTCGACGCGACGGCGAACGCGACGTCCCCGAGCCCGAACCCGACGCCCCCGTGCAACCAGCCGGCGAAGTTGCGGTGCTGGTCGGTGACGGTCAACCCGACCCGGGCCCAGCCGCCGCCCCAGTCCTCGAGCTCTGCCCCCAGGCGGCCCGCGAACTCGTCGCTGTGCCACAGCTGGTCGAGGTCGGCCCGGTTCGGGATCGACTGGGCGTCGGGGTCTGAGGTCATCGCTCAGCCGAGGCGTTCGATGATGGTGGCGTTGGCCATGCCACCGCCTTCGCACATCGTCTGCAGGCCGAAGCGGCCGCCGGTCTGCTCGAGCACGTGCAGCAGCGTGGTGGTCAGCTTGGCGCCCGAGGCCCCCAACGGGTGGCCGTTGGCGATCGCGCCACCGTTGACGTTGACCTTGTCGAGGTCGGCTCCGGTCTCCTGCTGCCAGGCGAGCACGACCGGCGCGAAGGCCTCGTTGACCTCGAAGGCGTCGATGTCGTCGACGGTCATCCCGGCGCGCTGCAGCACCTGCTGCGTGGCGGGGATCACCCCGGTGAGCATGAAGATCGGGTCGTCGCCGGCGACGGCCATCGTGTGGATGCGCGCGCGTGGGGTGAGCCCGAGTGCCTCCGCCCGACTGCGCTCCATCACGAGGACGGCGGCCGCGCCGTCGGAGATCTGGGACGCGCCCCCGGCGGTGACCACCCACTGGATCTGTGGGAACCGCTCGGCGAGACCGTCGTCGTGGAACGCGGGGCGCAGACCGGCCAGCGATTCGGGCGTGGAATCGGGGCGAATCCCCTCGTCGGCCGTCATGGTCTCGCCGGTCGGGCCCTCGCCGCGGTCGACGGCGACCGGCAGCAACTCGGCCTCGAAGCGACCGTCGGCGGTCGCCGCCGCGGCACGCTGGTGTGAATGCGCCGAGAAGGCGTCGAGATCCTCGCGCGACAGGCCCCACTTGGCCGCGATCAGCTCGGCCGAGATGCCCTGGTTGACCAACCCTTCGGGGTAGCGCTCGAGCAGTCGCCGCCCGAACGGGTCCTGGCCCATGGTGGACGAGAACATCGGCACCTTCGACATGACCTCGACCCCGCAGGCGACGGCGACGTCGTAGCTGCCGGCGAGGACACCCTGGGCGGCGAAGTGCAGGGCCTGCTGCGACGAGCCGCATTGGCGGTCGATCGTGGTCGCGGGCACCGCCTCGGGGAAGCCGGCCGCCAGGACGGCGTTGCGGGCGACGTTGAAGGCCTGCGCACCCGCTTGCGACACGCAACCGGCGATCACGTCGTCGATCTCGGCGGCGTCGATCCCGGCACGGGCCACCAATCCACGCAGCGTCTCGGCCAGCAGGTCCACCGGATGCCAGCCGGAGAGCGCGCCGCCGGGCTTGCCACGCCCGACCGGGGTCCGGACCGCCTCGACGATCACTGCTTCACGCATGTGCATGCCTCCTGCCGGCTGACGGCCTCCCGCCGTGCGTCGAGGCTACCCCGCACGGCGACCCAAAACGGAACGCGGAGGTCCGATCCGTTCCGTCACGGCAGCAGCGCCACGCTCGCGCCGCCCCGCCGCGGATCTCCGGCGCGGGCCCCGTCGGGTCCCGCGACATGGGTGCCGCCGAAGTACAGGTCGGACACGCGCCAGACGTTGACCTCGCGCTCGGTGGCGAGCTCCGCGATGGCCGCCTCCGCGAAGCCGGGCTCCACCTGCACGACGGCGCCGTCCCAGTGGATGCGAGGAGCGCGGACCGCGGCCTCGACGTCGAAGCCGTGGTCGACGAGGTTGACCACCACCTGGGTCATCGCGGTGCGGATGCGTTCTGACCCGCCGCTGCCCAACGCCAGTGGCGGCGCATCAGGCCGGTACAGCAGCGAGGGGGCCATCATCGAACCGACCCGGCGACCAGCCGGGTGCCGCAGCCTCGGGGGCTGCGCGCCGACGCGCAGGTGCGGGTTGAGGTCGGACTCGCCCGTGATGTTGTTCGCCATCACCCCGGTGTCGCCGAGGATCACGCCGCTGCAGCTGCCGTTGGACGTGGTCATCGAAGCCAGGTTGCCCTCGGCATCGCAGACGCTGACGTGCGTCGTCCCCTTGACGGCGGTCGGGGACGTGTGGTGGCGCCACACGTCGTCGAAGACCTCGGCGAGGTCGCGGAGGCGCCGGCCGCTGCCGAAGGCCGCCGGCTCGCGGGTGTCCAGCAGTTGCAGGCCGCGACCGATGAGCGTGCCGCCGAGCGAGGGCAGCGGGTTGGTCACCAGCACCGCGTCGCGATAGGCGACCGAGAGCGGTTCGCGCTCGACGACCTCGTACGCGCGCAGGTCCTCGGCGCTGAGCAGGCCGCCGTTGGCGGCCATGTCGGCAGCGATCGCCGCGGCGATGGGTGCGTCGGCGAACCCTGCGGTCGTGCCGGCCGCGACGGCATCGAGGAAGTCGGCCAGCTTCTGGTTGCGGACGGCTTCGTCGCCCGCCAGGCGCCGCCCATCGGGACGAAAACGTCGTGCGCCCTCCGGCGACCGGGTCAGGATCGGTTCGAGCAGGTGCACGACCGCGGTCTGACCGGGGCCGAGCACCACGCCGTCGGCTGCCATCCGGCGCGCGGGCTCGACGACCCGAGCCAACGGCAACCGCCCCAACCGGTGGTGGACGTGCAGGTAACCGGCGAGGCACCCCGGCACGGCGACCGAACCGTGACCGACGTGGAAGACCTGGTCCGCGGCGCCGAACCGCAGCGTGACCGCGTCCAGCCGCGGCTCCACCTCGTCGTCGACGCCGCGGCCGGGCGTGTCGACGAAGAAGTCGAACAGCACCTCCTCGCCCGCCGCGGTGTGCGCCAGCAGGAACCCGCCGCCACCGAGACTGCTCAGGCACGGCTCGACCACCGCGGCCGCCAGTCCCGCTGCGACCGCCGCGTCGAACGCGTTCCCGCCCGCCTCGAGGACGTGCGCGGCGGCCGCGACCGTCTCGGTGTGGCCGGCCGCGACGACCCCGAGCGGCGGCGTGGTCGCGGTACCGATGGCGGTGCTCCCGATCCTGGAGGGCAGCGCAGCCTGCCATGCTCGTCCGACGACCGGTGCCTTCCGCCCGGACCGAACAGGAGCTCCACCATGGCCGACCAGGACATCGTCGACCTGTTGCTCGCCGATCACCGTGAGTTCCGCGAGCTGTTCGACGAACTCGCCCGCAGCGAGGACGACTTCAAGCAGGAGCTGTTCCACTACCTCGTCGCCCGCCTCGCCAGCCACGAGGCCGCCGAGGAGTCCGTGGTCCACCCGGCGTTGCGTGACGACGTGCCCGGAGGCGAGGACGTCGCCGTCGAGGTGCTGCGCGAAGAGGCCGAGGCCGAGAAACTGCTGCACCGCATGACGAAGATGGACATCCCGAGCGAGGAGTTCACGACCGCGCTCGCACAGCTCGACCGCGACGTCTCGGCCCACGCCGAGCACGAAGAACGCGAGGAGTTCCCGCGATTGCGCGAGCACCTCGACGCGGAGCACCGACGCAAGATGGGTGCGGCCTTCGTCACGCTGCGCGAACACGGGCCGACGCGACCGCACCCCAACACGCCACAGGCCCCGGAGGTCCGCGCCGCCGTCGGACCCCTGGCAGGCGTGTTCGACCGTGCCCGCGACAAGGCTCGCGAGGTGTTCGGGAAGTCTTGACGACGGTTGCCGGCTACAGAGCGTTAGCCTTTCTATACTTTGCTCGCAAGCGGTCGCAATGTCGCGTGCGAGGAGATGTCCGTGCCCAACCCCTTCGAGGATGCCACCGTCGACGGGGCACTGGATCCTGCCGCGAACCCGTTCCGGCCCGGCATGGGACGTGTGCCACCCGACTTCGGCGGTCGTGAACCGGCCCTGCGGCGCGCCAAGGTCGTCGTCGACCGGCTCGCCCGGCCGTCGGCACCGCAGCTGGTGCTCTACCGCGGGGTGCGGGGCGTCGGAAAGACCGCCCTGCTCGCCTACGTGCGTCTGCAGGCCGCGCAGCGCGGCGTGCACACCATCGCGATGGAGGCCGACCGCGGTGACCCCGACCTCGTCGCCGCCCGCGAGACCCTGCGGCGGGGCGCAGCGGCGCTCGTCGAACGGGCCGACGACGCCCTGGTGCGACGCTGCGGCGGCCTGCGACGTGCCAGGGACGGCAGCGTCGAGGCCAAGGGAAGCGGCACGCCGGCCGCCACCGTCGAGCGCCTCGTCGCCGACCTCGGCCTGCTGGCCGCCGGACTCGGTCAAGGGGTGCTGCTCACCGTCGACGAGGTACAGGAGGCCGAGCAGACCCTGCTCAAGCCGCTCCTGCGAGCCGCGCACCTCGCCTCGCAGGAGGACCGGCCCCTGGGCGTGTTGCTCTCCGGTCTGCCGTCGGCTGCCGAGACCCTGTTCGACGAGGGCCAGACCTACACCGAACGGCTCGAACGACTCGAGCTCGGCCTCCTCGACCGCGAAGGCACCGTCGAGGCGATCCGCCGGCCGTTCGAACGCGAGGCCGACGTCCTCGTCGACGACCACGTCCTCGATCATGTCCACGACGAGTCCGGCGGCTACCCCTGGTTCGTGCAGCTGTGGGGCGCCGCGCTGTGGGACGTCGCCCGCCATCCGCAGTGCGTCGACCTCGAGGACGCCCGTGCCGCCGGCGTCGAGGTGCACGAGCGCGTCCAGGCGTTCTTCGCCGACCGCTGGCGTCGTGTCCCGTCGGGCCGTGGGGCGTTGCTCGCGGTGGCGCTGGCCGAACAGGGCGGTGATGCGGAGATGGGCGACCTGACCGAGGTGCTGGACCTGACCCACCAGGCGCTCTCGCCCGCCAGACGAGACCTCGTCGAGCGCGGTCTGTGCTGGTCGCCCGGCCGGGGGCGCCTCGCCTTCACGGTGCCCGGATTCGCCGAGTGGGTCACCCGGACGCGGCCGGACCTCGGATGAGCGGCCCGTCGGTGCTGTGGCTGCACCCGGCCCGGGTCCCCGCGAGCGTCCCGGCGGTTCGCATGGCGGTCGCCGACTGGGCTCGGGCGACGGGCGTCGACACGGATGTCGAGCACGACCTGCTGGTCGTCGTGACCGAACTGTCGGCCAATGCGGTCCGACACGGCCGCGGCGCGCGGTTCGAGACGCAGGTGTCGGTCCTCGGCGACGCGCTGCAGGTACGTGTCACCGATGCCGGCGGCGCCGCACCGGCCATGCCCCCCGTACCCGGCGGCACCCTGTCCGAGCACGGACGGGGGCTGGCACTGGTGCGGGCCATGGTCGATCGGTTCAGCTGGCGGGCCGACGAACGGGGCACGCGGGTCGAGGCCCTGCTGCCCGCCGTGCCCCGTCCACCGACCAGCGTCGACGTCGCTACCCTTCGCGACGTTCCGGGCCCGTAGCTCAGTTGGCAGAGCGCTGCCTTTGCAAGGCAGATGTCGTCGGTTCGATTCCGATCGGGTCCACCCTGCGTCGCGTCACCGCCGACCGTCGTTGTCGCGGTTGGTGCGCCCGCAGGCGCGTTCCCGTCATCGCGCAGCACCCATAGGCAAGTAACCACTTGCCTGCAAGTCGTGGCTTGCGTACGGTGCGCCCATGGCTGACGTGTTCGACGCTCTCGGTGCCCCCGCTCGACGGGCCATCATGGACGTGTTGTCAGCGCGCGACGACCAGACGTTGTTCGAGATCGTGAACCGCCTGCTGGTGGACCACGACGTGGACCTCACGAGACAGGCCATCTCGCAGCACCTACAGGTGCTCGAGGAGGCCGGACTGGTGCGCTCCCGACGTGAAGGTCGTTACCGGTTCCACACCCTCGAGATCGGCCCGCTGCGAGACGCAATGGCCCGATGGCTGAACAAGGAGTGACGATGCGCATCAACCTCGCGAGCATCTTCGTCGACGATCAGGCCGAAGCCCTCGCCTTCTACACCGACATCCTCGGGTTCGAGCCCCGGTCCGACATCCCGCTCGGCAACGGTGACCGCTGGTTGACGGTCGGCACACCGGGCGAGCCGTCGGTGGAGCTGCTCCTCGAGCCGTCCTCGCACCCGGCGGTGAAGCCGTTCCGGGACGCCCTGGCCGCAGACGGAATCCCCGCCACGCTCTTCGCGGTGGACGACGTACGGGCTGAGCACGACCGGCTCGTCGCGGCCGGCGTCGTGTTCACCCAGCCGCCGACCGAATTCGGGCCCGTCACGACCGCCGTGTTCGACGACACCTGCGGCAACCTCATCAGCATCGCCCAGCAACACTGACGCGTCACGCGGCGTGACGGGTCAGCGCTCGACCGGTGCGGGCAGCAGGCGATCGAGCAGCTGCTGATCGGGGATCAGTCCGGCAGGTCCGAAGCGCCGGGCGGCCTCGACGAACGGCGGCGCGCAGTCGGCGAGTTCGCGGAAGATTGCGCGTGCGTCGTCCTCGCGCCCAGCGAGACCGAGCACGATGGCACGCCACATCAGCATGTCCGGCTCCTCGCTGGGGTCTTCCTCACGCATCCGATCGAGGTCCACGACGGCGGCGTCCGCCTCGCCGTTCAGCGCCCGCTCGAACGCCGCGACCACCCGGTGGTAGCGGCTGCTCTGGTCCACCAACCGGTGCAGCTCCCGCAGCGGGTCGGGGTGGTCATCGACCCGCAGGTTGACCACCATGTCCCGCCATGGTCGACCCGTCCGCTGCTCGCGGACCACGAGCACGGCCGCCGAACGTCGACCGCGGAAGTCACCGCCCGCCGACTCCGCGGCGTGCAACGCGGCCATGAGGCGCCGTGCCAACGACCCCGTCGTCGCTTCGAACGCCTCCACCATCGCGTCCCAGACCGCCGAGGACGTGACCATGTTCGCCAGGGCGCAGCAGTCCTCGCCGATGCGGTGTCCCGCCGCGGCCACGCAGTCCTCGCCGGTGTAGACGTCCATGCCACCGTCGGCGTCGACCATCGCGACCTGGCGGCGACCCGGGTGGGGATCCACGCTGCGCAGCGCAGCGAGCACCTCGGGCGCGGTGAGACCGCCCCGCAGCATGTCCAGCCCCAGCTCGCCGTACATCGGCTCGCCCATGGACTGGGTCGCGATGACGCCGTAGCCGGGCAGGGCCCATGGCACGCTGGCGCCGACGGCGAGCGCCTGTGTCTGGGTGGCGACACCCATCTGCCCGGTCCGGGGATCGCGGGCGACGATCGAGTAGGTCACGATGAACAGGCCTTGTGGAGGTCGGGTGTCGTGGCACGTTCGTAGCCGTCCCGGCCGTCGTATGCCGCCACGGACCCTGCCCGGAGAGGCAGGCGACCGCCCGGGGAGCGCGACGCGACCGGCGGGGCAGCGGCGTAGCCTCGTGCCGCGCCGCTGCCGACGAACCAGGGCCGAGGGACCGATGACCGACCTGCGTGACCAGCCGATACCGCGCCGCGACGCGTTCGCGTACTGGCGGACGATGCCGACCCGCTGGCACGACAACGACCACTACGGGCACGTCAACAACGTCGTCTACTACGCCTGGTTCGACACGACCGTCAACGGCTACCTGATCGAGAACAGCGGCGTCGACACCCGTGACCTCGACGCGGTCGGGCTGGTGGTCGAGACCGGCTGCCGCTACCTGCGCCCGGTCTCGTTTCCCGACGAGCTCGAGATCGGCCTCGCCGTCGAACGCCTCGGGTCGAGCAGCGTGACGTACCGGCTGGCCGTCTTCGCCGCCTCGTCCGATGCGGCGGTGGCACTGGGCCGCTTCACCCACGTCTACGTCGATCGCGTCTCCGGCCGACCTTCCGCCGTTCCCGCCCCGGTCCGTGACACGCTCGCGCCGCTGCTGTCGACCTGAACCAGTCGCGGATGGCGGCCGGTCGTTCCACGTCGCTCGGGATGGTGGCACCGCGGCCGGGACCGCGCACCTGCGGCTGGGCGCGGCCGCGTCACGTTGTGCGCCCGCAACCCCAGACCTGAGGAGGTCCCATGGCGAACCTGTGGTTCCTGGACGGCGACGAGCATGCGATCGCGATCTCGGAGCAGGCCGAGGCCGGCGACTTCGTCGTCCGCCGCGTCGGCGCACTGCTGGAGGTCGGCGAGATCGCCGACGGCGACGAGCCGCAGGTGGCCTGGTTCGGCGAGGTCGAGCAGGCACTGCTGCCGGCGATGGACGCCGTCGAGACCGCCGAGGAGCGGCGTGGACCGCTGCAACGCATCCCCGACGACGGCGACCTCCGCGCCGCCATCGAGGGCATCGAATCGGCCGAGCGCACCCGCGGGGGCTGATCGGGGCCGAACCCTTGGATTCGACCCGCCGGCGCGGCAGGATGCGCCGGCGGGTCGCGTCGTGCGGGGGACGATCGACGCCCGATCCCCCGACCGCACGAGGACGTCGCCGTGGACCCCTACGTCCCGATCGCCGCGGGCATGCGGGGCGTGTGGCACGGGCTCCGACTCGACGTCCGCGCCATCGGCTACCACCACATTCCGGGTACCGGCGGAGCCATCCTCGCCAGCAACCACATCTCGTACCTCGACTTCTGTTTCGTCGCGCTGGCGCCGCCACGCCCTCGTCGCCGTGTGCGCTTCCTCGCCCGCCATGACCTGTTCCGCGGTCGCGTGGTCGGGCCGGCGCTGCGGGCCATGGGCCAGATCCCGGTCGACACGCACGGTGACCCGATCACCGCGTTCGCCCAGGCCGAGCAGGCGCTGCGACGAGGTGAACTTCTCGGCATCCACCCCGAGGGCACCATCAGCCCCTCGTTCGTGCCGCGCCGCGCCCGGACCGGAGCGGTCCGGCTGGCACGACGCACCGGCGCGCCGATCGTGCCGGTTGCCGTCTGGGGCAGTCAACGGTTGCTGACCAAGTGGCAGCCTCGCCGGCTGCGACCGGGCGTGTGCGTCACCGTCCGCTACGGCGCCCCCTGGCACCCGCCGGCCGACATGGCGCCGGCGCGAGCCAGCGCGGAACTGATGCGCCGCATCGACGAACTGCTCGTCGTCGAGCAGGCCGGCTACCCGCAGCGTCCGCGCAGCGCGGCCGACCGCTGGTGGGTGCCGGCGCACCTCGGGGGCCGTGCACCGACGCCCGAGGAGGCGGATGCCCGGCTGCGTCGGCAGGTCGAGGAACGGCGCGTCCACCGCCGCGGCGCCACGGCACGCTGACGTCGCCGGTCAGTCCCACGCGACCGGTCGCAGCGGCTCGCTCGCGGGCGCCTCGAGGACGGCGCCGTCGGGGGCGAACCGGGAGCCGTGGCAGCCGCAGTCCCAGGTCTGTTCCTCGCGGTTCCACCGCACCAGGCAGCCGAGGTGGGTGCACGTTGCGGACACCGCGTGCACCGTCCCGTCGTGGGTGCGGGCGACCGCCGTCGGGGTGGTACCGCGCCGGACCAGCCGACCTTCGCCGGGTTCGAGCGGCAGGTCGCTGACGGGGCGGGCACGGACCCGGTCCCCGACGAACAGGCCACCCACCCGCAGGTTCGCGCGCAGGATCTGCTTCCAGCCGGCCGGGGGCTCGACGCGGCCGGTGTCGAAGGCGCCCGCGAACGGGTCGCGACCCTCCTTGATGCGGGTGACCATGGCCTCGGCCGCCGCGGTGCCGAAGGCCAGGCCCCACTTGCCGAAGCCGGTCGCCGTCCACAGCCCCTCGCCCGGCAGCGGCCCGACGTAGGGACGCCCGTCGGCGGGCATCTGGTCCTGCGCCATCCAGGCGTGATCGACGTCGGTGACCCGAAAGTGGTCGCGGACCCAGGTCTCGAGCCCGTCTCGGCGGCCCTGCAACGCCTCGCTCGCGGCCGTCGGCTCGCTCATGCCGACCGCGATCAGGTGTTCACCGGAACGCGCGGTGCGGCTCGAGCGGATCGACCAGGTGCGCTCCTCCTGGAACAGGTACATCCCGCGCGGCACCGGACCGTCCAACCGGGCGGAGATCCCGACGGCCGACATCGCCTTGGTGCGGCCGAACAGGATCCGGGCGTCGCGGTGCGCCGGCAGACGGGTCGCGATCACGACGTGGTCGGTACGCACCTCGGCCTGGTCGGTCAGGACGCGCCAGCGGCGCGCACCGCGCTGCTGGGGCACGACGTCGACCACGCGCGACTGCTCGTGCACGGCGCCGCCCAGCGCGAGCACGGCAGCCGCGAGACCCTGGCAGTACAGCACCGCATGCAACTGCCGCTGGTCGGGCATGGTGAGGCAGGGACGGCCGGCGAACGGGACCTCGTCCGGCGCCGGACCGAGCTCGACCTGCAGACCGGCCTCGCGCGACGCTGCCGCCTCGCGCTCGAGTCCGCCCACCTTGTCGTCGGTGAGTGCGACGAGGTGGGCCGGCACCTCCTCCCGGTCGCAGGCGATACCGAAGGTCTCGACCAGCCGGTCGAACACCTCGATGCCACGCACGTTCGCCCGCGCGTAGTGCCGGGCCGCGTCCGCGCCCACCTCGTCGCGCAGCCGGGCGAGCCGGGTCTCGTTCTGCGCGGTGAGCTTCCCCGTCGTACCGCCGGTCGTTCCAGCCGCCAGGGCGCGGGCCTCGAGCAGGACCACGCGCAGCCCCGCCTCCGCGGCGAGCAGCGCCGTCGTCAGTCCGACGATGCCGCCACCGACCACGGTCACGTCGGCATCGGCCAGACCCACCAGCGACACCAGGGCAGGCGCCTCGGCGGTGTCCCGCCAGTAGGCCCGGTCGGCAGGTGGCTGTTCGGCGTCCATCGATCGCGCTCCGGGTCCGGCGGCACAGGAAGCCACCTCAGCCGGGCGGGTGCCGCCGTGCACCGCGCGGACCCGGCCGGCCGAGCGAGGCCGTTCGTTCCGCCGTGCGGCGTTCGGGAC
Source organism: Egicoccus sp. AB-alg6-2 (assembly GCF_041821025.1). Taxonomy (NCBI): domain Bacteria; kingdom Bacillati; phylum Actinomycetota; class Nitriliruptoria; order Egicoccales; family Egicoccaceae; genus Egicoccus; species Egicoccus sp. AB-alg6-2. Next base: position 210,092 of record NZ_JBGUAY010000001.1, on the reverse strand, counting down.
GCACCCGTGGCCCATTGGACACATGACCGGCTCACCTTGACGCAGTTCGTGCGCCAAGGTGGAGGCAACGTCGTCGAGGCCCGAAGGTTTGGCATGTCCCGAGAGCTGACCTGCTGCAACGACACCTACGTGCGCGGCCCCGATGCGGTGTGGCGCTATCGGTGGGGTGACCCGGTGCCCGGGGCGACCGACCTGACGCTCGCGGACGTCTTCGCGATCCACCTCGGCCCCAACGACAACGTGCCGATGCGCAAGCTCAGCGAGGACGAGGTCGCCTGGGTGAAGGGCGAGGCGACCGATCTCGACAACGTCCTGGTCCGCCCGCCACGCAACGGCCGTTCGGCGGGCGTGGGGGACCTCGTGGTCGGGATGCAGGCCCCCGAGCTGCACGTGCTGACCATGCTCACCGTCGCCGACATCGGACAACTGGCGGGCGTCTCCAAGGCCACCATCGACAGCTACCGCTACCGCGGCTACCTGCCGGAGCCACAGGCCACCCGCGGACGCACCCCGCTGTGGGCGCGGCCGGTCATCCGCCACTGGCTGGACCACCGGCCCGGCTGCGGTTGGCGCACCGACCTGTACGGGCCGACGTTGACCGCCGAACCCGCGGGCTGACGCACGCACTTCCGCTGAGTTTTTTTCGAGCCGAGGATCCTGAGCATGGCCAATCAACACCTGGTACGCGCCCTGGTCGCCCGTGACGACGCGCCCCGTGTCCGTCGCGAACTGATCGACGAACTCGACCTGCCCGCCGACCACATCACCCTCACCGAACCCGAGGCGGCCGACTACCGCGACGAGGGCCCCGACCACGAGGTCGGACGCCTGGCCGAGGTCGGACGCCGTCGTCTGTGGATCGGCGCACTCGCCGGTGCCGCACTCGCGCTCGTCGTCGTCCTCGTGATCCCACCGCTGCGGGACTTCCTGCCCTTCAGCCTGATCCTGCTCTTCGGTGGCGCCTGGGGCGGCGCGATCGCGTTCACGGCGCGTGGGATGCAGGTCGGCAAACGCGAGGACGACCTCGGCGAGCGCATCCACCACGTCGGCGACGACGACGCGCGCCAGTTGCGCCTCGTCACCGTCAGCGTCGACCGGGACCGCGAACGTGTCGTCGAGGTGCTCCAGCGGCTTGGTGCGACCCTGCTCGACGCGAACCACCCGAAGGTCGGCCAGGGCCCGGACTCGCGCCCCGCCAACCCCGGCCAGGGTCCCCACAGCGGCGACGAACGCGACTGAATGCGGCGCCGCCCCACCCTGTCGGGACGCGCGGACACTTGCCCGACCGTAACCGGAGGCGCACCCTGGTCGCGCGACCAGAAAGTCGGCCGGGCCACCTCCTCCCGGCCGCGCTCCGCCGGGCACAGGCTTCAGGTGTTGGTCAGACTCGGCGCAGACGGGGGAGTGACGATGACGACCATGAAGTCCGGGCAGGATCTGCTGCACGTCCTCGCGCGTGACCACCGCCGCTTCGACGAGCGGTGTCGCTCCTTCCTCGACGCGCCGACGCGACGCGGCGAACGCCTGCTGCGGGGCCTCGCCATCGACCTGCTGGCCCACGAGGCCGTGGAACAACTGCTGCTGCACCCGCTCGTCGCCGACCGCCTCAGCCAGGGGCCACGACTGTCCGCAGCACGGGTCGAGGAAGAGGACCTGCTGGAGCGGCTGTTGATGGGCGCGCTCGACCAGCCCCTGGCATCCGACGCCTTCCGCACCGCCTTCCGCACGGTGCACCGGCACCTGGTCGAGCACACCGATCGCGAGGAGCTCGAGGTCTTCCCGTACGTGCGCCACGTCGTCGAGCGACGGGACCTGCGGGAGCTCGGTCGGCTCTACACGACCCTGATGGTCCGCATCCCGACGCGCATGCAGTGCCGCCTCGAAGCGCGGGACGGACAGGTGCGCCGTCCGCTGCTGCGCATCCGCGACGTCGGCTGCGACGTGATGCGTGAACTCGGGCACGAGCTGCCCGCAGGCGCCGACCCGGGCCGCGATGACCTGCACGCGCCGATCCGCGGCGTACTCATCGACCTCAGCGAGCCACGGGTGTCGACGCTGACGCCTCGAGCCGGTGCAGCCACCGAAGCGTGAGGCCGACGGCGGCACCGGCGTAGACCAACAGGGCCCCGACCTTCATGAGCGCGCCACCGACGCGCTGCTGCTCGAGTGCGAGGCTCCCACCGGCGGCGTACCAGCCGTAGAGCGGTTGCGGCGCGGTGAGCAGGAGCACCCCGAGCCCCGCGCCGACGATCGCGCTGCCCGCCAGCGTCACCACGGCATGCCCGAGGCGGCGGTCGTCGGCCGCCGCACGCGACACCGCCGCCCACAGCAGCACGGCGCTCAGCAGCAACGTGGCGTGTTCGAACACGTGCACCCCTTGATCGCCCAACGCCGCGTCATAGGCGGCAGGGACGTGCCACGCCAGCATCACGGCCATGGCGCCCGCGCCGGCCAGCAGCACCGGCACACCGGGATCGGTGCGCAGCACCGGCAGCGGCCGGCCGCCGCCGCTGGCACCGAGCCACAGACGCCGCAGCGGCGCCGAGGCGGCCAGCAGCGGGGCGGCGAGGAGCACGAGCACCTGGTGCTGGGCCATGTGCCACGCGAAGGAGCGGTCCGCCGCGGCCTCGACGGCGGGGGACAGGGCGAGGAGCACCAGGACCAGTCCGGCCGGGAACATCCAGGCGCCGTCCCGACCGCGGTGGCGACCGCCGCCGGCGGCCTCGCGTTCGTGGCGTGCCCCGCGCAGATGGAGCGCCCCCAGGCCGACGGCGGCGAGCACGAGCGCGGTGTCGGGCAGCATGGTCAGCCGTGCTCGAGCAGGAACGCCGCGATGTCGGCGGCGTCCTCGTCGGTCACGCCGACGTCGGGCATGCCGGTGTCCGCGGCGTGCGCCTGCGGATCCTGGATCCATGCCGCCAGCATCTCGGGCGTGTTGGGGAGCACCCCGGCGATGATGCGCTGCTCGGCCAGGTCGTCGAGCTTCGGGCCGACCCGGCCGCTGGCGCCCCGTACGGCCGCGTGCTGGTGGCAGGCCCCGCAGCCGTAGGCGACGAACGCCTCGCGGCCGTTGTCCGCGTCGCCGAACTCCACGCCGGCGGCCGCACCTGGCCCGGTGGTCCGCTCGCCCCGACCGCCGTCGCAAGCCGAGATCGCCAGTGCTGCGACGACGGCCACGACGACCGGCAACCAACCCGGGGCGCGGGAGGACGCGGACGGGCGCGTGCGTGCACTCATGGGATGGCCCCCTTCGCGCAGGCGTCCACCAACAGGACTCCCGAGCCCTCCAGCAGGATGGCCCCGAGGAAGAACACGTCCAGCGCGATGCCGAACCAGAGGCTGAACCGCACGGAGGGGTCGGTGACGCGCTTCGCCCAACGCAACGACAGCACCAGAGCGACGATGGCCAGCAGGGCGGCGACCAGCGTGACCAGGTGAAGGATCCAGTCGCCGACTTCGCACGCGGCCGGCACGAACAGATACCCGAGCCCGAACCGCAGCGCCCACGCGATGGTCCCACCGAAGATCAGCAGCGTCAGCACCACCCATCCGGGCCGTACCTGCTCGACGTCGGCGGTCGTACGCATCGATCTCACCCCCACCACACGGACACGCCGGCCATCACCAGCACGAGCGAAACGAGCGAGACGGCCGTCGCCCAGGTCCACAGACGCACGACCTCGAGTTCGGCGTCGTGGCCCGTGCGGACGACGCCGCGAACGCCGACGTGCCAGGCCGCCACCCACAGCATCAGGGCGAGCGTGACCAGCAACGTCAGCCCCAACGCGCCGGTGAGCCACCACATCGACCAGTACGCGTGCTCGGCAACGGGCAGGTCGGCGAGCAGGGTGAAGGCCAGGTGGAGCCCGGCGCCGACCGCGGCAGCGATCCCGCCGACCACGAGCAGCACCGTCGCCGCGCCCTTCCCCGCACGCGTGCGGCGCTCGGCGACCGACGCCAGCACACCGGCGGCCAGGGCGAGCCCAGCGGCGACGACCGCCGCGGTGAAGTCGGGCGGATCGACCGCGGCCGGCGGCCACGTCGCCGTCCGCGAACGCAGGTAGATCGCGGCGACGAGGACGGCGCCGACGAGGTGACCGAGCGCGATGACCCCCAGCACGGTGCCCCACCAACCGATGCTGCGCCCGCCCTCGGTGAGCACCCGGAACGTGCGCACCCGCTGTCCCGGCTCGAGCCCGGTGGCGTCAGCGATCTCGTGCTCGCGGACGTCGGGCCGACGAAGGTCGACCTGCGCCTGCGGCCACACCCAGGCGACGATGGAGACCGCGACGCCGACGAGGCCGACCCCGGCGAGCCACCACAGGTCGAACAGCACGCCGATGAGCACCACCAGCAATGCCACGGTCAGCCACAGCGGCCACAGCGAGTGTCCGGGGAGCACCGCCACCGCCGCCGGCCGACCATCGACGACGGTGGTGAGCACGCTCTCGCGCTGGCCCTCCGGCGGCTCGCCGAGCCCGGCGTACCACTCGGTCAGCTCGACGGGGTCCGGGCCGAGGTTCGCGCCCCACCGTGGCTCGGCACTGTGGACCACCGGGATGGTGGCGAAGTTCTCGTTGGGCACCGGTGAGGCCGTGGACCACTCGAGGGTCGGCGCCCCCCACGGATCGTGGCCGGCCGGCGCCCCACGGCGCCAGGCGACGGCGAACGCCACCACGCTGACGCCCACGCCGAGCCCGAGGATGCCCGAGCCGAGGGAGGAAGCCAGGTTCCAGCCTTCCCAGCCGAGGCCTTCCTCGTAGGTCCAGATCCTGCGCACCATGCCGAGGAAGCCGACCACGTGCTGCGGGACGAAGGTGACCAGGAAGCCGACCAGCATGAGCCAGAAACTCACCTGGCCGGCGCGCCGGCTGACATGCCGCCCGGTGACCTTGGGGAACCAGTGGTAGAGACCGGCGAAGACCGGGAAGACGTTGCCGCCGATCAGCACCGAGTGGAAGTGACCGACGACGAAGTAGGTGTCGTGGGCCTGGAAGTTGAACGACACGACGCCGACCATCACGCCCGTGATGCCGCCGAAGACGAAGATGACCAGGAATCCGATGGCGAACAGCGTCGCGGGGTCGAAGTTGGCCCGTCCGGTCCAGAACGCCGCGATGAACGCCAGCACGATCACCCCGCTCGGGATGGCGATCATGAAGCTCGCGGAGCTGAAGAACTGCAGCGCGAGGTGGGGGATGCCGGTCGTGAACATGTGGTGGACCCACAGCCCGAAGCTGACGATCGCGATCGCGAGGAACGAGGCGACGACGAGCCAGCGCATCGGCAGGCGGCGGCGGGTCGCGACGGGAATCACGGTGGCCAGGATGCCCAACGCCGGCAGCAGCTGGATGTAGACCTCGGGATGCCCGAACCACCAGAACAGGTGTTGCCACAGCAGGGGGTCGCCGCCCGCCGTGCCGTCGAAGAACGGTGTTCCGAGCTTGCGTTCGATCTCGAGCAGCAGGCTGGTGACGACCAGCGGCGGGAAGGCGACCAGGATCATCGACGCCGTCGCGAGGTTGGCCCAGGCGAACAGGGGCATGCGCGCCAGCGACATGCCCGGGGCCCGTGAGCGCAGCACCAACGCGATGATCTCGAAGCTCGCGACGATGGCCGAGATCTCGGTCAGGGTGACGCCGAGCAGCCACAGGTCGATGTTGAGGCCGGGGGAGAAGGCCGAGGCGGTGAGTGGCGGGTAGGCGTACCAGCCGCCGTCGGGAGCGGCACCGAAGAAGAAGCTCGACAGCAGCAGCAGGGCGCCGGCGAGGTAGAGCCAGTAGCCGAGCGCGTTGACCCGGGGCATCGGCATGTCGCGCGCCCCGATCTGCAGGGGCAGGAAGTAGATCGCCAGCCCCTCGAGCATCGGCACGGCGAAGAAGAACATCATCAGCGTGCCGTGCATGGTGAACAGCTGGTTGTAGACCTCGGGCGAGAGCACGTCGCTCTCGGCGGTCGCCAGCTGTGCACGCATCAGCAGGGCCATCGCGCCCGCGATGAGGAACATCGCCATCGACGTGACGATGAACCGCAGGCCGACGGTCTTGTGGTTGCACTGGCCCAGCCAGCCCGTGATGCCGGGTTGGCGGTCCCACGTGCGGTCCAGGGTGGCGAGGTCGACCTGTTGCAGGCTCATGTCGGACATGACCGGCCGCTCATTCGAGGCTCATGAGGTAGTCGATGAGCAGGTCGAGTTCCTCGCCGGCGATCTGGGTGCCCGGCATGAGGTTGCCCGGCTTCTGCGCCTGGGGGTCGACGATCCAGCCGCCGAGGTTGCCGCGGTTGTTGGCCAGGATCCCGCCGGCGATCGTGCCGCGCGAGGCGAGGTGGGTCAGGTCGGGACCGATGGCGTTGGCGGCGTTGTGGCCGTCCACGGTGTGGCAGTAGACGCAGGACGAACTGAGGAAGACCTCGCGGCCGCGCACGATGCGGTCCTCGGTCGGGACCTCCTGCGGCCGGGCCTGTTCGTGCAGCCAGACGTCGAAGTCGTCGGGCTCCTCGGCGATCACGTGCACGATCATCTGGGCGTGCGCCAGACCGCAGAACTCGGTGCAGCGGCCCCGGTACCGGCCGGCCTCGTCGGTCTCGAGGACCAGTTCGGTGGTGTGGCCCGGCGTGGCGTCGATCTTGCCGGCCAGCTTCGGCACCCAGAAGCTGTGGATCACGTCGGTCGAGGTGATGCGCACGTGGACCGGCTCGCCGGTCGGGATGTGGATCTCGTTGGCGGTGATCACGCCGTGCTGGGGGTAGTTGATCCGCCACCAGAACTGCTCCGCGACGACCTCGACGACCAGCTCGTCGCCGTCGGTGCCGGGACGATCCGAGACCCGGGCACTCAACGGGACCGTCAGCACGTTGAGCACGAGCAGGACGACCACAGGCAGGGCGATGCCGCCGTAGATCACCAGCCGGCGGCTCACGGCGGGTTCGGTCCCGTCTGCCGTGTCGACCGGTGCGTTCCGACGCGAACGGACGACCGCGACCGCCGCGGTCACCATGGCCGCCACGTAGACCGCCAGCCCCATCCAGAACAGGATCCACCACACGGTGGAGGTGGTCACCGCGGAGCGACCCACCGGTTCGAGCCAGGACTCCGGACCAGCGCATGCCGTCGCCGACAACGCGAGCACGGCCACGACCCCGCGACGGCGGCTCATCCTGCGACCACGGTGACGAGGCCGACCATCTCGCTGCCGTGGATCGTGCAGGTGTAGGTGAAGGTGCCGGCCTCGTCGAAGGTGTGGGCATACGTACCGGTGCCGACCACGACCCCCGAGTCGAACGCACCGGTGGGTTCGCGGTCCGTACCGATGGCCGTCGCGGTGTGCTGGGTCACGCCGGTGTTCTGCCAGATGACGCGACCCCCGACCGGGATCTCGACGGCGGCCGGTTCGAACCGCAACGCCGCGGTCATGGCCACGCTGGCGTCGTCGGCGCCACGGGCGGCACAGGCCGAGGCCGCCACGGTCAGCGGCAGCATGCTCCAGGCGCGACGGCGACGGCGGGTCACGACATCAGCTCGCCGGGGTTGCGCAGGTACTGCGACTTGATCGCCTCGAGCGCGTAGTACATCCACGCGGTCACCGTGGTGGTCGGGTTGGCGCCGGGGTTCTGCGGGAACAGGGCGGCCCCCGTCACGAACACGTTGGGTGCGTCCCACACCTGCCCGTAGCGGTTGGTGACCGAGTTGCCCGGGTCGTCGCCCGCGATGCAGCCGCCCTGGATGTGGGTGGTCTGGTAGCGGCCGATGTTGTAGTCCTCGATCTCGGGCTGGTCGGTGCGTTCGGTCGGCCCCATCTCGTCCATGATCTCGGAGCAGCGCTCGGCGAGGAAGGCGTGCAGACGGCGTTCGTTGTCGGTCCAGTCGAACGTGATGCGCAGCAACGGGCGGCCGAGGAAGTCCGTGAAGTTCGGATCGAGGTCGAACCGGTTCTGTTCGTAGGCGAGGCTGTCGCCCTGGATCGCGAGGGGGATGAAGCTGTCCCAGTTGCGCATGCGGTCCTTGAACGCCTGCCCCCACTCGCGGGGGTCGCCGTCGGCGTTCTCCTCGCCGGTGGTCGCCGCGTGGGGAATTCCCTCGACGTTGCCGATCGGGAGGCGTTCGCCGGCGTACGGAAAGATCTGGGCGCCGCCCACAAAGCCCAGTCCGGTGTGGTCGAAGTTGTCACCCACGTACTCGTAGACGGCGTGCGTGGTGGCGGTGTTGCCCATGAAGGTGTTGAACCGTTCACCTTCGAACATCCCGATGGAGGGCAGCTGCAGGATCTGATGGGTGGCGTTGCGCCCGAGTTGCCCGCGCGCGTTGCCGATGCCGTCGGGGTGGGCGTTGCTGCGTGAGAGCATGAGCAGCCGCACGTTGCTCATCGTGTAGCCGCTCACGAGGATGATCCGCGCCGGCTGGAAGTGCTCGCGCCCATCACGGCCGAGGTAGGTCAGTCCCGTCGCCCGGCCGGTGTTGTCGGTCTCGATGCCGGTCACGTAGCAGTGCGTGCGGATCTCGTAGCGGCCGGTGTCGAAGGCGAGCGGCAGGAAGGTGGTCTGGGGCGACAGCTTGGCGTCGACCTCGCAGCCGTAGCGGGTGCAGTACCCGCAGTACAGGCAGCCGCTACGGGGCTTGCCCGTCATGTCGGTGTAGCCCTGCGACAGGATCGACGACGGTTGCAGGAACGGTCGCAGGCCGAGACGTTCGGCGGCTTCGGCGAACCGACTGCCGGCGCGGGTGGGGGCCAGCGGCGGGAGCGGATAGGGCTGGCTTCGCGGCCCCTCGAACGGATTTCCGCCCTCGAGCAGCTGTCCGTTCAGGTTGCCGGTCTGACCGGACATGCCGGTGTCGATCTCGAACTGGGTGAAGTGCGGTTCGAGGTCGTCGTAGGAGACCGGCCAGTCCTGGTTGCTGTGCCCCTCGGGGAGCGCGTCGGGGCCGTAGCGCTCGGTGTGGTGGGTGAGCCAGTCGTAGTCGGAGGGCAGGAAGCGCCACATCACCGCCGACCAGTGCGTGCCGGCGCCGCCCATGTTGGTGCCGGGATGGAACGCGCCGTACTGGCGCATCGGGAGCGCCGGCGCGGCCGGGTCGGGCCGCCAGGTCCAGCTCTCCTTCTCGATCTCGTGCAGGAGTTCGTGGCGGGAGGTGAACCGCAACTCGTCGTGGTTGTGGGCGAAGTCGGGCCAGGTCCACTTCGCCCCGCCCTTCTCGAGGCTGACGACGCTCAGGCCCTCCGCCGTCAGCTGCTGGGCGGTGATCGCGGCGGTGAAGCCGGCGCCCATGGTGACGACGTCGACCTCGGGGTGTTCGATGGCCACCGGTGGGCTCCTGACGTCAGTCGAGCGGGCCGTTGGGATGCCGCCGGCGGATGGAACCCAGCGCGGCACCACCATGGTCGTGATGGTCGTCCTCGCGGTGCGCGCCGTGCATCATCGGCAGTTGGGCGAGTCCCTGCGGCGGACGGGAGAAGTTGGGGTCGAGCAGCTCCTGGGGGCTGTACCCACGCTGCGAGCCGGGGAAGCCGATGTGCTCCCACCCCACGAGGTCACGGTTGCCGCCGTACACCGGGTCGGCGAGGAACCCCTCGACGACATGACCGCGTACGAGGTCGAAGAAGGTCGACGCCGGCACCTCGTCGAACAGCTCGCCGACGTCGTCGTCCTCGTCGTCCTCGAGCGCCCGGAGCAGGGCGTCCTGGTCGTCGTCACCGAGCTCGGCGAACGCGGATCCGTGCCGCTGCTCCGCCAGGGCGTCCAGACGGGGCAGACCCATGCGGTAGATCTCGCGGGGCGGGATGCCGCTCTGCCAGCCGTAGCGGTCGAGCTGGTCCTCGCGGACCCAGATGACCCCGGGTTCGGGTGGTGGTTCGGTGTCGCCCTCGTAGGTCTGTGCGAATGGCCGCTGCGTGTACGTGCGTTGCGGGTAGCTCTCGTGCGTGGCGAGGAGGCGGTCGATGTACTCGACCGCGCCGGCCTCGACCGCGCCGGGGTCGTCGGCGTCACCGGGAATGACGCGTGCGGCGATGGCCGCGACGATCGCGATCTGCTGGGGGTCGAGGAACCGCCCCAGCCGGTCCCCGGTTGCCGCCTCCGCGACATCGAGCCCGGGCTGCGGAGCGGCCGACGGCCCCTCCTGCGGAACGGCCGGGGTCCCGCGGCCGGTCGTGCAACCCGGGACCACCGCGGCGGTCGCCAGGGTCCCGGTGACCGCCAGGAAGGAGCGTCGGCTCAGCCGGCTCCGTTCCGGGCGTTCGTCGGCCGGATCACGATCCGCGCCGGTCTGGACGCTCGTGGGCAGGGGCCGCTCCTGTTGCGCCACCCGCTCCCCTTCGACCGGAACGACGCTAGGAGCGTGTGACCTGAACTCCTCCTGAAGCCAAGTTCGGTGGGAGGTGATCCTTGATCAGTGCAGTACGTCGAGGTTCACAACTCCTCGTCCGAGAGGCGCGGCCGGTCCGCGTAGTCCTCGCTGATGCGCTTGCCCTGGTCGACGTCGACCCCCTGCGTCTCGGGCAGGTCCTCGCTGGTCGGGCGAGGGAGTACGGCGTCGTCCTCGCTCACGAACGGGTCGGCGTCCTCGATCTCGTCCTGCTCGGCGAGCTCCTCGAGCGTCTCGACCGGGATGAGGTCCTCGCGGGGCGGTTGGTTCTCGGTCAGTCGGTCGGTCTCGTGCGAGGAGCCGCCGTGGATCGGGTCGTGGTCGCTCATGGTGGACCTTTCAGTTCGACAGGACCCCATCCAATCCGGCGTCGTGCTGGTTCGCGTCGGGGTGCTCCGACCGCTCGACCGGCTGACCGACCTCGCCGTGCAGCAGACAGGCGGCCCGATGGCCCTGGCCGACCGGCTGGAGGTCGGGATCGACGACCCCGCACGAGCCGAAGACGTCGGGGCAACGGGTGCGGAAACGGCACCCCGAGGGCGGGTCCATCGGGCTCGGTACCTCGCCGACGAGCCGGACGCGCTGCCGTCGGCGTTCGGCGGCGGGGTCGGGGACCGGTACGGCCGACAACAAAGCGCGCGTGTAGGGGTGCTGCGGTCGGGCGATGACCTGTCGCCGGTCGCCCTCCTCCACGACACGCCCGAGATACATCACGGCGATGCGGTCGGCGACGTGCTGGACGGCCGCGAGGTCGTGGGCGATGAACAGGTAGGTCAGCCCGAGCTCGGCCTGGAGTTCGTCGAGCAGGTTGAGCACCTGCGCCTGGATGGAGACGTCCAGGGCAGCGATCGGTTCGTCGCAGACGAGGAAGTCCGGTTCGACCGCCAGGGCACGCGCGATACCGACCCGCTGACGCTGCCCGCCCGAGAACTCGTGGGGGTAGCGCTCGGCGGTGTCGGGATGAAGCCCGACGCGTTCGAGGAGGTCGCCGATGCGCGTGCGGCGCGCCTGCCGGCCCTGGTGCAGGTCGTGGATGTCGAGCGCCTCGCCGACCGCGTCGCCCACGGTGCGACGCGGATCCAGCGACGCATAGGGATCCTGGAAGATCATCGCCGCCCGTCGCCGGAAGCGGCGGAGGTCCTTGCGCGAGAGCGTGGCGAGGTCGGTGCCGTCGAAGTGCACCGCGCCCGAGGTCGGCTCGATCAGCCGCAGGATGGCCAGCCCGGTGGTCGACTTGCCGCAGCCCGATTCGCCGACCAGGCCCAGGGTCTGGCCGCGCTCGATGGTGAGGCTGATGCCGTCGACGGCACGGACGGCCCTGCCGTGGTCGCGCCGCATGCGGGCGCGACCACCCACGGGGAAGTGGACGTGGAGGTCGTCGACGTGGACGAGCGGGTCACTCACGTCGGCTCCTCGTCGGTTGCGGCGAACGCGGAGGTGCCCAGCGTCGCCGCCTCACGGCGTTCGGTCTCGGCGACCTCGTAGAAGGCGCGGACCCGGTGACCGGGGGCGACCTCCTGCAGCGGCGGGCGCTCGTCGGCGCAGCGGTCGTCGCCGCGGAAAGCACAGCGTGGATGGAAGGCGCACCCCGGCGGCAGTTCGGTCGGCGCCGGCGGCAACCCCGGGATCGAGGTCAACTCCTCGCGGTCGAAGGCGCCCAGGATCGGCAGCGAGCGCAGCAGACCGACCGTGTAGGGGTGGCGCGGGTCGGCGAACAGTTCGTCCACCGGCGCCTCCTCGACGATCTCGCCGGCGTACATCACCAGAACCCGGTCCGCGATCCCGGCGACCACACCGAGGTCGTGGGTGATCCAGATGACCGCCATGCCGAGCTCGTCCTGCAACCGGTCGACGAGTTCGGTGATCTGTGCCTGCGTCGTGACGTCGAGGGCGGTCGTCGCCTCGTCGGCGATCAGCACCTGCGGGTCGCACGAGAGCCCGATGGCGATGACCACCCGTTGCCGCATGCCGCCGCTGAACTGGTGTGGGTAGTCGTCGAGTCGCTTCTCGGCGGCCGGGATGCCGACGGTACGCAGCAACTCGACCGCGCGGTCCCGGGCCTCGGCCTGCGAGACGCCCAGGTGGTGGCGCATGCCCTCGGTCAACTGGCGCCCGATCGCGTGCACCGGGTTGAGCGAGGTCATCGGGTCCTGGAACACGAAGCCGACCTGCCGCCCCCGCACCGACAGCAACTCGCGTTCCGAGAGGGCCAGCAGGTCCTGGCCGGCGAGGTGGGCGGTGCCGGACACCCGCCCGGGCGGCATCGGGATCAGCTTGGTCAGCGCCATCGTGGAGACGGACTTGCCAGACCCCGACTCGCCGACCAGCGCCAGCGTCTCGCCGCGTCGCAGGTCGTAGTCGACCCCGCGGACGACCCGGGCCAGGCCGCGCTTGGTCGCGAACGACACCTCGAGGTCGCGCACGGACAGGACCACCTCGTCGTGGCTCATTCGACCCCCCGCGACTCGATGATCGAACGCTGTTGCGGATCGAGGGCGTCGCGCAGGCCGTCGCCGACGAGGTTGAACGACATCACGGTGAGGAAGATCGCGGCGCCGGGGAAGACCGACAGCCACCAGCCCTGTCGCTGGTAGGACTGCGCGTCGGCGAGCATGTAGCCCCAGGCCGGGTTCGGTGGCTGCACGCCGACGCCGATGTAGCTGAGCGCCGCCTCGGTCAGGATCGCGAACGCCAGGCTCAACGACGCCTGCACGATGATGGGTGCGGCGACGTTGGGCAGGACGTGGCGCATGACGATGCGCCCGTCGCCGGCGCCGAGGGATCGGACCGCCCGCACGTGCAGGTCTTCGCGAACCGAGAGCACGCTGCCCCGAACGACGCGGGCGAAGATCGGGGTGAACACGATGCCGATCGCGATCATGGTGTTGCGCAGGCTGGGGCCCAGTACCGCGACCAGGGCGATGGCGAGCAGGACCACGGGGAAGGAGAACAGCACGTCCATCGTGCGCATCCACAGCGTGTCGATCCAGCCGCCGCGGTAGCCGGCGAGCAGGCCGATCAGCGTTCCCGCCACCAGGGAGATGCCGACCGCGACGGCGCCGACCTGCAGCGACACCCGGGAGCCGATCACGACCCGGCTGTAGATGTCGCGCCCGAGGTTGTCGGTACCGAACCAGTAGGCCGCGGACGGTCCCTCGAAGCGTTGGGCGAGGTTCTGCTCGTTGATGGGGTAGCGCGCCAACTGCGGAGCGAACAAGGCGACCAGCAGCAACGCCAGCAGCAACAGCAGGCCGAACGCGGCCAGCCGGTTGGCGAGCAGCACCGACAGGGTCTGACGCCAGCGCGGGACGCGGGCGGTCGTCGGTGCCTCGAGCACCGTGTCACCCCCGAAACCGCCGGTGCCGGCGTCGACCTGGCTCACGCTCGCCTCCTCACACGCGGATGCGCGGGTCGAGCCGGGCATAGGCCAGGTCGACCAGCAGGTTGATGAGCAGGAAGATGGCCGCGATCAGCAGCACCGCCCCCTGCAGGACCGGATAGTCGCGGCTGAACACCGCATCCAGCGCCTCGCGTCCGAGCCCGGGCCAGGAGAACACGATCTCGACCACGACGATGCCCCCGAGCAGGGTGCCCATCTGCAGGCCGGTCACCGTGATGATCGGGATCCAGGCGTTGCGCAGGACGTGGTGGCGCAACACGTACCGCCACGGCAGGCCCTTGGCGCGCGCCAGCCTGACGTGCTCGGCGTTGAGCGCCTCGAGCATGCTGGAGCGCACGAACCGGGTCAGGATCGCGCCCGTGACGACCCCGGCGGTCAACGACGGCAGGACCAGGCGCTGCAGGCCGGCCGCCGGATCCTCGAGGATCGGGCGGTAGCCGCCGACGGGCAGCCACCCCAGCGTCTGCGCGAACACCAGGATCAGCAGGATCCCGTACCAGAAGTCGGGGACCGACACGCCGATCTGCGCGAACGTGTTGGCGACGTAGTCGGCGGTCTTCCCCTGCCGCACCGCCGAGATGATGCCCGCGGGCAGCGCGATGACGAGCCCGACGAGCAGGGCGCCCAGCGTCAGCGTGGCCGTGGCGGGAAGGCGGGCACCGAGTCGGGTCGTGACCGGCTCCCCGGTGCGGAAGCTCACCCCGAGGTCACCACGCAGCGCGCGGCCCGCCCAGTCGAAGTACTGCACCAGCACGGGCTGGTCCAGGCCGGCGCGTTGCACCAGCGCCTCGTACAGCGCCGGGTCGTAGCGGGTCCCGAGCGCGGCGAGCACCGGGTCGCCCGGCACCAGGTGCATCAGCGCGAAGACCACGATCGAGACGCCGACCAGCGCGACCAGCGCCTGGCCCGTGCGCCGCAGCACGTACCGCCCCACCTGGTGCTCCTGGTCGTGCCGCGGCGAGGGCCCGCGCCCCCGCCGCGGTGGTCGTCAGCGGTTGAGGCGGGTGGTGACGAAGCGGACGGCATCGGGACGCACGTCGTAGTCGCTGACGTCGTGCGACCAGGCCTGGATCACGTCGGGGTTGTAGAAGTAGATGTACGACGCCTGGTCGACGATCAGTTCGGCGGCCTGGTCGTAGATCTCCTTGCGCGCGTCGTCGTCGAGTTCGGCCCGGCCCTCGTCGAGCAGGCGGTCGACCTCGGGGTCGCTGAAGCCCTGGAAGTTGCTGCCGCCCTCGGAGTGGTGTTGGGCGTAGTAGAAGTCGTCGGGGTCGAGGTTGCGCAGCCACCCGAGCATGAAGGCGTCGAAGTCGCCGGCGCCCTGGTCGGCGAGCCACGTCGTGAAGTCCTCGGTGCGGATCTGCACGTCGATGCCGACCTCGCCGAGCTGGCTCTCGATGACCTGTGCCGCGGTGACGGACTCGGGGTGCTCGTTGGAGACCATGAGGTCGATGGACAACCCCTCGACACCGGCCTCGTCGAGCAGACGTTGCGCTTCCTCGGGGTCGTGCCCGAAGGGCGTGTAGTCGTGGTGCCAGAAGCTGCCCTCCGGGATGGCCGTCTCGGTCGGGGTCGCCGCCTCGAAGTGGGTCGCTTCCGCGATGTCCTCCGGATTGAGGGCGAACGCGATGGCGCGACGGACCTCGACCTGGTCGAACGGCTCGCGGTCGTGGTTGAGCGCCATGTACCAGTAGTCGAGGCCCGCGACGCGACCGATGACGACGTCGTCGCCGTTCTCGAGATCGACGACCTGCTCGGGAGGCACCGAGTCGATCCAGTCGACCTCTCCGGTCTCGAGGTTGGTCAGCTTCACGCCCTCGTCGGGGATGATGCGGAACTCGATGCCGTCGAGATGGGGGCCCTCACCCCAGTAGTCGTCGAACGCCTGCAGTTCGATGACGTCAGCGCCCGACGACGTCAGCTGGAACGGTCCCGTCCCGATGACCTCGTCACCGAGCGTCCCCGCTTCGATCTGTTCGGCGGGCACGATCGCCATGCCCTTGAAGCCACCGAGCTGCTCGAGGATGTTGGGCGCCGGCTGTTCGAGGTTGACCGTGACCGTGGCGTCGTCGGTGGCCTCGAAGCTCATCCCCGTCAGGCGCCAGTTGTTGGCCCCCTCCTCGGCGATGTATTCGTAGGTGGCCACCACGTCCTGCGCGTCGAGGGTCGAGCCGTCGTGGAACGTCACCCCCTCGCGGAGGGTGAAGACCCAGGTCAACAGGTCGTCGGAGGTCTCCCACGACTCGGCCAGCGCGGGCTCCATGGTGAGGTCGTCGCCGGGCTGCACCAACGTGTCGTAGACGTTCTCGAAGATCGTGAACGCGAAGCCCGACGTGGTCGTCAACGGGTTGAGCTGATCTGGCTCGCCACCGATCGCGGCGATGAGGGTCCCGCCCTCGGCGGCTGACTCGCCGTCGGCATCGCCCTCGGCGTCCCCGTCGCCGCCGGGATCGGTCGTGTCGGGCTCGGCCCCCGGATCGTCGAGATCGACGCCACCGCCGCCGTCCCCGCATGCGGCGAGCACCAGGGCGATGGCGGCGGTCAGGCTCAGCAGGCGGATACGCACGGGTCCCCTCGATTCCACGGTCGTACGACGACCCTAGGAAGGGCAGGCGCCGCAGCGACCACGGTCGTTCGGGCAGGGGGAGCCTGTGGACAACCTTGTGGGCATGTGGACGAGCGACAGCCGTGAACTTCCACACCTGTGGTCACACCTGTGGAAGTCGTACGCACGTTCGACGGCGGCGCCGGGCCCGCTTACGCGAAAGCCCGGCGACCGTCGGTGCGGTTGCCGGGCTTCGAGCGGGTGGCGTCGGTTCAGACCGAGCGGGGTTCCTCCCACAGGGCCTCGTCGAGCTCTTGGTCACGCTTGCGCTTGAGCGCGACGCCGACACCGGCCAGCACGGCCAGCAGCAGGGCGAACTTGCCCTTGCCTCCGCCGGTCGGCTCGGGCTCCTTGCCGACCCGGGCCTTGGCCTCCTTGCTGACGGCGTCGAAGGTGTCGTGGGCCTGGGCGGTGAGCTGCTTGCCCTTCTTCTCGGCCTGCTTGCGCAGGCCTTCGGCCTTCTTCTCGAGCTTCGCGACCTTCTTGCTGAGCTTCTTCGACGTCTTGGCCATCGTGGGCTCCTTCGCGGGCGCGGATGCGGACTCGTCTGCGTCGAGCCTAGCCATCGGTGCGGTGGGCGCACCCCGGTCGTTGCCGACGTCCGGTCAAGGCGACGCGTAGGGGCCCGCCGACATCGGCGGGCCCCTGCGTCGTGCCGGTGTGGGTCAGTCGACCGCCGTGATGCGGCCCTCCACCTGCGGGTTCACGGGGGAGTTCGCCTCGAGGTAGCCGATGATGTAGTTCTCCAGCGGATCACCCAACAGGACCACGTCGTCCGCGATGTTGGGGTAGCCGTCCCCGCCGAGCGACATGAAGTCGTTCATGGCGATGCGGTAGGTCGCCGAGGCACTGAGGTCGACCGGGGTGCCGTCCTCGTGGTCCACGTGACCCCAGTACTCGACCGACTCGACGACACCACGGGGGAACCCGTTGTTGTCGTCGGGGTCGACCGACGCGTCGATGGAGTACTCGATGCGCAGGCCCGAGACCTGGATGAAGCGCCCGCCGCCGATCTCGCGGACACCGTTGGCGAGGATCGCCTCGAGTGTCGGACCGTCGATCTGGGCCACGGCGACCGTGTTTCCGAACGGCCACACCTCGAGGACGTCTGCCCGCGTGATCTCGTACAGGTCGCCGTCGCGCTGATCGTCCTGGGTCAGGTCAGCGCGCAGGCCGCCCGAGTTCTGGAACGCGAAGTCGATGTCGTCGAGCTGGTCGCGCAGCGCGTCGGTCGCCAGGTTGCCCTGGGCGGACTCGGCCGAACGGGTCGTGCGGGGAATCGCCACCTCGCTGGTACCGACCACCTCCTCGAGGAAGGGTCCGGCCAGCTCCTGGTAGTGCGCCACGATGGCAGCGACCTCGGGGTCGGGGGTGACGTCGCTGCTGACGGCGCGGTTGTCGGCCATCCGGTAGACGACCTCGCCGTCCGCGTCCAGCAGCAGGGTGATCTCGGTGAACATCGTCCCGTACTGGTACGCCGAGGTGACCAGGGGTCCCTCCTCGAAGTCGCAGACGTACGACTCGTGGGTGTGGCCGGTGACCACGACGTCGACCGCCTCGTCGAAGGCGTCGATGATCGGGGCCGCCGCACCTGCGAAGTCCGTGCAGGCGTTGGCTCCGCCGGACTGGCGGCCGCCCTCGTGCATCAGCACGACGATGAGGTCGACGCCCTCGTCCTCGAGTACGGGCACCCAGTCGTTGACGGCTTCGGCTTCCGGCAGGAAGTCGAGACCGACGACACCGTCGGGGTGCACGACGGTCGGGGTGTCCTCGACGACGACGCCGAGGAAGCCGACGTCGAAGCCGCCCATGTCGTAGATCGCGTACGGCTCGGCGAGCGTGTCACCGCTGGCCTCGTCGATCACGTTGGTCGACAGGGTCGTGAACTCCTGGCCCTCGAACGGCTCGCCACCGCGGTAGGAACAGTCGTCCTCGAAGCAGCCACCGGCGGCGCGACGCTCGATCTCGTCACGGCCGCGGTCGAACTCGTGGTTGCCGACCGTCTGGACGTCGAGGCCCATCGCGTTCATGACCTCGACCGTGGGCTCGTCGTAGAACAGGTTCGACAGCACCGGGGTCGCGCCGACGAGGTCACCCGCGTCGACGTGGAGCGTGTTGGGGTGCGCGTCCCGGATCCGGTTGAGATGGGTCGACAGGACGGCCGCGTTGCCGATACGGCCGTGGAAGTCGTTGGTCGCCAGGAAGCGGACCTGCTCGAGGTCGGCGATGTCGAGGGCGCGGTGCACCAGCGACGCCGTCTGCGCCCGGGTCACCGAACGGAGCGGTTCGTAGGTGGTCGTGGTCCGGCCTTCGACGACGTCGACGCGCTCGAGCACGTGGACGTTGCCGGCGTGGTAGCCCGCGACGTCGGTGAAGGGACCGACCTCGGCGGGGCTGAGCCCGAGCCAACGCGCGATGATGGTCGCCGTGTGGTCGCGTCGGATCGCCTCCGCGGGACGGAACGTGCCGTCGCCGTAGCCGAGCACGATGCCCGCCCGCGCCAGCGCGCCGATGGCGCCCTCGTGGGCGATGCCGGCCGTGTCGCTGAAGCCGGCGGGAACCACCGGGTCGAGCTCAAGGGTGCGGGCCATCATCGCGGCCAACTGACCACGGTTGATGCTCTGACCCGGGCGGAAGGTGCCGTCGTCGTAGCCCCGCAACACGCCCATGGCGGCGAGCTCTTCGATGGCCGGTCGGTGAACGTTGTCGTTGGGGACGTCGCTGAATCCAGCGCTCTGCGCCAAGGATGCCGAGGGCAGCAGCGCCAACAGCATCGCGGCCGTGAGCAGGCCGATGAGCGCGATGCGCATCCGGTCGGGGGCGGCCCCGACCAGACTCCGTGCTCGAGAGGTGTTCATACCTGTCCTGTTCGTTTCGAAAACGGTCCGCCCGGATACGCGCCCGAGCGCCACGAGCACTGGCACGACAGGAATCCGACCGACTCCCGCGACCAGTCGGGCAAACCTACTCCCCGCCGGAGCCCGTCAGGCGGGGTGAGCGCGCCGTGACACAACCGACGGTCAGAGTTGCCCGCGGATCTCCCCCGCGGGGAAAGCGGCGGTGTGCACGTTGACATAGGCATCGCCCGCGGCGATCGCCGCTGCCAGCGAGTCGAGCGTGTGGCCCGCCAGTGGACCCACCAGGTCCGCCGCGGTGATGGTCCCGCTGGCGAGCACGCCGTTGGTCCTGCCCGGCAACAACTGTGGCGGCGGGCCGGACGGATACAGCCACACCACGACGGGGCCGTTCTGTCCGGCCGGTGCCAGGTGGATGTGCGCCATGGTGACGTCGTGGAGGTTGGTCACCACCAGCCGGTAGGTCATCGTCGTGCGATCGGCGTTGAATCGCACGATCGCGGTACCTGCGGCATGGCTCTCGACCGCCGGCACCTCGTTCGCGCCGGCGAGCCTGGTGGTGGACGTCTGCGGCGTCCCGGGTCCGGCCGCAGCCAGCGGCAACGGGGCGGCGAGGAGTGTCGCCGCCAGGCTCAGAGACAGCAGCAACGCCAACCGGGTGCGCATGTCGATCCTCCGCGCCGGTGGCCCGCCCCGGGGCCCTCGCTCCACGGTCCGCCGATCGGAGGCTGCTGTCAATGCCGCACGGCGGACATCGTGGTGCCAAGACGAACGAGCGGGTCCCGGGGGACCCGCTCGCCTCGCGGTGCAGTTCGTGTCGTCGGTGGGCCAAGGAGGACTTGAACCTCCGACCTCACCCTTATCAGGGGTGCGCTCTAACCAAGCTGAGCTATTGGCCCGTGCGAATGCGGGGCGACAGGCGCCCCGCGGCGCCGCGAAGCGTACCGATCCGCCCGCGGGGTGGCGAACCCGGGTGGTCCGATCTCAGCGGGGTCCGAACAGGTCGTCGTCACGGTCTGCTGCGGCACGGCGATCACCGTGCTGGGCGCCCTCGTCCACGAAGCCGTCGGTCCAGGACGTGGGCTCGGCGTCGGCGTCGAGCCGGGCCGCCGGCGGGCGGGCCGTGGTGTCGGCGCCCGGTGCCCAACCGAGTCCCGGGCGCTGGGCCGGGTCGTGACGCACCGCCGAGGTGGTGCCCGGTGCGGTCTTGCGTGCTGGACGGGTGCCCTCCTCGACGACTCCGAACGTGAGCCCACCCGTCAGGTCCGCGATGAGGTTGTACAGGAAGGTGAGGAAGACCATGACCGCGGTCTGGACCACCACCCCGAGCAGGCCGAGCAGGATGAAGGCGCGGAACAGGTTGCCGGCATTCACGCCGCAGGCGGTGAAGCCGACGTCCAGCGCGATGGAGCAGGCCTGGTCGACCAGTTGCAGCCGGTCGATGATCATCCAGACGACCACGGCGACGAGCATGCCGACCGCCAACAGCGCCAGGTTGACGACCACGGCGAACTTGAGCACCGACCACGGGTCGATGCGTTTGACGGTCATTCGGCGTCGCGCCACGATCTCGTCCCCTGCAACAGGTCGTTCCCTCGTGCGCGGGCGCAGGAGGTCGTCGGAGCCTACTCCGACGGGGTCTCGGCGTCGGAACCCTCCGTACCGTCCGCGGTCGCCGCCGTGGCGTCGTCCTCGTCGTCGACCACGAGGGCCACCGCGACCACACTGGCGCCGTCACCGGGCTTCATCAGGCTGACGCCCTGCGTCGCGCGACTCATCGGCCGCACGTCCGCCAGCGTCATCCGGATGATCACGCCGGTGTCGCTGACCAGCAGCATCTCGGCCTCGTAGGGCACCACCAGGGCGCCGGCGAGTCCGCCACGCGCCTCGGTGAGCCGCGCCGTACGCACGCCCTGGCCTCCTCGACGCTGGGTCGGATAGTTCACCATCGGCGTGCGCTTGCCGTAGCCGCGGTCGGTGACGACCAACAGGTAGGTGTCGTCGTCGTCGTCCTGATTTCCGACGACCCCCATCGCCAGCACCTCGTCGTCGGGGCCCTTGAGCCGCATGCCGCGGACGCCGGCCGCGCTGCGGCCCATGGTCCGGGCGTCGTCCTCGGCGAAGCGGATGGCGTAGCCCTTGCGGGACACGAGCACCACGTCCTGGTTGCCGTCGGTGATGGCGACGCCGATCAGTTCGTCGTCGTCGCCGAGGTTGATGGCGATCAGTACCGAGCGGGGCGAGTCGAAGGCGTCGAGGCGCGTGCGCTTGACGGTGCCCTGCTTCGTGGCGAACACCAGGTGCCGTTCGCCGGTGAAGTCCTTGAGCGCGAGTACGGCCGCGACGGTCTCGCCCTGCTCGAGCGCGAGGCCCGGGACGTTGGCGACGTACACGCCTTTGGACGCCCGCGACTTCTCGGGCACCTGGTAGGCCTTGATGCGGTAGACGCGCCCGCGGTTGGTGAAGAACAGCAGGTGGTCGTGCGTCGAGCAGGTCAGAAGCGAGGCGACGATGTCGTCCTCCTTCATCTCCGCCCCACGCACGCCCCGACCGCCACGCTTCTGGGTCCGGAACGCGTCGAGCGGGGTGCGCTTGACGTAGCCGGCCCGCGACAGGGTGATCGCCACCTCGCCGACGGGGATCAGGTCCTCGACGGTCATCGCCCCCTCGTCGGGGACGATGCGGGAGCGGCGCTCGTCGGCGAAGCGGTCGCGGACCTCGGACAGCTCGTCCTTGATGATGGCGCGGACGCGGGAGGGGTCCGCGAGGATCTCGCGGAGTTCGGCGATCAGCCGCTGCAGGTCGTCGTACTCGTCCTGGATGCGCTGGCGTTCGAGCGCGGCCAGGCGGCGCAACTGCATGTCGAGGATCGCCTGGGCCTGGATCTCGGACAACTCGAAGCGGGTCTGCAACTCGGCCTTGGCCGCGTCGGCGGACGCACTGCCACGGATCAGCGCGATGATCTCGTCGATGTGGTCGAGCGCGACGAGCAGCCCCTCGAGGACGTGGGCCCGGTCCTCGGCCTTGCGCAGCCGGTAGCGGGTCCGGCGCGTGATCACGTCGACCTGGTGGCTGATGTAGTGGCTCAGCGCCTGGTCGAGCGTGATCGTGCGCGGGATCCCGTCGACGAGGGCGAGGATGTTGGCCCCGAAGGTGTCCTGCAGCTGGGTGTGCTTGTAGAGCTGGTTGAGCACGACCTGCGCGTTGGCGTCCCGCTTGAGGTCGATGACCATGCGCATGCCCTCGCGCGAGGACTCGTCGCGCAGGTCGGCGATGCCGGTCAGGACCTTGGCGTTGACCAGCTGGGCGATCTTCTCGAGCAGCTTGGCCTTGTTCACCATGTAGGGGATCTCGGTGACCACGATGCGCTCACGGTCACGTCCGCGCTCGGGTTCCTCGATGGTGCACACGGCCCGGACCCGGATCGAGCCCTTGCCGGTGGTGTAGGCGTCGTAGGCGCCCTGGTTGCCGAGGATCAGCCCGCCGGTCGGGAAGTCGGGGGCCGGCACGTACTGCATCAGGTCGACGGCCGTCAGCGTCGGGTCGTCGATCAGCGCGATGGTGGCGTCGATCACCTCGCCGAGGTTGTGGGGTGGGATGTTGGTCGCCATGCCGACGGCGATGCCGGTGGACCCGTTGACGAGCAGGTTGGGGAAGCGGGCCGGCAGGACGACCGGTTCCTGTTCGTAGCCGTCGTAGTTGGGCACGAAGTCGACGGTGTCCTCGTCGATGTCGCGCAGCAGCTCCATCGCGAGCCGTGACAGCCGCGACTCGGTGTAGCGCATGGCCGCCGCGGGATCGCCGTCGACCGAACCGAAGTTGCCGTGCCCGTCGATGAGCTCGTAGCGGATGGAGAAGTCCTGCCCCATGCGGACCAGCGCGTCGTAGATCGCCGAGTCGCCGTGGGGGTGGTACTTCTTCATCACGTCGCCGACGGCGGACGCGCACTTGCGGTAGGGCCGGTCCGGGCGCAGCCCGGTCTCGTCCATGGAGTGCAGGATGCGCCGGTGCACCGGCTTGAGCCCGTCACGGGCGTCGGGCAGGGCACGTCCGACGATGACCGACATGGCGTAGTCGAGGTAGGACGAGCGCATCTCGTCCTCGATGACCACCGGCTCGACCCGCGCGGCCAGGATGCTGCCGGACTCGTCGAGCGGGGTGCCGTCCGCGGCCCGGGCGACGGGGTCCCCGGGGGTCGGGCCCGGGGTGCCGATGGGCGTGACCTCGGCCGCCTCGTCCTCGGGGCGGGGGTGGTCGCCGGGGTGGTCACCGGGCGGGAGCGTGGGTCCGTCGGACACGGTGGTCCTCCGTCGGGGTCGTGGACGTCGTCGGGGCGGTGCGGGCGGTGGCGGCCGTTGTCGCGGTCACCGCTCGTCGTCGCCGAACGCGGGATCGTCGGGGTCCGCCGGGGTCCCGTCGGGCCGGTCGGGAGGACCGGGGAACCCGGGTGAGGGCGGCGTGGCGGTGTCGTGGAAGGTTTCGGAGCGGCGGGCGGCAGCCAGGATCAGCAGTCCGGCGATCGCGGCCACGGCGGCGCCGGCGAGCAGCGATCCGCTCGCGTCGAAGCCGAGGAACATGCCGAGGCCGGCCACCGTCGCGAAGCCGATGAAGGCCGCCAGCAGCGCGGCGCGCACGGTGCGGTCCATCAGCGGTTCCCTCCGTCGGCGCCGACGCCCGCGTCGTCGGGCGCGCTGCCGCGACGTCGCAGCGCCGCCACCGCGATGACGGCCAGCCCGGGGACGCCCGCCAGCAGCACCACCAGCAGCAGCCCGGAGACCCCGGCCGGGTCCCCACCCACCAGTTCCGGTGCCGTCGCCACGACCAGCAGCGCCAGCGCGAACACGCCGGCACCCAACCAGGACAGCGCACGCCCCATTCAGACGTCCAGGGTCGCGTACTTGGCGTTGCTCTGGATGAAGTCACGCCGGGACTCGACGTCGTCGCCCATCAGGATCGTGAACATCTCGTCGGCGACGGCGGCGTCGTCCATGGTCACCAGTTTCAGCGTTCGCTTCTCGGGGTCCATCGTGGTCTCCCACAGCTGGTTGGCGTCCATCTCACCGAGCCCCTTGAACCGCTGGACGTCGATCTTCTTGTCCTTGGGCATCTGCGCGAAGATCGCATCACGTTCGGCGTCGGAGAAGGCGTAGAACACCTCCTTCTTGCGCGTCGGATGCGTGATCTGGAACAGGGGCGGCTGGGCCAGGTAGACGTAGCCGGCCTCGATCAGCGGCTTCATGTGCCGGAACAGGAAGGTCAGCAGCAGCGTGCGGATGTGGGCGCCGTCCACGTCCGCGTCGGCCATCAGCACCAGCTTGTGGTAGCGCGCCTTGGCGACGTCGAAGTCGTCGGCGAAGCCGGTGCCCATCGCCGTGATCAGCGCCTGCACCTCGGTGTTGTTGAGGATCTTGGGCAGGCGCGCCTTCTCGACGTTGATGATCTTGCCGCGGATCGGCAGGATCGCCTGGGTCCGGCGGTCGCGGGCCATCTTGGCCGAGCCGCCGGCCGAGTCACCCTCGACGATGTAGAGCTCGGACTCGGCGGGGTCGCGTGACTGGCAGTCGGCGAGCTTGCCCGGCAGCGAGGTCGACTCGAGCAGGGACTTGCGGCGGGTGAGGTCGCGGGCCTTGCGGGCGGCGATGCGTGCCTGCGCCTCGCCCTCGGCCTTCTGCACGATCAGCTTGCCCTCGCTGGGGTGCTCCTCGAGCCATTCGGCGATCCGGGCGTAGGTGGTCGTCTGCACGAACGACTTCACCTCGGTGTTGCCGAGCTTGGTCTTGGTCTGCCCCTCGAACTGCGGGTCGCCGACCTTGACCGACACAATGGCGACGAGGCCGCTGCGCAGGTCGTCGCCGGTGAGCGACTCGACCTCCTTGGAACGCAGCAGGTTCTTGTCCTTGGCCCACCGGTTGATCACCGAGGTGATCGCCGTCCGGAATCCCTCCTCGTGCGTGCCGCCCTCGTGGGTGTTGATCGTGTTGGCGAACGACAGGATCGAGTCGTTGTAGTCGTTGATCCACTGGCAGGCGAGTTCCACCGACTGCGGCCCGTTGGGTCCCTGCTCCTCGGACTCGAAGTGGATGACCGGGTGCAGCCCGTCCTTGGCCTTGGTCGTGCGGATGTGGTCGACGAAGTCGCGCAGGCCGCCGGGGGCGTGGAAGACGCTGACGCGGGGTTCGTCCGCGGCGACGTTCTCGGGCAGTTCGGCCGGGTCGACGGGGCGTTCGTCGGTCAGGGTGATCCGCAGCCCGGCGGTCAGGAACGCGGTGTCGCGCAGACGTCGCGAGATCGTGTCCAGCGAGAACTCGATCTCCTCGAAGACCTCGGGGTCGGGCCAGAACGTGATGGTCGTCCCGGTCGTCGACCCGGCGACCGTGTGCTCGGCCGCGTCGGCGTCTCCGACCCGCTCGACCGGGCCCTGCGGCACGCCCCGCACGTAGGACTGGCGGTACAGGCCGCCGTCCCGTCGGACCTCGGCGACCAGCAGCTTCGACAGGGCGTTGACGACCGAGATGCCGACGCCGTGGAGGCCGCCGGAGACCGCATAGGCCTGCGAGTCGAACTTGCCGCCGGCGTGGAGGACGGTGAGCACGACCTCGAGGGCGGAGCGGCCCTCCTTCTCGTGCATGTCCACCGGGATGCCCGAGCCGTCGTCGCCGATACGCACCCCGCCGTCGGCCAGCAGGCTGACCTCGATGGCGCTGCACCGCCCGGCGAGCGCCTCGTCCACGGAGTTGTCCACGACCTCCCACACCAGGTGGTGGAGGCCGCGGGGGCCGGTGGAGCCGATGTACATGCCGGGACGCTTGCGGACCGCCTCGAGGCCCTCGAGGACGGTGATGTTCTTGGCGCTGTAGTCGCCGTTGCCGGCGCTGGAGGTGGCGGCGGGCACGCCGGACGCAGGGGCAGAAGCCAAGGCAGGAGCCTCTCGTAACGAGAAGAGTGCCGCACACCGACGGGTCGCGGCAGGAATCGGCAGCCTACCAGAGTCGGGTTTGCTCCCAGCGGCGTTGAGACGCGCTGTGGAGCGCCGACCCCCCGGGTTCGTACCCCACCCCGTGGGCACGTCGGCGGGGCGTCAGGCTGCGATCGGTCAGCTGCCGGGTCATGCGCCTTCGAGTTGGTCGACGGTCTTCGGCCAGTCGTCCTTGAGGATGCGGGACAGGCCGCGGTCAGCCAGCAGCTTGCCCTCGGTCTGACAGCGGGGACAGTAGTTGGTCTCGTTGTCGGCGTAGCGGATCCGCTGGACCGGGGTCGCGCACACCGGGCACGGCTCGCCGTACCGCCCGTGGACGGCGAAGTCGGGCCGGAACGCGGTGACGTGGTCGGGGAAGCCGTCGCCGGTCGCCTCGCGCAGGCGAGCGACCCATCGCTGCAGGATCTCGCTGGTCGTCGCGTGCAGCCGTGCCAACTCCTCCTCGGTGAGTTGGTGGGTGCGCTTGACCGGCGAGAGGTGGGCGGCGTGCAGGATCTCGTCGCTGAAGGCGTTGCCGATGCCCGAGAAGCGGCGCGGATCGGTCAGCGCGCGCTTGAGCGTGCGGTTCTCGAGCCGCAGCTGCTCGGCGAATCCTGCCAGGTCGACGGTGATGGGGTCCACGCCCCCGCGGTCGTGCTCCTGCAACGCCGACTCGCCGCGCACGAGGTGCAGCGACGCCCGCTTCTTGGTTCCGGCCTCGGTCAGCACCAGCGTGCCGTCGCCGAGTTCACCGCCGGTGAAGTCGAACGCCGCCATCCCGACCTTGCCCGGCACCTTGGCTCCCGGCTCCCGCCACCGCAGCCGTCCGGCGATCATCAGGTGCAGGACGGCGAACAACCCGGCATCGGCGTCCGCGACGGCGTCCGACGGCGCAGCGTCGTCCTCGAAGGCGAACACGATGCGCTTTCCGAGCCGCCGCAGGCCGATGACCCGACGCCCCTCGACGGCGGACACGGGTGGGTCGAAGGTCTTGAGCAGGGAGAACCCGGTGATGCGGAGCCGCTCGAGGCGCGCCCCGACCACCCGCGGCCGCAGCGCGGCGAGGTAGTCCTCGATGTCGGGCAGTTCGGGCATGGGCGCATCCTGTCCGGCCGGCGCGCCGGACGCAACGCCCGTCAGCGCTGGGCGAGCGAGTCCGCCATCACCTGCACCTGGCGCATCTCCAGCCGACCCGACGCCCGGCCCACGACGGAGCCGTCGCGGTCGATCGCGACCCAGAACGGTGTGCCCGACATGCCGTAGACGTCCGCGATGGTGCTCTCGGCGTCGTCGAGGATGGTCGCGCCGGTGTAGCCCTCGTCGTCGAGCCAGTCGGTGGGTGGCCAGTTCGGCCGGGTGGCATCGAGGCCGGTGATCACCGCCGTGAGCTCCACCTCGTCGGGGAGGTTGCCACCCTCGAGCCACTCGACCAGTTCCGGGAGCTCGGCCTGGCAGGCAGGGCACCACGAGGCGAGGAAGACCAGCAACTGCGGCGCACCGCTGCCGCCGATGGTCACCTCGTCGCCGGCGACCCCTTCGCCCTCGACGACCGGTGCCGGCTGTCCCAGGGCCGGGTCGTTGGCCGGGTCGCCCGCGAAGTCGGGCAGCGGATCCGAGGCGACCTGCGGGCTGCCGGCGAGTTCCTCCACCGAGACCGCCGAGCCGGTGCCCGATGCGGTCATGACCGCGATCAGGACGGCGAGGGCGAGCACGGCGAGACCACCGAGGAGGAGCGGCATCCGCGAGGGTGCGGCCTTGCTCCGGGCGCGCGTCGGCTTCTTCGTGGCGGACATCTGGAAACCTCCCAGGACGAGGTCAGGCCCGCGGATCGCCGGAGCGGGCGATCAGGACGAGCAGGGTGATGGTCACGAAGCCGATGAGGGCCATCGTGGGGATGGTCAGGAACCCGAACTCCTCGACCCAACGGATCGCGCACGGGGCGCTGGGGTCGCACACGCCCGAACCGAGCGCCGGCATGCGCTCGACGGCGACGTGCCAGGCGGCGATACCGGCGCCGATGACCGTCAGCGGCGCGACCGTGGTCCACGCCGCCTGGTCGCGACGGAGCGTCGCGACCCCGAGGACGACCACGAGGGGGTACATCGCGATGCGCTGGTACCAGCACAGGGCGCAGGGCAGGTAGCCGGCCACCTCAGACAGGTACAGCGAACCGCCGGTTGCGACCACCGCGACGGCGGTCGCCAGTGGCAGGGCCAACTCGCGGAGCAGCTCGGGTACACGGCCGCGGACGAGCGCGACGAGACAGGACAGCGACACGCCGATGGCAACCAGGGCGAGCAGCGCCAGGGTTCGTTCGACGACGGCGGTCAGCAAGGGCGTCACGTTCGAGGTGGCAGGCGAGCGAGGAGCGGGCGACGGACAGGGTGCCGGACCGGCGCGGTACGCCGCGAGGGCACAAGGGTCTGCGTCGCCGGGACCTTTGGTCGGCGTCTCGCGGGGTCAGGACTCGGGAGTGGTGCGGCCCTCCAGCGGGCCGACCGTCAACCGCAGTTCGCGGATCGCCTGCTCCCCGAGGATCCTGCGGGCATTCGTGAGCAGTTGGGGCGTCAGGTAGCGCAGTTGCGTGGCCCACACCTGGCTCTCGGCGCGGATCACGAGGGTGCCACCCGCCAGCCGGACCGGTTCGCAGCGGCCGAGCAGTTCCGGCCCCACGATCTCGTCCCAGCGTGTCCAGGCGTTGGCGCCCCGCAGGCGCTCGTCCCAGCCGCGGCGCGACACGAAGGCCTGCAGGCTCTCGCCGATCGGGGTCGGGGCGCTGATTCGCCGGATCCCGTCGGTGTCGGGCTCCGCGACGGTCCACTCGTCGTCCGTCGGCGGCGCCGGGTCGAACGCCCGCCGTTCCTGTTGTGCGCGCTCCCGGGCCTGTCGGGCGCGCTTGCGGGCGTACACGGTCGCGTCACGGTCCTGCCAGCCGGCACGGCGATCGACCGCCATCGGGTCCTGTCGTCCGCTGGCGGGCTTTCGCGGACGGTTCCCGCGGGAGCTCACGGGGTCCCCACCGGGCGCCGTCGCGCCGTCGAGCGGCCGCCCTCGAGCCGGACGTCGATCTTGGCCCCCTCGAGGGGCACGTCCTCCTCGACCGCAGCCGTGACCAGGACCTGGTCGAATCGTTCGCATGCCGCTGCCAGGCGCTTGCGGCGCGTGGTGTCGAGTTCGGCGAAGACGTCGTCGAGCAGGACGATGGGCCGGTCACCGACGTCGGCGAGCACCTCGAACGTCGCCAACTTGAGGGCAAGCGCCAACGACCACGCCTCGCCGTGGCTCGAGTAGCCGCGCGCGGGCAGATCACCGATGTGCAACTCGAGGTCGTCGCGGTGGGGTCCGACGAGGCTGACACCACGCGCCAACTCGTCGCCGGCGACGCGTTCCAACGCAGCGCGCATGGCGATCGCGATCGGTCCGGGGTCGGGGACCACGTCATCACTGCCGGGGTCGCGGTCGAGGTCCCCGGCGGACGACCGGTACGTGAGCCGGATGGGCTCCGGACGGTCGGCGAGGTCCCGGTAGAAGTGGTCCACCGGTCCCGCCAGCGTGCGTACCGCCGCAAGTCGCGCCGCGACGATCTGCGTGCCGTGCTGCACCAGTTGCTCGGTCCACACGTCCAGCGTCGCGGTCGCGGCCTGACGCGCGGATGGTGGCAGGCTGCGTGCCTGCTTCAACAGCTGGTTGCGTTGCCGCAGGGCGCGGTCGTACTCGCTGCGGGCCGCCGCGAACGCCGGCCGCCGCTGCGCCAGCAGCTCGTCGAGGAAACGCCGCCGCTCGGCCGGGTCGCCGCGGATGATGGCGACGTCCTCGGGGGCGAACAGCACGACCCGCAGCACGCCGAGTGCCTCGGCCGCGCGGCGCACGTCGTGGCCGTCCACCTTGGTGCGTGTGCGCCTCCCGGCGCCGAGTTCGAGCTCGAGCGTGCGGCGACGTCCCTCGTCGGTGTGGACCTCGAGACGCACGACGCCGAGGTCGGCACCGGCGCGCACCAGGGGCCCGTCACCGGCGACCCGGTGCGAGGCGCCCGTGGCGGCGCGGTGGACGGCCTCGACCAGGTTGGTCTTGCCCTGGGCGTTGGGCCCGACGAGCACGGTGACGCCGGCGTCGAGCTCCAACGCCACCTCGGCGTAGGACCGTATGTCGCGCAGTTCGAGGCGGCGGAGATGCACGGAGGGAGCGCTCAGCTGACCCGCATCGGCATGAGCAGGTAGGTCAGGTCGTCGACCTGACCGTCGTCGGCATGGGGCCGCAGCACGGCGGGTTTGAGGCCGTCACGGAGTTCGACGCGGATGCGTTCGGTGCCGGTCGCCTCGAGGCCCGACAGCAGGAAACCGGGGTTGAAGGCGATGGTCAGGCCGTCGCCGTCGATCTCGGCCGGCAGCGCCTCGGCGGCGTCGCCCATCTCCTGGTTGCTGGCCTGCAGGTCCACGCTGCCGTCGCCGAACGTCAGGCTCACCGGGGTGTTCGCCTGACCCATGGCCACGATCGAGACCCGCTGCAGCGCCTCGACCAGCGCGGCGCGTTCCACCACGACCGCGGTCTCGTGCGCGTCGGGAAGCAGTGCCCGGTAGTTCGGGAAGGTGCCCTCGATCAACTTCGTGGTCAGGCGCCGATCGCCGAACAGGAACGACACCTGGCCGGCCTCGAGCACCACGGTGACGGCGCCGCCGACCTCGCTGGCGGCCTTCGCCGCCTCCTGGAGCGAGCGTGCCGGGACCAGCGCCGTGCCCTCGACCGCCTGGTCCCAGGTCAGCGAACGCACCGCGAGCCGGTAGCTGTCGGTGGCGGCCGCGGTGAGGGTCTCGCCGGCTGCCTCGAGGTGGACGCCGGTCAGGACGGGCCGACCCTCGTCGGAGGAGGCGGCCCGAGCGACCTGGGACACCAGGCGGGCGAAGGCGTCCGCCTTGACGATGCCCTGCGGGGCGTCCTCGGCCGGCTGGGCCAGCACCGGGAAGTCGTCGGCCTGCATGCCGCGGACGTGGAAGGTGGCCCGGCCGCAGGTGATCTCGACCCGGTCGGGTTCGCCGGTCACCTGCACCGGCGCGTCGGGGAAGCGGGCGACCAGTTGCGCCAGCAGCCGGCCCGGGAGCAGGACGCGGCCGGGCTGGTCGATCTGCACCGGGATGGAGATCTCCGCGGCGACCTCGAGATCGGTGGCACGACAGGTCAACCGTCCGTCGGCGGCCTCGAGCAGCACGCCCGACAGCGCGGGCAAGGTCACCCGGGCCCCCACCGTACGTGTCGCCCACGAAACGGCTTCGGCGAACTCGGCTCGCTCGGCACGCAGCTTCACGCGGCTTCCTCTCTCGAGTGCAGTTGTGCACACCGCTTATGAAAGACGGAAGAGAACATCTCAGATCCGTCTTCGTAATAGGGGGTGTGGATCGTGTGGATGGGGGGTCGTCGGTGCTGGTCAGAGCAGGTTTGCTGGCTGTGGCCGGACTGGGGACGACGACGACGTCCGTCCCCAGGCGGGCGAATCACATCGTGGTGCTTCCACCGACGCACGTCATTGTCCACCACGTGTCCACGACTCGTCCACCAGGAGGCGACCGACCGCGTCCCCAGCTCGTCCACCGCGATGGGCGTCGCGTCCACGACCCGCCCACATACCGTCCCGAGGGTCGTCCACGGGATGTCCACAGCTACCTGTGGAAACTGTGGATGGCTCACGGACGCCGTGCCCGCGTCTTGATGCGGTTGGTGAGCTCCTGCACCTGGTCGTAGATCGCGCGACGCTCCTTCATGAGCCCGGCGATCTTGGACTTCGCGTGCATGACCGTGGTGTGGTCGCGCCCCCCGAACGCCTTGCCGATCCGTGGCAGCGACAGATCGGTGAGCTCACGGGTGAGGTACATCGCGATCTGTCGCGCGGTGACGAGCTGGCGGCTCCGGGAGGGCGAGCACAGGTCCTCGACGGTGAGCGTGAAGTAGTCCGCGACCTCGTCCATGATCAGTTGGACCGAGACCTCCTGCTCACGGTCGTCGGGGAACAGGTCCTTGAGGACCATCTCGGCCATGGCCGAGTCCGCCGAGGAGCGCTGCAGGCTGGCGAAGGCGCTGACCCGGATCAGGGCGCCCTCGAGCTCGCGGATGTTGGACTCGACCTTGGAGGCGATCAGCTCGAGCACCTCGGGCGGCACACCGAGACGGTCCGACTCCGCCTTCTTGCGCAGGATCGCGATGCGGGTCTCGAGATCCGGCGGCTGCACGTCGGTCATGAGTCCCCACTCGAACCGGCTGCGCAGCCGGTCCTCGAGGTGGGGGATCTGCTTCGGTGGCCGGTCGCTGGAGATGACGATCTGCTTCTCGGCGTTGTGCAACGCGTTGAAGGTGTGGAAGAACTCTTCCTGGGTCCGTTCCTTCTGCTCGAGGAACTGGATGTCGTCGATGAGCAGGACGTCCGCCTGCCGGTAGGTCCGCTGGAAGGTCGTGATCCGGTCGTCGCGGATGGCGTTGATGAACTCGTTGGTGAACTGTTCGGTGGT
This sequence comes from Egicoccus sp. AB-alg6-2, assembly GCF_041821025.1. Lineage (NCBI taxonomy): Bacteria > Bacillati > Actinomycetota > Nitriliruptoria > Egicoccales > Egicoccaceae > Egicoccus > Egicoccus sp. AB-alg6-2. The sequence goes on along the minus strand of NZ_JBGUAY010000001.1, from coordinate 177,423 downwards.
GATGTAGCGCACGCGCAACCGCGGGTACAGGTTGCGGACGTAGTGGCCGATCGCGTGCAGCAGGTGGGTCTTGCCGAGGCCCGCCCCCCCGTAGATGAACAGCGGGTTGTACGACTTGGCCGGAGCCTCGGCCACCGCGTTCGCCGCGGCGTGGGCGAACCGGTTGGACGAGCCGATGACGAAGTCGTCGAACGAGTACTTGGGGTTGAGCTGGGTCTCGGGCTCGACGTCGTCGGCGCGGGGGGCGCGCTCGGGGACCGAGACGATCGGTCCAGCGGGGCGGCCGGGCGCCTGCAGGGGGCGCTGCTCGTCGCCGGCGGTCGGCGCCGGCGGCTCGGCCTGGGGCCGCTCACGCATCGGATCGAGCGAGGGCCTGGGGTCGTCGACGGTGGTCACCGACGCATAGGCCGGCCCGTCGAACTGCTCGGAGGCCGCCGGGGGCGTCTGCTCCGAGGCGCCGGTCGGCGAGCGATCTCCGTCGCCGGTCCCGAGGTGGTCGATCGGTTCGGGCCGCGGCTGCACGGTGATCACGACGTGGAGCGGGCGCCCGGCGGCAGCCGACAACGCCTGACGGATCCGGTCGCCGCAGCGGGTGTCGAGCCACTCGCGCGCGAACGAATGCGGGCTGGCGAGCACGACGGTGTCGTCGCTGAACCCGACCGGTTGCGTCGCGGCGAGCCACTGCCGCTGCGCGGGCGAGGAGACCGTCCCCATCACGGCGTCGAGACTCTGCCCCCAGAGCGTCTCGAGGTCGAGCGTCGAGGGTCGTGACACGCCTGCTCCTGCCGATCGGGTGGCAGACCGCCGGGATCGGCGATCCGAGAGCGACCACCCGTCTCCGTCAGCGGCGCTACACCCCCCGCAGGACGCTGTCCACAACAGCGTCCACAGGTGTGGAAAGCGCAGCTCGCCGGTCGACGTGAAGCAGCCGCGGGGGGAAGGTTCGTCTCGGCTTCGACGACGGCCGGCGCGAGAGATCCCCACGTGGTCGTCGCCTCGACAAGGCGAACGGCTCGGGACCGTACACCGATGGACCGAACCCCCGCAAGGAGTTATCCACACGAGTTCACGACGCACGCCACGCGCGCGCACGACGTGGTCGTTCGGCGCCGTCGCGTGGCCCACCGGACCCGGCCCCCACGCGGCTGGCGCACCAGATCGCGGGGTGCCGGGGCGCGGGCGTCGGCCCGACGGTTGCCCGTGTCCCGGGCGGCCCGGTACGCTGCTCCGACGTCCTGCCTGCACCGATGCGGCTCGCGGTCCATTCTCTCCTCTTTTCGGACCGGACCCGAGTCCCCGCGTGCACCCATCACCGCACCCCAGGGGGGCCGGTCCGTGAAGCGCACCTTTCAGCCCAACAACCGCCGACGCTCGAAGAAGCATGGCTTCCGAGCGCGCATGTCCACGCGCGCCGGACGTGCGATCGTCAAGAACCGTCGGCGTCGTGGTCGCGCGTCGCTGAGCGCCTGATCGTCGTGGTCCCGCTCGCAGTCGACCGGCTGCGCGAGGGACGAGACATCGCAGCGGTCCTCCGCGGCCGGCGCCAGCGTGCCGGCCGCCTCGCCGTGGTCCACGTCCGTACCGAGCGCTCCTCCGGCCCCCCGCGTATCGCGGTCGTGGCCTCACGACGCGTGGGCACGGCCGTTGCGCGCAACCGGGCCAAGCGGCTGTTGCGCGAGGCGTCGCGCCACCTCGTCTGGCGGCCGGGCGTGGATGTCGTCCTCGTCGCACGTTCGACGTGCGCGGTCAGCAGGCTCGCCGACGTGCGCGCGGAACTCGAACAGCTCGCGCGCAACCTCGACGCCCTGGACGCGTCGGCATGACCGCCGCGTCGGCACCGACGGGTTCTGGGCGGCGTTCGCCGCTGGCCGTGGTGCTGCTGGCCGTGGTGGGCCTGTGGCGGGCGACGGCCGCCTTCCGGCAGCCGCGCTGCCGATTCTCCCCCTCGTGCTCGACCTACGCGGTGCAGGCGATCGGTCGTCACGGCGCCCTGCGAGGTGGCTGGCTGGCCGTTCGGCGCCTGGGTCGTTGTCATCCCTGGAACGTGGGCGGGATCGACCCCGTACCCGCGAGGAAGTAGAAGGCTGTGGGCTCGCTCTGGCAAACCGTCCGCGATGGCACCATCGGGGCGCTCGACGCGCTGCTGACTCTGCTCCACGATCTCGTGGAACCGGTCTTCGGCATCCACGCGTGGGGTTGGGCCATCATCGCGCTCACGGTCCTCGTTCGCGTGTTCCTGCTGCCGCTGGCCATCAAGCAGACGCGGAGCATGCGGGCGATGCAGGCGCTTGCGCCACAGCTCAAGGAGATCCAGAAGAAGTACAAGGTCGACCGCGAGCTGATGCGGAAGGACCCTGAGCAGTACAAGGCGAAGCGCCAGAAGCTCAACGAGGAGCAGATGGCGCTCTACCAGCGCGAGGGCGTCAACCCCGCCGCGAGCTGTCTGCCGTTGCTGCTGCAGGCGCCGATCTTCCTGGCGCTGTTCTGGACCCTTCGCCATGCCGGCGAGGTCGGCGGCACGCTGCGGGGGGCCGAGTTCTACTTCTTCACGACCGTCGGTGAGGGCGGCCTGGAGATGATCGTCCGGGACGCGGGCTGGCCCGGCTGGCTGTTGATCGTGCTGATGTCGGGCACGATGTTCTGGTCGCAGAAGCAGATGATGGCCCGCAATGCGGCCCAGATGGCCGACAACCCGATGGCCCAGCAGCAGAAGCTGCTGCTCTACATCATGCCGCTGTTCCTGGCCTTCATCTCCTTCAACTTCCCGCTCGGGATCCTGCTGTACTGGGTCACGACCAACTTCTGGCAGGTGGCACAGCAGGCGATCATCCTGCGTGAGGTCAAGCACGAGGCCGAGACCGGCACGCTGGGCGACCACCCGGGTGGCGAGGCGGCGAAGCGGTCGCCCAAGGCCTCCAAGCCCAAGGGCGGTACGTCGTCGCCCAAGGGCGGGTCGTCCCCGAAGGGTGGGTCTTCCCCGAAGGGCGGATCGACGGCCAAGGGCCGATCCGCGCCGAAGGGCGGGCCCTCGCCGTCGAGCAACGGCAAGCCGTCGGGCGACGCCCGCCCTGACCACGAGACGTCGAATCGGCCCGGATCATCGCGCTCCGACGGTTCGGGCGCAGATGCAGCGGCCTCGAGCGACAAGGACCCGCGTCCGCCGAAGAAGCGCGATCACCTGCCACGTCGCGGTGACCAGCGCGAACGCTGATTGGAGTGTGTCGAATGAGCCGCCGTATCGATTTCCAGGCCGAAACCCTCGAACTGGCGCTGACCGGCGCCGTCGCGGAGCTGCTCGACTGTCCTGAGGACAAGGTCGTGCTGCGGGTCGACGCGCCTGGCGTCGACGATGTCCGGGGCCAGGTGCGACTCGACCTGCGCATCGATGCGCCGCGTCACGTCGACAGCCGCGACGACCGTGGTGACGTCGAGGACGGGTCGGGTGACGAGCCGGAGTTGCTCACCCCCGAGCAACTCGACGAGGAGGCCGACGCCGCGGCGGACTTCCTCGAGGGGCTGCTCGACGCCCTCGAGCTGCCCGGCGACCTCCGCATCCGCGTCCATGGCGACCACGCCGAGGTCGAGGTCGTCGAGATCGGGAGTGGGGCCCTGATCGGACGTCGGGGTCAGACCCTCGAGGCCATCCAGGAGTTGGTGCGCTGCGCCCTGCAGCGCGAGTTCCAGCGTCGCTCCCGCGTCAAGATCGACGCCGAGGGCTACCGCTCCCGCCGGCTGGAGAAGCTCATCGAGAAGGCCGAGGAGGCGATCGACGAGGTGCTCGACACGGGGGAGCCGGTGCGACTCGAGCCGATGGATGTTTTCGAGCGCAAGGCCGTCCACCACCTGGTGGCGGAACGCGAGGGCGTCGCCAGCCGCTCCCAGGGCCGCGAGCCGGCCCGCCGGGTGATCATCGAACTGGACGAGTAGGCCGATGGCGAGCGACACGACGACCCGGGCGCAGCCCGGGTCGTCGTTCCACGTGGAACGTGAGGTCGCTCTTCGCCTGCTGACCAGCGCAAATGCAACAGGATGGCGCCAACGGGGCGATGCGGCCTCGCCGAAGGCCCGGGCACCCCGAAGCGTGGGCCGGAAAGGCGGTTCGGACGCAGCTGAGCCAGGGGAGGGGGTCGTGCGGTAGATGTACGAGGCGGATCCCGCATCGATTTATCGACAAATCAACGCAGAGTCGGCGGTACAAGGTCCGAGGGTTGCGACGGTCTGTCGCTGTGTGCTCTCGCCGAGTCCCGCCCGGCTTTCTGCTCCGGCTCGCGATCGGCCCTGCAGGGGACCATTTTTCCCGCCCCGGATGCCCCATCGAGCCACTCTCCACCGCGCCCCCACCGCCACGTGCGCCCGGTAGAGGCTGGGCTCACCCCGCGTGGAGGCCATGTTCCACGTGGAACGAGGTCTCTCGGTGCGGGTACAGAGGATCTTCATTACCGCGATGTTCCACGTGGAACCACACGCCATCGCCGTTCCACCGGGAACGACGGTGGTCACGCGCTTGGGTAGGGTTCCGCACATGGTCGATTCCACCCCAGCCATGCAGGCAACCGCGCTCGAGGCCTTCGTGGCTGCCGTCGAGGCGTCACCGCACAACCTCGTGTCGCGTCAGGCGCGTCAGGAACTGCGCGCGCGACATCTGGCCGAGTCGATGGCATTCGCGCGGGGCCTTCCCTCGGGTCCGGCACGTGTCCTGGATCTCGGGTCAGGGGGCGGATTTCCGGGCGTGGTCGTGGCGATCGTTCGCCAGGATCTTCGCGTTGCGCTGCTCGACAGCACCACGAAGAAGGTCGAGTTCCTCCGTGGCGTCGTCGCCGAGCTCGAGCTCGACGTCGAGGTGCACCACGGGCGTGCCGAGGACCTCGGCGGGGGGGCCCTGCGAGCCACCTTCGACCTCGTGACCGCGCGTGCGGTCGCACCGCTGGAGCGCCTCGTTCCGTGGGCGTTCCCGTTTCTGCGCGCTGGTGGGCAACTGCACGCCATCAAGGGCGAGCGCTGGGCCCAGGAACTCCGCGAGGCGGAACCCGTTCTGCGACGCCTGGGTGGCCGGGTGCTCGCCACCCCCGCGGAGAACGACGGCGCCGGGATCGGCCCGTCGCCCCGCGTTGTTACGCTCGTGCGCTCGTAGACCAGAGGTGACGTCGGTGGCCTGGAAGTTGGGAAGAAGCCCCGTGCAGCAGCGTGCATCGGAGACGCCGTCGACGGCGACACCCCCACCGGGGCGTGTCCTTCCACCGCCCCCGCGCGACCTCGTCGACGCGGTCACCACACCCCGCGCGCCGGAACCCGGCGAGCAGGCCGGGCGGGCGACGGTGATCTGTGTCGCCAATCAAAAGGGCGGCGTCGGCAAGACGACGACCACGGTGTCCCTGGCCGCCGCCCTCGCGCAACTCGGTGCGTCGGTCCTCGTGGTCGATCTCGACCCCCAGGGCAACGCCACGACGGGGTTCGGGCTGCGCGTGGCCGAGGGCGAGCCCAGCACGTACCAGGTGCTCGTCGACGGAATGGCGGTCCGCGACGCCGTCCAGGCCACCGACGTGCCCGGGCTGGCGGTGCTCCCCTCCTCGCTCGATCTCGCTGGCGCCGAGGTCGAGCTCGTGCCGGCCTTCTCCCGCGAGCTTCGTATGCGCAGAGCGCTCGAAGATGCGCGTTCCTCGTACGACGTCGTGTTCGTCGACTGTCCCCCTTCCCTGGGGCTGTTGACCATCAATGCCCTGGTGGCCGCCGACCAGGTGCTGGTGCCGATCCAGTGCGAGTACTACGCCCTCGAGGGCCTGGGACAGCTCATGCGGACGGTGCAGTTGGTGGGGGACAACCTCAACCGGGACCTCGAGCTCGGTGGTGTGGTGCTGACGATGTTCGACGGGCGCACCAACCTGTCCCAGCAGGTCGTCGAGGAGGTCCGCGGCTACTTCGGAACGCGCGCCTACGCCACCGTCATCCCGCGCACGGTGCGTCTGTCCGAGGCGCCGAGCTTCGGTCAGCCGATCACGGTCTTCGATCCGCACAGCAGGGGTTCGCGCGCCTACCAGCGGCTGGCCCGCGAGGTCGGGGAGCGACTGGGACTGCCGATCGCTCCGGTGGAGGACTCGCCGCTCGACCGACTGCTCGGGGGCGCCGCGCCCGTGCGTTCGACGGCCCAGGAGGAAGTGTGATGTCACGACGTGGTGGTCTCGGCCGCGGGCTGGCGGCCCTCATTCCGCCGGGTGAGGGAGACGCCGAGTCCCGCGCGACTCTGGCCGAGCTCGCGCTCGACCACATCGTCCCCAACCCACGTCAGCCGCGTGACGTGTTCGACGAGGACGAGCTCGCTGGCCTGGCGACCTCGATCGCCGACATGGGCGTGCTGCAGCCGTTGGTCGTGCGACCAAGAAGTGATGGACGGTACGAACTCGTCGCGGGTGAACGCCGCCTGCGCGCGTCCCGTCTCGCCGGACTGGAGCGGGTCCCGGCGGTGGTCCGGCACACCGAGGACGCCGACCTGCTCAAGGAAGCCCTGGTCGAGAACATCCACCGGGTGCAGCTCAACCCGTTGGAGGAAGCCGCCGCCTATCAGCAGCTGCTCGAAGACTTCGGGTTCACCCAGGAAGAGCTGGCCGAGCGCCTCGGCAGGTCACGGCCGGCGGTCAGCAACGCGTTGCGGCTGCTGACCCTGCCGGCGCAGGTGCAGCGTCGCGTCGCCGCGGGCGTCCTCAGCGCTGGGCACGCGAAGGCACTGCTGTCGATCGACGACCCGACCGAGATGGCCCGCGTGGCCGATCGCGTCGTCGCCGAGGGCCTGTCGGTGCGCGCCACCGAGGAACTGGTCCGCCTGCGCTTCCTCGACGAGGACGTCGAGTCGCGCGACACCCGCCGTCGGAGCCGTCGGGTGGTGGCCCCGGGGCTGGTCGAACTGCAGGACGACCTCTCGGACGCGTTGCGCACCCGCGTGAAGATCTCGATGGGCCCCCGCAGTGGCCGGTTGCAGATCGAGTTCGGCTCGGTGGACGACCTGGAGCGGGTGGTCGCGGTGATCGCCCGCGGGCTCGAGGGCGACGGCAGCGGGTTGCCCGCCACGGCGGCCGCCGTCACCAAGGCGCAATCCGCCCGCGGCGACGCCGAACTCGACGCCGTGCTCGACCGCATCGACGACGTCGACACCGAGCCGGCGGAACGCGCCCCGGGTGACGCCTAGCGCTGATCCCCGGCCCCGAGCTCGAGGCGCAGGACGTCACCGTCGTCGGATCCGAGCAGTGCCTCGGTGGCCAGGTCGACGAACAGGCCGTGCTCGGCCACACCCGGCACCAGCGCCAGTTCCACGTCCATGACGGCCGGGTCCTCGATCCCGCCGGGCAGGCGGGCGTCGAGGACGAAGTTGCCGTTGTCGGTGGTGTACGCCGTGCCCGGTGCCTCCTCCCGCGTCCGCACCTCGAAGCCACGTCGCTCGAGCCCGTGGCGGACCGGTCCCAGGGCGAACGGCACCACTTCCACGGGCAGGGGAAAGGCATCCCCGAGGCGGTCGACGAGCTTGTCCGAGGTGGCGATGACCACGAAGCGCGACGCCAGGGACGCGACCACCTTCTCGCGCAGCAACGCGCCTCCGCCGCCCTTGATCAGGTGCAGGTCATGGTCGAGCTCGTCGGCGCCGTCGACGGCGAGGTCGAGCTCGGTGGTCGTCGCCACGTCGAGCAGGCGGATGCCCAACTCCCGGCAGCGGGCCGCCGTGGCCTCGGAGGTGGGCACTCCCGCCACGTCGAGGCGCCGCTCGGCGAGCGCGTCGAGGAAGAAGGCGACCGTGGAGCCGGTGCCGAGGCCGAGGCGCATCCCGTCCTCGACGACCTCGGCGGCGGCGCGCCCCGCGGCGCGTTTGGCAGCACTCAATGTGAACTCCTCGAACCTCGATGACGACCGTGCCGTCGGTGCCGTCGGTGCCGCCGGCGCTCAGCCGCGCCAGTCGTTGAGCAACAGCGGCAACTCGCCGAGACCCTCGAGCACCAGGTCGATCTCGAGGTCGTCGTCCGGCTCCTGCAGGTGACCCCACGGTCCCCGACGCAGCCAGCAGGTGCGCATCCCGAACTCGGTCGCGGGCGCGATGTCGTTGTCGACGCGGTCTCCGACGTAGAGCACGTCACCCGCGTCGTCGGTGTCGAGCGCCCGCAGGACCGCGGCGAAGAAGGCCGGATCGGGCTTCTCGGCGCCCAGTTCCTCGGACGTGGCGAGCAGCTCGGTCGGCAGCGCGAGCCGCCGCAACTGCTCGGTGCGCATGGCGGGCTGGTTGCCGGCCAGGGCGACGGCGAACCCCAGGGCGCGCAACTCCTCGAGGCAGGGACGCACGTCGGGGTACAGGTCCTGCTCCTGCAGGCCACCGAACCGGCGCTCGTGCTCGTCGAGGAACTCCTCCCACTGGATGTTGGGTGCCAGGTGCGGGAAGACCACGTGGTGGTCCTCGCCCTGTGCGATCGCGGCGCCGAGCACCGCCCCGAACGTCAGCGGGGACACGCCGAGCAGGTCGGCCCAGATCGACCACACCCGCGTCTCGTCCACCAGCACCTCGCCGATGTCGAACACGATCGTGCGTGGCGCCGGACCCTCGGGGTCGGGGATGGCCTCGGGATCGAAGTCGAGTTCGCGCAGATGCTCGTCGACGGCATCCGGCGGGGGCACGGCCTTGGGGTCGATCGGGATCTCGGAGGTCGTCATCCGGTCGTGCTCGTGTGGTGCCGGCCGCTGGCCAGGGCGAGGCCGAGCAGGGTCTCGCAGAGCTCGCCGAACGCGATCCCGTCCGCTTCGGCGGCCAACGGCACCAGGGAGGTGTCGGTCAAGCCGGGGCAGGTGTCGAGCTCGAGCACCCACGGCGTACCCCGGTCGTCGACGATCAGGTCGGCCCGGGAGATGTGGCGGGCGCCGATGGCCGCGTAGGCACCGACCGCGGCCTCGGCGCAGGCACGCGCGGCTGCGTCGTCGAGCCGGGCCGGTGCGTGGAACTCGGTCGCGCCCGCGGTGTAGCGGGCCGCGAAGTCGTAGGCGCCCTCCTTGGGCTGGATCTCGACCGCGGGGAGCGCACGCCCGTCGAGGACGGCGACGGCGACCTCGGTTCCCGCGATGAACTGCTCGAGGAGAACCGCGTCCGCGTAGCTGAACGCCCCGACGATGGCCTGCGGCAGTGCTGCGGCGTCGTGCACGATGGTGAGGCCGAGCGAGGAGCCACCGGTGGCCGGCTTGACCACGACCGGCAACCCCAGTGCGTCGGCGACCCGATCGACGACGGCGACGGCGCCCATCTCGCGGAACGCCTGCTGGGTCAGGGTCACGCCGCGGGGGACCTGGAGACCGGCGCGGCGGTACAGCCCCTGGGCGATCGGCTTGTTCCATGCCAGCGAGCTGGCGAGCACGTCGGGACCGGTGTAGGGCAGCCCGACGAGTTCGAGCAGCGCCTGGACCGTGCCGTCCTCGCCGGCGGAGCCGTGGAGCGTGAGCACGGCGGCGTCGAACCCGCCGCGCTCGAGCACCCGCACCAGCTCGCCGTCGACGTCCAGGCGGGTCACCTCGTGGCCGCGGTCGGCGAGCGCGTCGGCGACCCGGCTCCCCGAGCGCAGGCTGACCTCGCGTTCGAGCGAGATGCCGCCCGACAGGACGGCGACGTTCGACGGCACGGGCGACCTCCTGGCGGGTTCAGCCGACGGCGCCGCGGCCCTCGTTGGGGCGCGACGCGGCTGCGGGGGCATGCGCACCGTAGACGGCGCGCACCAGTTCGAGCTCCTCGTGCAACAGCGCACCGAAACGCTCGACGCCCTCGACGATCCGTTCGGGGGAGGGCTGCGAGAAGCACAGCCGCAGTTGGTCGCCGCCCGAGCCGTCGGCGTAGAAGCCCCGTCCCGGCACGTAGGCGACCCGGTGGTTGATCGCCTTCGCGAGCAGGTCCGAGGTGTCGATGCCCGCCGGCACGGTCATCCAGATGTAGAACGCGCCGGATGGACGGGTCCAGGTGACCCCGCCGGGCATGTGCTCGTCGAGGGCGCCGAGCATCGCCTCGGCCTTGTCCTGGTAGACCCCGCGGAACCGCTTGACCTGCTCCCGCCATGGCTGGGTCGCCAGCCAGCGTTCGACGACCATCTGCGTCAGGGTGGCCGGACACAGGTCGGCGGCCTCGCGCAGCAGCACCAGCTTGTCGCGCACGGGGTGCGGCGCGGCGATCCAGCCGGTGCGCACGCCGGGTGCGAACGTCTTGGAGACGGTGCCCACGTAGACGACGCGGTCGGGGACCAGCTGGCGGATCGAGGGCTGGAGGCGGCCGGCGAAATCGAGCAGGCCGTAGGGGTTGTCCTCGAGCACCAGCAGGTCGTACTGCTCAGCGAGCTCGGCCAGCCGATGACGGCGATCGATCGACAACGACACCCCGGCGGGATTCTGGTGGTTGGGGATGGTGTAGACGAACTTCGCCCGCCGCCCCTGGGCCGACAGCTGCCGCAGCAGGTCCTCGAGGGCGTCGACCTGCATGCCCTCGGCGTCCATCGGCACGTGGCGCACGTCGGCCTGGTGGCTGCTGAGCGCCCCGATCCCGCCGACGTAGGTCGGGCCCTCGGCGATCACGATGTCGCCGGGATCGACGAAGCACTTGGCGATCAGTTCAAGGGCCTGCTGGCCTCCGGCGGTGACGACCAGGTCGTCGACGTGGCCGGGCACGTTCTCGTGCGCCATCACCGCGACCAGCTGCTCGCGCAGTTCGGGACGACCCTGGCCGATGCCGTATTGCAGCGCGATCGCACCGCTCTCGCGGATGACCGCCGCCGCCACGGCCTCGGCAGCCTCGAGGTCGAGCGCCTCGACGGCCGGGTTGCCGCCGGCGAACGAGACGATCTCCGGCCGCGCGGTCAGGGCGAACAGGGCCCGGATCGCCGACGCGCTCATGCCCTGGACACGGCTCGCGTAGCGCGCCAGGTAGGGGTCGGTGTCGAGCCGCACACGCCTCTTTCGGATCGTGCACCCACGCTCGGGGGGTGCGTGACCGCATCGCCGGTAGCATCGAGCGTAGCGAGCAGGCGGAACGAACAGGCAGCGGCCATGACCGAGGTGCAACTGGCTCCACCGGCCACCCGCCACGTGGCCGCCGGTGGCTGGCGACGCGCCGTCGTCGGTCTCCTCGTGGGTGGGCTCGCCGGGGCCCTGGCACTGCGGGTCGTCCCACGCGATCCCTGGTCGCATCCGCACCGGAGCTGATTCGAGGTGTCCCGCCGCCTGGTCAGTCTGCACGGCGACGTCGTCGAGGAGCTGCCGGCGCACTGCCGCGAATGCCTGTTCTGGGAGTTGGGTGGGCGTTGTCCCGCCGACGGCCGCTCGGGCGACGGCGCGGCGGACTGGACCCAGCCGCTGACGCGAAAACAGGCCTGGGCGTCGTCGCTGGTCCAGGAGGGGCGCAACCCGGGGCGGGTCGTGAAGGTCGACGACGAGGTGGTGGCACACGCCGTGTTCGGTCCGGCCGACGCGTTCGCGCCCCGTCCCGCGCTGCTCCCGAGGGTGTCGCCGGGTTCGTTGCTGTTGGCGACGGTGTGGGTGCAGCCGCAGTGGCGGGGTCTGGGTCTGGGACGCCTGCTGGTGCAGGCGGCGCTGAAGGAGGCCATCCGCCTCGACATCGGGGCCGTCGAGGCCTACGGCGACCGGCGCTGGCGCGAACGGGCCTGCTATCTGCCGGCGACGTGGCTGCTCCACGAAGGCTTCGAGGTCCACGGCGAACATCCTCGGATCCCCTTGCTGCGCATCGACGCCCGCCGCACCCTCCGGTGGGCCGAGTCGCTCGAACACGCGCTCGAGGAGATGCTCGCGCACCTGCCCCGACGCGTGCGGGCACCCGTCCCCGTGCCGTCACCGGCGGCCCATCCGGCGGCCCGGGACGACGATCCGACGGGGGTACGCTGAGCGGCCGCTTCCGGCGCGCCGACTCCTCGACGTCGCCCTGTCCCACCACCGGTGTTGCGTGCGCGCCTATCGCGACCTGTTCGCCCATCCCGAGGCCCGCTGGCCGCTGATCGCCGCGACCGTCTCCCGGCTCACGCCGGGCATGATGGCGCTGGCGATCGTGCTGATGCTGCGCGGCAGCGGGTACAGCTTCGTGGCCGCCGGCCTCGTCACCTCCGGACACCAGATCGGCGTGGGCATCGGCGCCCCGGTACAGGGGCGCCTCGCCGACCGCATCGGTCAGACCCGGCTGCTGGTGCCCGATGCGGTGCTCTACGCCGCCGGGACCCTCGCACTGGCGCTGCTGGTCGGGCGAGGGGCGCCGGTCGGGGGGCTGGTGGCCGTGACCGTGGTGACCGGCCTGTTCCTGCCGCCGGTCACCGCCTGCTCACGGGTCCTGCTCTCGACGTTGTTCCCGACCGGCAGGATGCGGGAAGCCGCGTTCGCCGTGTCGTCGATCGGGGTCGAGCTCGGTTTCGTGCTGGGCCCGCTGGCGGCCGCCGCCATCGACACGCGGGTCGGTGGCGGCGCGGCGGTGGTCGTCGCGGGCGCCATCGCGATGCTCGGGGGCTTGTCGTACGCCGGCACCGAGACCGTCCGCTCCCTGCCGCCGCGTGCCCATGCCGTCGGGGTCGGCGGTGCCCTGCGCTCGCCCGGTGTCCGGGTGATGGTGGTGGCGTTCGGGTGCATGGCGGTGGTGTTCGGGGTCATCGACATCGTCGTGCCCGCCGTCGCGGAACTCGCAGGAAGCCCCGAGACGGCCGGCGGTCTGCTCGCCGCCATCGCGGGCGGCAGCCTGCTCGGCGGGCTCGTCTACGGGGCCAGGTCGTGGCCGGGGACGCTCGAGCTGCGGTTGCGGGTGCTCGTGGTCGTCCTGGCCAGCGGGTTGGCGTTGCTGCCCCTGGCGCTCGGCTCGACGAGGTCGTTCGCGGTCGCACTGTTCCTCGGCGGCGTCTTCCTCGCCCCCACCACGATCTGTGCCTTCCAACTGATCGACGACCTGGCCCTGGCCGGGACGCAGACCGAGGCGCAGTCGTGGACCCAGTCCGCGGTCGTGTTCGGGGTCGCCGCCGGAGCCGCGCTCTCGGGCGCCGCCGTGGACGTCCAGGGGCCCGCGCTGGCGCTGCTCGCGGGTGCCGGCTGCGTCGCGCTCGGCGCGGTCGTCATCAACGCACGCGCCGGACTGCTGCGCCCACCCGTCGCGGTGCGGTAGCGATCAGGCCGTGGCGCCGACAGGCACGCGCGCGCCGGTCAGGAACCCGACCAGGCCGTCGGCCAGCGCCGCCGCGATGGCGCGCTGGTGGGCCGGATCGGCCAGGGCGCGGCCTTCCTCGGGATGGGTCAGGAAACCGGGCTCGACCAGCACCGCCGGCGCACGAGACTCGCGCAGCAGCGCCGTCGTCGACGGGTGCGTGCGGCAGTTGAGTGTCCCCGTCCCGGCGACGACGTGGTCGAGGGCGAGCTGGGCCAGCAGCCGGCCACGCTCCGACACGGCACCCTCGTGCCCGAAGTAGTAGGCGGCCGCACCATGCGCCGCCGGCGAGGGCATGCCGTTGCAGTGGATCGACAGGATCGCCTCGACGCCCTCCTCGTTGGCGTGCTGGGCCCGCTCGGACGGCGTCGGTGAGGTCGCGGGACCACGGGCCAGGATGACGTGCGCCCCCAGGGCGGCCAGGCGGCCCTCGAGCAGCGCGGCGATCTCCCACGTGACCTGCTGTTCCTCGATCCCGTCGGGGTTCACGAACCCCGGGAGTTCGGGACTGTGGCCGGGATCGATCATGATCCGCACCCCGGCGACCGAGAGGCGCGGTGCCGAACGCAGCCATTCACGCTCGCGGACGGCGTACGCCGGCGCCTCCTGGTGTTGGCGGTACAGCCGGCGCAGCAGGTCGATCGTGTCGGGACCGGCGATGCCGTCGCTGGTGAGCCCGACGTTGAGCTGGAAGTCGCGCACCGCCTCGAAGGTCTGCGAGCCGTACAACCCGTCCTCGTAGCCGGCGTCGAAGCCGAGTTGGTTCAGACGCCGTTGCAGGTCCCGGACGTCGTCGCCCTGCAGGATGGGTCGCGTGACGTAGAGCATGCGGTCGCCGAGCCGGAAGGACGCACCGACCAGGGCGTGCCAGGTGTCCGGGCCGACGATGCCGTCCGCGGGAAGCCCGCGCTGCTGCTGGAAGGCGCGCACCGCCGCGAGCGTCCGCGACGCGAAGACGCCGCTGTCGCCGTCGCAGGGCAGGCCGAGGTCGCCGAGACGTCGCTGCACGTCCTCGACCTCGACACCGGCGGATCCGACCTGGATGAGTTCCATACGCGGGCAGAGCGTAGGGCGTCGGGTGGTGGGCGCGGCCACGTCCACTCGCCTCACACCGGCCGGACCCAGCGGTCCTCGTGCTCGACGAACCCCATGCGGGCGAGATAGCGGCGGTGCAGTCCCGTCGCGCCGACCGCGGTGACCTCGCGGAAGCCGGCCTCGCGCAGCGCGCCCGATTCGCCGTACAGCACCTGTCCGGCCGTGAAGTCCCGGTGCTCGGGCGTGACGTAGTCGAGGTCGAGGTGTCCGACGTCACCGGCGGGCCGTGCGAGCACGACACCCACCGGCGTGGCGTCGCGCAGGACGAGCCACGCCAGGTGGTCGTCGCCGACGCCGGCGAAGTGGGGCTGGGACTCGAGGATGTCGTCGTGGTGGAAGGCCAAAAACCGCTGCAGGAACGCCGCGCGAGGCGCCACGCCGACCACCTCGAAGTAGGCCGCCCCGGCGCGATCGCGCAACAGGCGCGTCAGGTAGTAGACGTTGATGCACACGATCGCGGCGTTGGCGATCACGACCGGTGGTGAATCGATGAGTACGCCGTAGGTGGTGAACACCAGCGAACCGACGAGGTTCACCACGCGCAGCCGCAGCACCGAGGCCATGAGCAGGCTGACGACGATCAGCGCCGACGCCAGGTAGCCGATCAGTTCCACGACGTCTGGCACGGACGGTCCTGTTCAGCAGCAGAGGGCGAGCACGGCGGCTGCCCCGTGCGCGGGCACGGGGCAGCGGGGATGCATTCGGTGCGGAGCGGGGGTGGGCCGTTCTAGCCGACGTAGTCGGCGAGATCGGCGAGGAGCGCGGACTTCGGCTTGGCGCCCACGATGCGCTTGTCGGGCTGGCCGCCCTTGAAGACCATCAGCGTCGGGATGGACATCACGCCGTACTCGCGCGCGGTGCCGGGGTTCTCGTCGACGTTGAGCTTGAGGACCTTCAGCTTCTCGCCGTGCTCGTCGGCGATCTCGTCGACGATCGGACCGACCATGCGGCACGGGCCGCACCACTCGGCCCAGAAGTCGACGAGGACCGGAGCGTCGGCGTCGAGAACCTCGTTCTGCCACTCGCCGTCGGTGACGGGGGTCGCGCCCATGTGCTGCATCCTTGTTCGGTGTGGGAGGTGGGTGTCGTCAGGACGAACGTGTGCGGTCCCGACGCTATTCCGGCCGTGGGGTCCGTCAGCGCGGGTCCTGGGGGGCAACCGCGGTGTGCTCGGCCAGGAACCGTTCGGCGTCGATCGCGGCGCGGCAGCCGGTGCCCGCCGCCGTGATGGCCTGACGGTAGACCTGGTCCATCACGTCGCCGCAGGCGAACACGCCCGGGACGTTGGTCGCCGTCGACGGCTGGTCGACGAGCAGGTAACCCTCCTCGTCGCGGTCGAGCACCCCGTCGAACAGCCAGGTGTTGGGGATGTGCCCGATGGCGAGGAACAGCCCCTCGCACGGGAAGTCGCGGGTGTCGCCGCTGGTCGTGTCGCGCATCAGCACCGAGGAGACCTGTCCGTCGGCGCCCCGGACCTCGGCGATCTCGGCGTTCCAGACGAACTCGATCTTGTCGTTCTTGAAGGCACGCTCCTGCATGATCTTCGAGGCGCGCAGCTCACCGCGGCGGTGGACGACGGAGACCTTGGCGGCGAACTTGGTGAGGAAGATGGCCTCCTCCATGGCGGAGTCCCCACCACCGACGATGACGACGTGCCGGTCCTTGAAGAAGAAGCCGTCGCAGGTGGCGCACGCCGACACGCCCGATCCCCACAGCTCGGTCTCGCCGGGGACGTCGAGACGGCGTGGCTTCGCACCGGTGGCGACGATCAGCGAGCGGGTCGTGATGGTGGCACCCGACGCGGTGGTCAGCGTCTTGAGTGGACCGGCCAGGTCGACGGAGGTGACGTCCTCGGTGACGAAGCGGGTCCCGAACCGCTCCGCCTGCGCCCGCATCTGCAGGATCAGTTCCGGGCCCATGATCCCGTCGGGGAAGCCGGGAAAGTTCTCGACGTCGGTGGTCAGGGTCAGCTGCCCGCCGGTGGGGCCGCCGTCGATGACGCCTTCAATCAACAGCGGCTCGAGGGCGGCACGGGCGGTGTAGAGCGCCGCGGTGAGACCGGCGGGCCCGGAGCCGATGATGACGACGTCGTGGACACGGTCGGAGACGGACATGCGGACAACCTGTGCTCGAGCGGGCGGGAGGTGGGTCACGGCGGACGTGCATGCCGTCCGACCGTTCCCGAGCCTAAACGGCGCTGCCGTCGGCGGCATTCCCCGGCCGTGGGGTGTCGCCGCGCTCGCTCAGGGGCGGGTCGCGAGCACCTCGCAGGTGTCGCGGTCGAGCGCGACGACCTGCGGGCGCGTGTACGTGCCGGTGGCCTCGTCGAGCGTGACCAGGCCGAGCACGACGGCGGACCGGCCCGAGACGGAGGCCAGTTCCACGTAGGCCGGGATCGCGTCGGCGCGTCCGTCGAGATGGGCCTCGGTGCAGCTCGCGGCGGCGGTCCGGTCGTCGGCGGTGACCTCGCCGGCGACGCGGAAGCGCTCGTCGCCCGTGGCGGCGGCGAACGGCGAGTCGCGGATCACCTGGGTCCAGTCGCGGGCCAGCGCGGCGCCGGTGGTCTCGTCGAGCCGACGGGCACCGACCTCCTGCAGTTCGACCGCCAGCAGGATCTCGTCGAGGTCGGCCTCGTCGAGGTCCCGGTCGTCGGCGAAGATGGTGGGTCCGTCCGCGACGGCGCCGTCTGCGGCGGGTGCGTCTCCGAGCGCGGCGTCGCTGGCCTGCTCCTCGGTGGCCTCGTCGCCGGCGTCGTCGGCGTCGGACTCGGGCGCCATCATCGTGCCCGCTTCGCCGTCCTCGGCGCTCTCGAAGGTCTCGGCGCCGCCGGCGGTGTCCTCCGCGGGTGACGCCATGTCGGCGCCCTGGTCGCCCGCGCCCCCCAGGGTGGAGACCCCGACGACGGCGGCCACGGCCACGACCGCGGCGGCGGCCGCACCTGCCAGCCCGGTCCAACGCGGCGCCTGGCGGGCCGCACGTCGCGCCGCGAGGTCGTCGTTGCGGCCGAGCTCGGCGGCCGCGGCCACCCGGGGATCGGCGGCCACCTCGACGGTCGCCGGGGTGAACAGGTCCTGCAACTCGGCGTCGACCGCGGTGCGGAGCCGGTCGGTGAAGCCCTCGGGAAGGGTGGTCGCGGCGATGCCGTCGAGGGCGACGTCGGCGCGACGGGCGGACGCGAGCTGGGCGCGCAGGGCAGCGTCCCGGTCGAGGTCCGCCTCGAAGGCGGCGCGCTCGTCCGGGGGAAGGTCGCCGGACAGGTAGTCGGCGATGCGCTCGGCGGCGTCCACGGGGGGTGGCTTCCTCGGATGCGTACGGGGTGGTCAGGGGTGCCGGTGGGCCGGCTCGTGGTGGTGGGACGTCAGCGTGGCGGCAGTGGTTGCGTCGCGCACGGTCACGCCCCGGTGGGTGGGCCCCTGGTCTGCAGGTCGGAGGGTGCGGGCCGCCCGTCCGCGTCGTCGCGGGGGCGGAACCGCGGCGCATCGCCGCCGGGCGCGTCGGCGTCGCGCAGGAGCTCGCCGAGACGGACCCGGGCGCGGGAGACCCGGCTCTTGACGGTGCCGACGGGCAGGTCGACCGCGGCGGCCGCCTCGGCGTACGACAGGCCCTCGACCGCCACCAGCAGCAGCAGCAGGCGTGACTGCTCGTCGAGCTGGGCGAGCGCGGCCTCGACGGTCATCGCCGTCTCGCGTGCGGCGATGACATCGTCGGCACGCGGCTGGTCGCCGACGGCGGTGATGTCCTCGACCGGGGTCGAGGGACGTCGGGCGTCGTAGCGCACGTGGTCGGTGCAGACGTTGCGCGCGACGCGGTAGAGCCAGGTGGACAGCTTGGCGTCGCCACGGAAGGTGGCGGCTCCGCGTGCCAGGCGTACGAACGTCTCCTGGACCGCGTCCTCCGCATCGGCGGGCGAACCGAGCACGCGCACGCACACCGCGTACACGCGGCGCTGGTAGCGGTGCACGAGTTCGTGGAACGCGGCCTGCCGTTGGCCGTCGGGCAGGCTCGCGTCGGTGAATCGCGCGAGAACGGCCTCGTCGGCCTCGTCGGCGTCGTGGTTCGTCATCGCCTACCCGGGCTCACGACGGACCGAGCAGCTGGATCTCGGCGACCTCGGCGGTGAAGAGACCGCTCGCGTCCGGGGACAGGCCCGAGATCCACAGCATCCAGTAGCGATGGGTGGTCGGGGCGAGCTCGAACGGCTGCGACGCACGGATGTCCGTCTGCGCGACCCGGTGCTGACCCCAGCCGTCGAGTCCCTGCGCCGCGTCGGGAAGCTGATCGGCGGCGTAGATCTCGACGTCGACGCCGCCGCGGACCAACTGCACGACGACCGTGCGTACCTCGACCGGCTCACCGAGGTCGATGACCAGGCCGACGCCGTCCTTGCGCCCCTCGAAGTGCGCGTCGGCGTAGCTCTCGGTCCCCCAGGAGGTCTGCAGGTCGCCGTCGACCGCCAGGGACGCCTCGGCGGCGTTGTCGCCGAGGCCGGGCTCGCTGGGATCGAACACCACCGCGCTCGCGGCCCGCCACTCCACCGCCGCGGACGACGTCCGCGGCTCGGGTGAGCGCATCGCCAGCACGGCGAAGACGGTGACCAGCGTGATCACGACGCTGCCGACCACGGCGGCGACCAGGCGGGTGGTGTACTCGCGCCGGGTGGTCGGTACGGGACCGGAGAAGCGGGCCTCGTCGCCCGAGCCGTCGGGATGCCCCCGCTCGCGGGTGGCGTCGACCAGCGACGCCGTCAGCTCGCTGGGTTTGACCGTCACGAGCTCGCCCAGGACGGCGGCCATGGTGGTGCCGTCGTCGAACCGCTCGCCGCGGTCACGCCGGGTCGCGCGGACCACCACGTCGTCGAGTCCGCGGGGGATGTCGCTGACCAGCTGGCGTGGCGGCATCAGCTCGTAGCTCAGCCGCATCGCCGCGGTGGCCGTCGGCGTGTCGCCGCTGAACGCGGGGCGGCCCGTGAGGCACTCGTACAGGACGACGCCGAGGGCGTAGATGTCTGCCCGGGCGTCGACGTTGGCGTCCTCGAGCTGCTCGGGGGCGACGTAGGCGGCGGTCCCGACCACCGTGCCGGGGCTGGTGAGCGTCGCGTCGGCCCCCGACAACGCCTTGGCGATGCCGAAGTCGGTCACCTTCACGGTGCCGTCGGACGCGAGCAGGATGTTGGCCGGTTTCACGTCGCGGTGCACGAGACCGTGGGCGTGCGCCTCGCCGAGCGCGGCGGCGACCTGCTCGCCGATGGCGGCGACGACCATGGGCTCGAGCTGTCCGTGTTCTCGCAGCACGTCACGCAGGCTCGGCCCGTCCACGTGCTCCATGACGAGGTAGACCAACTCGTCGTCGCGCCCCGTGTCGTAGATCCGCACGGCGTTGGGGTGGTTGAGCTGGGCGGCGGCGCGGGACTCGCGCTCGAACCGCTCCACGACGGTCGGGTCGGTCGCGTGGTGGGGGTGCAGCAGCTTGACCGCGACCGAACGCGACAGGTTCTCGTCGAAGGCGCGCCACACGATCGCCGCGCCGCCCGAGGCGATGGGTTCCTCGAGGTGGTAGCGGCCGCCCACGTGGGAGCGGTCGGGCCACGGGCGGTGCTCGCCGTCGGCGACGGCGTTCGGGGGGATCGCGGTCGACACGTCGTCGAACGACTCGGCACCCATCAACGTGGGCGCGTCGTCGTCGGACGTCGCCGGGCCGGCGCGTTCCGGGAACTCCTCTACCAAGAACCCTTCTCCACGGACCTGTTCCAGGGCAGCCGGGGTCGATACCGGTCGCCGACCGCGTACTGGTGGGGACCGGACTGTACGCGCCACCGTGTCAACCGTCGGCTGCGATTGCGTCGCCGCTCGATGACCCCGTACAGGTGGGCCGTAACGTGCGGTATCCGCACGTCACCGGCGGTGGGCGTCCACCGGATCGACGACCTCGAGCCGGGGCCGGGGTGGCCGCCGCCGCCGCACGGCGCCGGCGAGCAGCAACAGCAGCACCGCCGCACCCGTGGCGGCCAGCGCCGGACCCGAGATGGCCGCCGACCGCACGGACAGGGTGGTCCGTTCGAGCGTGTGGGTGCCGGTCGGGTCGGTGACGCGGACGGCGACGCTGAACGTTCCCGTCGACAGCGCCTGCGTCCGGAACGACACCGTCTGCGCCGCGCCTTCACTGAGCACGATCGTCTCCGAGCGCTGCCCGTCCGGCCACAGCAGTCGTCCCTGCGAAGCGACTTCCACCCGGACGGCGATCGGTCCACCGCGGGTGCGTTGCAACGTGACCGGGATCTGCCCCGTGTCCGAGGTCAGCGTGACCCGCGAGCCACTGGCGACGACCACGTCACCGAAGGTCTCCTCGACCGTCCGGTGCACGTCGCGGACCAGGGCCTCGGCCTCGCCCCGGGCACCGTCGAGGTACCACCTCGACGTGGCACGCAGCAGCGCGTCCCGCAGTTCCGCCGGTCGTCGGCCGCCGATCGTGTTCGCGCCTTCTGGCAGTGCGCTGCCGACGGCACCGAGCTCGACGGCGGCGGCCTCGAGGCCGCCGGCGAACACGGGGTCGAGCATCGCGGTGGGTGTCTCGGCCAGTTGCAGCGGGTCGACGTTGCGGCGTCCGAGCGCCGCCTGCTGGCTCGGCGTGGTCAGCAGCAGCCAGGACGCGTCGTCGAGGTGGTGCAGGAGCCGGTCGGCGTACTCGGCGCTCGGTGCCCACGTGTCGGGCGGCAGCAGGAGCAGGCTGCGCCCGCTGATCGTGGGGTTCTGGAACCACAGTTGCGCGGTCTCGGCGACGATGCGTTGCACGTCGGCGACCGGCCCGTTCCCCGACGGCGGGGCCGCCAGCGTGGCGCTGATCCGGCCGTCGGCCACGATGCCGGTGAACAGCCGTCCCGACGCTGACCGCAGCTGGTTGAGGGCCGTGAACGGGTCCGCGGCCCCGGTGTCGACCGCGTTCGGCGGGAGCAGGATCTGCTCGCCGGGGACCAGATCGAGCACCTCGGGGGCCAGGGGACCACCCGCGAGGTGGGTGGCGGCGTCCGGCGCCCGGTCGAGCAGCGAGGCCAGGCGCCGGCGACCCTCCACGGCGGCCTCGGCGCCCAGGCTCCGCAGCTCACCGCCGTGCCGGGTCAGTCCCGTGATGTCGGCGTCGGCGTAGGTGCCGGTCACCGGCGCGAAGGTCACGTCGCGGCCCAGCGCCCGCAACCGCTGCAGCGTGGCACGTGCCAGTTCCGCGGGCGGGTCCTCCGGATCGACCTGGCGCGTCTCGGCCGAACCGTCGGACTGGCGCCCCACCGCCGTGAAGCCGTCGGCGCGGTCGCGCAGGTCCTCCAGCAGGTGCACGGCCGGCGCGAGGACGACCGGGGCATCGGGATTGCGCTCGAGGGTGCGCATCAGGACGTCGAGCCGGCCACCCGGTTCGACGGGCTGATCGACGTTGAGCGGGTAGTTGCCCTTGGCGCCGCGCCAGGGGCGGTCGTCGACGGGCCACACGAAACTGGTCAGCAGCGGTTCGGTGACGGGCCGGTCGAGCCACACCACGGCGGTGTCCGCCTGCGCCAGCACCTCGGTCCCCCGCAGGACGGCGACGGTCAGCGGGTGGACCCCGCCACCGCCCCACGTGACGTCGTCGGGCCCGAACCGGGCCGACACCCCCGCGATCGAGCCGGGGGCGACGGCGTCACCCTCGCGCAGGAGCCCGTCGTACAGGACCTGCTGGGGGTCGGTGTCGGGACGGCCGTCGAGGGCGCGCTGCAGCGCGGCGCGCGAGGTGACGGGTGCGTGCAGCTGGATCACCAGCCGCAGCCGGTCCAGTGGGGTCCGGGCGGCGTTCTCGACGAGGACGCGGATCGTGAGGTCCTCGACCGCCTGGGGCTGCATGCGCGGGTCGAGCTCGCTGGTGTCCACGACCGCCGTGCCCGGCCCCAGGACGCCGACCAGCTCCGAGATGACGAGACGCACGGCCCCGGACGCGGTCTCGGACACCGGGTCGTCGGTCGGTTCCTCGGTCTGGGCCGGCGCGGGAACGGCGACGGCGAGGCACAACCCGACCACGGCCAGCACGGCACCGGTACGCCGGGCACCGGCCCGTGAACGACCGACACGGGGCCGCGGGCGCCGGCCGCGGCCCTCCCGGAATCTCACCGGTCGGCCCCGAGATCGAACGAACGGACCGGCTGGACCAGCGCCGGCGTGGTCGCGGCGGCCTTCTCGACCAGCTTGCGCTCGTTGCGGTGGGCCAGACGCACGATGGCGATGTCGGCCGGGACCCATTCCACGTGTTCCGCCTCGTCGTCGCGGGCACCTGCGGCCTGACCATCCCACCACATGAAGAAGTAGTGGACGAACTTGTGGTAGCGGACCTGGTCGGGTCGCCAGACGAACCAGTAGTCGATGGTGCCGAGCAGTGGGCCGATGATGGCGCCGTGCCCGGTCTCCTCGCGCACCTCGCGGAGCGCGGCCTCCTCGTCGGTCTCGCCCGCTTCGATGCCGCCCTTGGGTAGCGTCCACTGCGGCTTGCCGGCCGCGTTGCGTCTTGCGATGAGCAGAACCCAACGCCGGCCGTCTGGCCGGTCGTCGCAGACCACGCCACCCGCCGAGGTGGCGTGTCGCGTCGGATACCTGGGCATGGATCGAGGGTAGCGAGCAACGACTCGGGCCGGCCGGCTCCAGCACGGCACAGGAGACAGCATGCGGGCGTTGGTCCAGCGCGTCAGCGAGGCGTGGGTGACGTCGGCCGCCGATCGGGGCGGACCGGTCGAGGAGGTGGGCCGCATCGGTGCGGGCCTGCTGGTGCTGCTCGGCGTCACGCACGACGACGACGCCGACACGGCCCGCCGGCTCGCGGACAAGCTGTGGCACCTGCGGATCTTCGAGGACGCCGACGGGGCCATGAACCGCAGTGCCGCCGAGACCGGGGCGGGGGTGCTCGTGGTGAGCCAGTTCACCCTGTACGGCGATGCACGCAAGGGCCGCCGCCCCTCGTTCGTGGCCGCGGCGCGACCCGAGCACGCCGAGCCGATGGTCGACACCGTCGTCGATCGACTGCGTGAGCTCGGCGCGGACGTCGCCACCGGCCGGTTCCGGACCGCCATGCAGGTCGGTCTCGTCAACGACGGCCCCGTGACGCTTTTGGTCGAGATCTGACCCGCGACCTCCCGTCGTAGCGTCCGCGGGGCGCATGACCGGCCACGTCCGGCTCCCAACGCTCAAGGCGGGCGCGGCGGTGGTCGATCATCCGGCGAGGCACTCGTCTGCCGCCCGTCCCGTGTCCACGCGCTCGAAGGCGACCCGTCGTGCCAACCGTCGACGACTACCTGCGTCTGCTGGTCGAAGCAGGCGGCTCCGACCTGCACCTCAAGGCCGGCGGCCCCGCCTTCATCCGGGTCGACGGCGAGCTGCATCCCGTCGCGCAGCTCCCGAAGCTGTCGCCGGACGACACCCTGCAGATGGCGGCGCACATGATGGACGCCCGCGTCCGCGCCGTGTTCGACCAGGAGCGCGAGGCCGACTTCGCCTACGCCATCCCCGGGCTCGGTCGCTTCCGCGTCAACGCCTTCCGGCAGCGGGGGTCGGTCGGCCTGGTGTGCCGGCGCGTGCTGCCGGGTTCGGCGGACTTCTCCGCGCTCGGGTTGCCGGCGGCGGTGCGGAAGCTGGCCGAGGAGCATCGCGGACTGGTGCTGGTCACGGGCCCGACCGGGTCGGGCAAGACGACCACGACGGCCGCCATGCTCGGGCACATCAACGCCAACCGTCGCTGCCACGTCGTGACGCTGGAGGACCCGATCGAGGTGGTCCACGCGGACCGGCTGGCGATCATCGATCAGCGCGAGATCGGCGTGGACACGACCGACTTCGTCACCGGCATGAAGGCCGTATCCCGCCAGGACCCCGACGTCATCTTCATCGGCGAGATGCGCGACCTCGAGACGGTCACGGCGGCGCTGCAGGCCGCCGAGACCGGCCACCTCGTGATCTCGACCCTCCACACCACCGATGCGCGCGAGACCATCAACCGCGTCGTCGACCTGTTCCCGAAGGAGCAGCAGCACCAGGCGAGGCTGTCGCTCGGCAACTCGCTCAAGGGCATCGTCTGCCAGCGGCTGGTCCCGCGGGCCAGCGGGAGCGGGCGCATCGCGGTGGTCGAGACGATGGTGATGACCTCGCGCATCTTCGAGTTCGTCACGGATCCCGCCCAGCTGCCGCGCCTCGAGGAGGCGATCGCCGAGGGCGCGTACTACGGCATGCAGACCTTCGACCAGCACCTGCTGCAGCTGTTCGCCGACGGCGAGGTGTCGCTGCGGGACGCGTTGGCCGCCGCCACGAACCCGCACGACTTCCGCGTCTCCCTACGCGGGCTCGGCCTCGCCACCGCCTGACCCGCGTTCGGCGGTCGGGCCCACCGGGACCGGGTCCGCCGCGTGGGCGACGAGCGCGACGTGCAGGTTCCGCCCGGCCTCCTCGCCGGCGTCGAGCACCTCGAGGTCCCCGCCGGGACCGGCCACGTGGGCGTGCACGGTCGTCAGCCGCAGGCGTCGCTGGAACCAGTTCGCGGTGCGGCTCGCGGCCTGGACCTTCACCACCGGAGCGATGCCGGTCGTGATCGACAGCGCACCCCGCCGTGAGGCGACGATCCGGTCGGTGAGTGCATGGCCGAGGTGTCGGTGCTCGACGATGCCGAGCAGCGCCGCGAGCGGGAGCAGTACCACGACGCCGACACGCGCCCAGCCCGGCGCCACGAACGGCACGAACGGGACCTCGTTCCACGTCCACACCAGGGCGACGAGCACCAGCGGCGGGCGCAGCCACCGGAACACGACCCGGCGGCGCGCCTGCGAGGGATGCGCGACCAGATCGGGGACCCGCGGTACGCCGGGGAGGACCGCGCCGACGAAGGCGTCGACCGCAGCGTCGGCGAGCAGTGGCACCGTGACGCGGCGGTCGGCGTCACCGGACCCACCGGCCGAGTGGATCCGGACGGTCGCGTAGCCGAGCAGGCGCCGGAGCCAGTTGCGCTGGATCTCGATCAGTTGCACGCGGCGCAGGGGCACGACCGAGTCGCGCGTCGCCAACAGTCCTCGGCTGATGTGGAGGTCGTCACCGACACGGGTGACGCGGAAGTTGGCATCCTGCAACACGCCGACCACGACGGCGGCGACGACCGCCAGCACGAGGACGGCCGCCGCCAGCAGCAGGCCGGCCTGCAGCGTCAGGTCCGCCCATCCGGGCCGGCCCCCGACACCGTTCTCCACGAGCCGCTCGAACACGTCGTCGAGGAACTGGCTGAACACCTCGCCGGCGAACTGCAGGGCACCGGCGATGACCGCCGGGAAGAACAGCAGCCGCCCGCCCGTCACGGCGGCCAGAGCGACGTGCGTCAAGGGAACGGCCAGGACCTCGTGCTGCGTGGGGACGGCCGGCTCGTCGCCCGCGACGTCGTCCGATCCGGCGCCCCGGGTCGTGCCGCTGACGCGCGCCTTGCCCTCGCGGATGGCGTCGCGCAGCGCGACGGCTTCGTCGTCCTCGATCACCCGCAGGTCCACCTCGACCTCCGCGGAACTCCCGGCCGTCTCGACCCGCAGGGCCGCGAGCCCGAGCAGGCGCTGCACCGGGCCGCGGTCGATCTCGACCTGCTGGACGCGGGCGACGTCCAGCGACCGTGCGCTTCGGCTGAGCACCCCCTCCTCCACGCGCAGGACCTCCCCGTCGAAGGAGAAGCTGAACCGCTGCCACGCGAGATAGCGGTAGCCGAGCCCGACGAGCCCGGCGGTGCCGAGCACGCCGATGCTCACCAGGCGGCCGGCGCCGAGGGTGGCGATGACGGGGAAGGCGAGTACCTGGAGCAACTGGCGCAGGTTCACCCCGAGCAGAACCGACGCCGGATGCAGCCGCCTGGGCCGGACCCACCGGCCGACGTCCGTGCCGGGTCGGTCGCCGGTCGCGTGACCCCGCGTCGACGCCGCGCCCGGTGGAGGTGGGGGTACCGCCGGTGGAGGTGGGGGGACTGCAGGAGGCGGTGGTGGCGGTGACGGCGGATCAGACGGCATCGCGCAGCTCGCCTTCGTGCTCGCCGACCGCCGCCGCCGCCCGCGCGAGCAGCTCGATGCGGACCTTGGGAGCGTCGGCCGCCGCGATGCCGGGGAGGCCGGCGCTGCCGGAGGCCGAGGCGGTCGTGACCTGCAGGCTGGCCAGTCCGAGCAGGCGGTCGAGAGGACCCTGGATGACGTCGATCTGCTGGATCCGGAAGTAGGGCACGGCCTGGTGGCGGTGCACCACGACGCCGTGGTGCAGCTCGAGGGCGAGGTCGGTCAGTCGCCAGCGCCACCGCCGGTACTTGGCGCGGGGCCACCAGGCGACCGCCAGCAGGAACAGGAGCACGGCGACGCCCGTGGCCACCAACCCCCAGCGTCCGACGACGAGCGGGGCGACGACCGCAGGGATGCCGAGCGGCAGCAGTACCGCGAGCCCGTTGCCGGCACGCCACACCTGCACCACGCGGGGGTCGAGCGCACGTTCCCGCTCGTCCATGGGGACGCGTGGGGCCGGACCGGCGTGCGGCGTGGGAGACGGGCGCGGCGGGTCGACGGGCGGCCGTGGGCTCCCGGGCGGGGTGACGTCTTCGTGCGGCACGCGTGCTCCGTCGGCAGGCGAGGTCGCGACCTGGCGGCCGCACCGTACTGGTCGGTCCGCCTGACAGCCCTCGCCACGATGCGATGCGGCGACGCAGGCTGGGTCGCCCGCCGCCGGGCCGCGTAGCCTGCGCAACCCCGTGTTCCCCGCCGACGAGCCGTTCCCACCGTGTCCGATGATCTCACCCGCGAGCAGGCGGCCCAACTGGGGCGCCTCGTCGACGTGCACCCCGAGGCCCGCGAGCTCGGCGAACGGTTCGCCGCAGCGGGCCACGAGCTGCACCTCGTCGGTGGCACGGTGCGCGACACGCTCCTGGCCGGTGGCGATCCCGGCGCGCTCGCCGAGGTCGACCTCGACTTCGCCACCTCGGCACCACCGGCCACCACCGAAGCCATCGTGCGGCCGTGGGCGACGGCGGTCTGGCTCACCGGGGCGGAGTTCGGCACCGTGTCGTGCCAGCGTGAGCAGGACGACCGCCCGACCCGCAAGATCGAGATCACGACCTACCGCAGTGATGCCTACCGGCGGGGGTCGCGTCACCCGCAGGTGCGGTTCGGCGACGACATCGAGGCCGACCTGGCGCGGCGTGACCTGACCGTCAACGCGATGGCGGTGCGGGTACCCGACTTCGCGTTCGTGGATCCCCACGGGGGTCTGCGGGACCTGCGCCGTCGGCTGCTGCGCACCCCCGTCGAGCCCGCGACCTCGTTCGGTGACGACCCGCTGCGGATGGTGCGTCTGGCACGTTTCGCCGCGGTGCTCGACGCGGAGGCCGCGCCCGAGGCGGTGGAGGCCGCGACGCGGATGGCCGACGAGCTCGCCACCGTCTCGGCCGAGCGCGTCCGGGACGAGCTCGTGAAGCTGATGACCGGCGCGGCGCCCCGCGCCGGCATCGAGCTGCTGGTGCGGACCGGGCTCGCGCGGCACGTACTGCCCGAGTTGGAGCTCCTCGAGGCGTGCCACGACCCGCAGCATCGCCACAAGGACGTCTATGCGCACACCCTCGCGGTCGTGGAGAACGCGATGGCGCTCGAGCGGTCCGGGCCCGACTTCGTGCTGAGGTTCGCCGCGTTGCTGCACGACATCGGCAAGCCCGACACCAAGGAGCTGCACGGCGACGGCACCGTGAGCTTCCACCACCACGACGTCGTCGGCGCCCGCATGACGCGACACCGCATGCGCGAGTTGCGGTTCGACAAGGACACCACGAAGGCCGTCAGCGAGCTGGTGCGGATGCACCTGCGGTTCCACACCTACAAGATGGGGTGGACCGACGCGGCGGTGCGGCGCTACGTGCGTGACGCCGGCGACCTGCTCGACCGACTCAATGCGCTGACCCGGGCCGACGTCACGACGGGCAACCCGAAGAAGGCGGCCCGCATCCAACGGCGGGTGGACGACCTCGAGGAACGCATCGTCGAGTTGCGCGAGCAGGAGGAACTCGACGCGATGCGGCCGCCGGTCGACGGCAACCGGATCATGCAGCACCTCGGCATCCGGCCCGGCCCCGTCGTCGGCCAGGCGTGGGCGATGCTGCTCGAGGAACGGCTCGAACGGGGGCCGATGACCGAGGACGAGGCGCTCGCCGTGCTCGACGCGTGGTGGACGGCGCATCCGGATCGTCCCGACGTCGACGGCGGATGACGGCGCCCCTGCCGCCGAGCTGGCGCGACGTCGACGACCGGCCAGCCGCCGTCCCCGACGTGCCCGGGAGCGACGCCGAGGCGTTCTATCTTCCGATCGGCGAGTTCCAGGGCGGCGAGTACCGCCGCAACGCCTTCGCCGCCGGCACCGCCGAGGAGGTCGAGGCGCTGTGGCGCCTGGCCGCGCTGACGCCCGGTCATCGGGTCCTCGACGTCGGGTGCGGTGACGGTCGGCACCTGCGCGCGCTCGCGTCCCGGGGCATCGTCGGCACGGGGGTCGACGTCTCGCCCGCGCTGATCGACGCCGCCCGCGCGGCCACGCCGGGGGACGCGCTGGAGTGGCTGGTCGGTGACGCCCGCCGCCTCGACGCTGCCCTCGGTGATCGGCGTGGTGGCTACGACGTCGCCTGGTCGCTGTGTCAGGGGGGCCTGGGAACGTCGCCGGTCACCGATCCCGAGGTGCTGCGGGGGCTCGCGGCGATGGTGCGTGCGGGCGGGCTGGTGGTCGCGACCTTCTTCTCGGCGCTGTTCGCGGCACGCCATCTCGCGCCGGGCGACGCCTTCGACCCGGTCCACCTCGTGCACCACCAGCGCGCCGAGGTCCGCGGCCCCGACCACGCCCGTGCCACGTTCCCGCTGTGGACGGTCAGCTATACGGTGCGCGACGTGGTCCGGTTGTTCGCCGCCGCGGGCCTCGCCGTCGTCGAGGTCCGTGGGGTCGAGCCCGGCGCCTACGGGCGGCGGAGGCCCGGTGAGGTGGGGCTCGACGACCCCGAGCTGCTCGTCGTCGGTCGTCGCGGACCCGCGACGCGGGGCGTCGACGCGAGCGCGTGACCGTCGGGTCCGAGCCGTGTCACAGACGCGTGCGCAGATCGGGCCACCGCCGGACGACGCGCCGGCGCACGGCCGAGCGTGGCAGTGGCCCCCAGGTCCGGCTGTCGGTCGAGGCACGGGGGTGGTCACCACGGACGTCGACGCCGCCGGCCTCCACCGCGTGGACCCGCTTCACGACGAGGTGGCCGCGCTCGTCGGGATCGCGGACGACGACCACGTGTCCGGGACGGACCGGAGCGAGGGCGGGCAGGGTGACGACGCGATCACCCGGCCACAGCGCCGGCAGCATGGAGGGCCCACGCACGACCAGGACGGACCGGTTCGCGGCCAGGACCGCGAGGTAGGTGGCGGTGGCCACGATGGTGGCGGCCGCCGTCGGCCTGTTGCGAAAGAGTCGCAATTGTGGCGTTGTGGGGCGTTTGGCGGCCATGTTGCCTCGTCCGTCCGTCTCGATCGCCGGCACGGGCCGGCAGGACACAGGACTACGCTGCTGCACACCGACACGTCAACCCCGACCCGACGCCAGGAGCCCGCATGCTGACGACGTTGCTCCATGCACTCAACCCCGTCCGCGACCTGCGGACGGTCGACGCCCACTGCGATCTGATGTGCGGCGTGTACAACCCGGCGCAGGCGCGCATCGAGGCCGAATCGGTCCATGAGATCGCCAAGAAGTACCAGGACTCCGACGACGAGGTCTTCCGGCAGCGCTGCGTGCTCATCAAGGAGGAGCGCGCCGACCTCGTGAAGCACCACCTGTGGGTGCTGTGGACGGACTATTTCAAGCCCAACCACGTCGAGGAGTATCCCCAGCTGCACCAGCTGTTCTGGGAGGCCACCAAGGCCGCCGGCGACGCGAAGAAGACCATGGACCCGCAGGCCGGCGCCGACCTGCTGGCAAAGATCGACCAGATCGCGGACATCTTCTGGGCCACCAAGGGGGGAAAGCCCGACTGGATGACCAGCTGACCCGCTGACGTACCACCGACACACCGACGGGACCCCGCGAGCGGGGTCCCGTCGCCGTTTCGCCCGGTGGCGCTCAGGCCGGCGCGGACACGTCCAGGCCGAGGTGGTGGGCGTGGAAGGCCAGCACGTCGGCACGCTCGTCGAGCAGCTTGCCGACCGGCTTGCCGGCGCCGTGTCCAGCCGAGGTGTCGACCCGCAACAGGATGGGCGCGCCACCGCCGTCGGCGTGCTGCAGGGCAGCGGCGAACTTGTACGAGTGCAGCGGAACCACCCGGTCGTCGGTGTCGCCGGTGGTGATCAGCGTCGGCGGATAGGCCCGGCCCTCCTCGATGTTGTGGTAGGGCGAGTAACGCAGCACCACCTCGAGGTCGTGGGGGTCGTCGGGGTCGCCGTAGTCGGAGATCCAGGCCCACCCGATCGTGAAGCGGTGGAACCGCGTCAGGTCGAGCACGCCGACCTCCGGCACCGCGCTGCCGAACGCGTCGGGCTCCTGGGTGATACACGCGCCCACGAGCAGCCCGCCGTTGGAGCGCCCCTCGATGCCGAGGTGGTCGGGAGCCGACCAGACCGCAGCGGGATCGGTGTCCTCGGTCAGCGCGACGGCGGCCACCTCGTCCCGCCGGCGCCCGGTCAACCAGGCCGCACACGCCAGGGCGTCGTCGAAGACGTGCTGCTTGTGCTCGCGCCGACCGTCGTCGTGCCAGCTGCGGCCGTACTCGCCACCGCCGCGTAGACAGGCGACGGCGAGCAGCCCACCCGCCTCGACCCACGCCCGCCATCCCGGCCGGTGCATCGGCGTGACCGAGATGTCGAAGCCGCCGTAGCCCCACAGCACCGTGGGGACCGTGCCGGTGGGCGCGACGTCTTCCCGGTGGACCAGGAACAGCGGGACGGCCACCCCGTCGTGCAGGATCTGCAGTTGCTCCGTGACGATCGGAACGGGATGGATGGTCGCCGGGGTTCCGACGGGCTCGGGGGTCTGGGTCATGGCACCGGTGGTGAGGTCGTGGTACAGCACCCGCGCCGGTGCGTCGAAGGTCTCGTAGGTGAGATCGATGCTCGTACGACGCCGGCCGCCGGCGACCTGCATGACCGTGCCGGGGCCGGGAAGGTCGACGTCGTGGAGGTGTTCCCCGGTGCGGGCGTCGTGGACCGCCACACGGGCGGTCGCATGCCGCAGGCGGCGGCACACGAGCCAGGCGTCGTCGTCGGGCGTGGCACCGCCGACCAGCTCCGCGCCCTCGAGCCGCTCGACGCCCTCCGCCACCACCTCCTCGAACACCGGTGCGTCGTCGGTCGTGGGACCGGCGGCGTCGTCGCGGTGGGATGCCAACGGGACGGCGACGATGCGCCCGAGCGGTGCGTCGTGATCCGTGCTCAGCAGCAACCGGTCGTCGAGCACCCCGAGGACGTGGTAGGCGGCGTCGCCGCGGTCGAGCACCGGTCGGACCTCGCCGATCGCGGTGCCGTCGATCGCGGCGACGTGGATGCGCGTCTCGGGGTTGGTCCCGTGGCTGACGGTCAGCAGCAGCCAGCGGCCGTCGTGCGACACCTGCGGATGGAACATCCACTCGGGCTGGTCGGGACGGCGGTGCAGGACGACGTCCGACGCCGCGTCCTCGCCGAGGCGGTGCAGGCGCAACTGCTGGTCGCGGTTGGCCGCCGCGTGCTCCTCGCCGGCGGCGGGCGGCACGAACGCGCCGTAGAGGAAGCCGGAGCCGTCGGGCAGCCAGGCCGCCGTCGAGAACTTGGCCCACTCGACGACATCGTCGTGCACGCGGCCGCTCGCCGTGTCGGCCACCCGCCACGTCAGCCAGTCGGACCCGGCGTCGGAGCGCGCGAACGCGAGCCGCTCGCCGTCGTCGGAGACGGCGAGGTCGCTCAACGAGGCGGTGCCGTCCTCGGTCCAGTCGTTGGGGTCGACCAGCACCTGCCACCCCTCGGTGGGCGGGGCCTCGCCGCCGGCCCCGGGCGCACACCACAGCACGTCCTGGTCCTGCAGGCCGTCGTTGCGCAGCTGGAACCAGGTGGTTCCGCGGCGCCAGGGAGCGCCCCGACGGGGGTGGTCCCAGAGCTCGCCGAGTCGGGACCGGAACGCGGCGCGCGCCGGAAGCTGCTCGAGGTGGGCGAAGGTGGCCCGGTTCTGGGCCTCGACCCATGCGGCCACCTCGTGCGACGCGGACGCCTCGAGCCAGCGGTACGGGTCGGCGACGGCACGGCCGTGCAGGTCCTCGACGACGTCGTCGCGGTGGGTGGGGGGCGGTGGGCTGCTCGGCACGGCGGGTCCTCGTGTGGTCCGTCGACGGACCGGGGACGCTAGCGAGCGCGCCGCACCCCCTGGCCGTACGCTTCGCGGATCGTGCCGCGGCGTGGTGCCGCGGCCCGGGCAGGAGCCAGCCACCGGTGCGCAAGGGCCGGATCGACTACCGCATGCAGCGCCGTTCGGCGCTGCGGGCCGTCGCCGCGGGCACGCGCTCCCGTGAGGACGTCTGCGACGCGCACCCCGACCTGTTGCGTGCCGGCACCCACATCGGCACGCCGCTGGACGACGCCTGCCCCGTCTGTGACGCGACCGAGCTGCGGCACGTGCACTACGTCTTCGACGGCCGGACGCCGAAGTCGCAGGGCGGGCGGGCCGTGCCCCGCGAGGCGCTGGCCCGGCAACAGGAACGCTACGGCGACCTCGACGTCTACACCGTCGAGGTGTGCATCGCCTGCCACTGGCACCATCTCGTCGAGTCGTTCCTGCTGCTCGCCCGAGACCCGGACTCCGCTACCTCGGGCTGAACAGGCCGAGAACGACCAGCGCGAGCCCGACCAGCACGACCGCCGACGTGTCGAACACGTACCAGCCGCTCACCACCAGGATGGCGCCGGCGGTCAGCAGTGCGGGGCCGGCGATCCGGGCCGCGTCCGCGGCGGCCTCCTCGTCCTCGCTGCCGCCGACCACCAGCCGGCCGGCCCGGTCGACGTGCCCGCCGCGCGGTGCGTCGTACCAGCCGGGCGCCGTCCCGCCCGAGGCGAGGACCTCGAGCATCACGTCCTCGGGCAGCCCTCGCACGAGATCGCCCCACGCCAGGGTCAGCTCCGCCCGCAACTCGTCGCGCCAGTCGGGAGCCACGAGGACACGGACCCCGCCGGGTTCGGTGCGCGTCTCGAAGGCGATCCTGCGTTGGGTGAGCATGGCCTCGATCTTCGCGGCCATGGCGGCGTGGAAGGTGCCGAGCGGCGCGGTCGGACCCACCGGTTCGGCGACGAGGACGGCCTCTGGATCCGCGACGAGGTCGACCCCACACGCGGCGCAGCGGCGTGCGTGGGGTTCGTACTCGTCTCGGCAGCGGGGACAGTGCATCGGTGCAAGGCTACGACCCCGGCGACCTCGAGGGAGCACCGGCCGTGACCGAGCGCATCTACAGCACGCGGCAGTACGAGCGCGAGACGACCGCGACGGTCGTGGACGTCGACCGCGACGACGGCCGCGTCCTGCTCGACCGCACCGTCTTCTACCCGGGTGGCGGTGGCCAGCCGCACGACGTCGGTGACCTGTGGATCGGCGACGACCGGCTGCGGGTCGTCCGGGTCGGCGACGACGGACGGGGCGTCTGGCACTGGCTCGATCCGGGGGACGGACTGCCGGGAGCGGGCCAGCAACTGTCCGCGCGGGTGGACTGGGACCGTCGGTACCGCCTGATGCGCACCCACACCGCCATGCACGCGCTGTGCGGCGTGGTCTGGAGCCGGTTCGCCAGCCCGGTGACCGGCGGCAACATGGAGCCGGGGGAGGGACGCCTCGACTTCGAGCTGCCCGCCTGGGATCCCGAGGACCGCGACCCGCTCGAGGACGAACTCAACCGCCAGCTCCTCGCCGCGCGACCGGTCGAGGTGTCGTTCCTTCCGCGGGACGACGCGGACCGGGATCCGTCGCTGATCCGGACGAAGGTGTCGCTGCTGCCGTCCTCGCTGCGGCAGGTGCGGGTGGTCGACATCGTCGGTCTGGACCGTCAGGCCGACGGCGGGACCCACGTGGCCGACACCACCGAGGTCGGCCGGATCCGGATCGTGAAGGTGGAGTCGAAGGGCAAGGGTTTCCGCCGCATCCGCCTGCGTCTCGACGACGCGTGA
Source organism: Egicoccus sp. AB-alg6-2 (assembly GCF_041821025.1). Classification (NCBI taxonomy): domain Bacteria; kingdom Bacillati; phylum Actinomycetota; class Nitriliruptoria; order Egicoccales; family Egicoccaceae; genus Egicoccus; species Egicoccus sp. AB-alg6-2. The sequence continues at coordinate 142,963 of NZ_JBGUAY010000001.1, read as the reverse complement.
CCCGAGCGCTCGGCTACTCCTCCTCGTCGCCGAGGTCGGGCAGCACGAACCGGTCGGCGGGAAGTTCCTGCGGCGCGACCGTCGCCGTGTCGCAGTCGGGACAGCGCGATTCCCAGGGGCGGGCCTGCCGGCGGCAGTCCGGGCACACCCGGACGTCGAGGTCGAGGTGCAGGCCGGGCGCACCAGGCAGGGCGTCGTCCTCGTCGTCCTGCTTCTTCGGATCGAGGAATGGCATCCAGGACTCCTTCCCGGGTGGTCCGGACGGGGCCGTCAACGCAGGACGCGTCGCAGCACCAGCACGTCGTCGGCGTAGCCGCCGGGACTGCGGTCGGCGACCCACTCCAACTCCGTCACCGGACACCGGTGGACCTGGCGACCGAGGCCGTCCGTCCGACCGGCCGCCAGGTGGCCCCGCAGATAGTCCTGTGCCACCCGACCACTGAGGACGTTGAGGACCTCGCAACGACACGATTCCATCGAATTCGTTCCTTCCCGAGGCCGAAACGGGCGTCAGAGCCGGCAATCGGCCGATGGGGGGGTCGCTGTCAACGTCAGAGGCGCGTCCAGGTGGCCGCCGAAGATAGCTCTGAAACCGCATGGCGTCTGGTCCGGGTCTGCCCGGATCATGCGCGTCGACCGGCGAGAGCCGGCGACCCGGTGCGCCAGGGAGTGTGCCGGTGGACGAGCCCGTCGCGAGCACTCGCGGCGGGCCCTTCATGCAGAGGAACTCGATTGGCACGCACCGTACTCACCGGTGCCGTGATCGCGTTGCTGGCGGCCGGACTGGCCGTCGTCGGGGGCGCGCTCGGCATCACCACGCTCTGGCCGGTCCTGCTGGCCGTGGCGATCGGCCTGGCCGGCGGTCGGACGACGGCGGGCCGCGTGGTCGCCTACGTCACCGGCGCCGCCGCCTCGTTCGTCGCGATGGCCGTCACCGCCGGCGTGCTGCCGGCGCTGCCCGCAGCCACGGCCGTCGTGGTGGTGGTGGCCATCCTGGTGCTGACCGCGATCGCCGCGGTGACGGGCGACCGGGTGCCGCTGTGGGCCGGTCTGGCCGGGTACGCCGCCTTCGCCGCCTTCTACGAGCCGCTCTTCGCGGCTCGTCCCACCGCCTTCCTCGCCGAAGCGCCGGTGGCGCTCGTCACCGTCCTGCTCGCGACCGCGCTCGGCGCGATGGCGACCATGCTGGTCGACCTGCTCACCTCCAACGTCTCGGACGACCGCGTCGTCGCCGACGACCTCGCCGACGGAAAGGTCGTCTGATGCGCATGTTCCGACGCGTCCTCACCCTCGGGATCGTGGCCGGCATGGTCGTGATCCCCGCCAGCCTCCCCGCACTCGCCCAGACGGGCCGTGCCGCCGACGTCACGCACCGCCAGTCGGTGCTCACCGAGGTCTCGCCGACCGGCGCCGTGAAGTCCTCGCGGGTCTTCACCCAGCTCACCGTCGCCGGTGACGGCGACGTCGAGGTGGCGCTGCCGGCACAGGCGACCCGTGGACTGCGCAACCTCGACGGCTTCGGCAAGCCGCGTGTCGACGGCGACCAGGTGGTCTACCGCCTCGCCGCCACGCGCGACGGCGCCTCCGAGCGCAGCGTCGCCGACAACACCGCGGAGCTGCCCGTCAGCCTCGAGATCGCCTACGAACTCGACGGTGCGCCGATCGAGCCGCGTGACCTCGTCGGGAAGACCGGGACCGTGACGGTGACCTACACCGTCCGCAACAACACCGCCGAGCCCACCGAGATCCGCTACTTCGACGGTCGTCAGCGCGAGCGCTTCGAGACCGTCGACGTCGCCGTACCGATGGTCGGCTCGCTGTCGACGACGCTGGACCCCCGGTTCGTCGACATCAAGGCGCCAGGGGCCTCGATCGCCGGTGACGGCCGGGGTTCGACGGTCGTGCAGTGGTCCCTGCTGCTGTTCTCGCCGCTCGGTTCCGAGGAACAGTCGGTCAGCTACACCGCCCACGTCAGTGACGCGCTGGTGCCCGAGGCCGTCGCGCAGATCCTGCCGGTGGACTCCAAGTCGTTCGGTTCACTGCGCTCGACCGCAGCCTCCTACAAGGGTGCCGTCGAGTCGACCCGCACCCTGACGATCAACGGTGTACTCATCGACGGCAACGTGCAGTTGCTCGCCGACGGGGCCGCCAAGCTGCTGGACGGCCTCGGCCAGCTCGCCGACGGTGCGACCCAGCTCGCCGACGGCCTGAACGAGACGGCGGCGCCCGGTGCGCGTCAGCTCGCCGACGGCACCACGACCGCCCGGGACGGCAGCCGTGAGCTCGCCAACGGTCTGAGCGCCCTCGGTGCCGGTGCCGGGCAGCTCGCGGACGGTTCCACGCAGCTGCGGGCCGGTGGCTCGAAGCTCGCCGGTGGGCTCACCGAGCTCGCCGCCGGCGCCGGGACGGCGAAGGACGGTGCCGACCGCATCGCGGGCGGGCTCGCCGACGCGAATGCGGCCTTCGAGGCCCGCATCCTGCCCGGTGCGGCCGCGATCAACGGCGGCCTGGCACAGATCGGTGCCGGGATGGAACAGCTCGGCGCCGGCACGGCACAGGCGGCCCCCGCGGTCGCCGGCCTGCCGCAGATCGCCGACGGGGTCGGGACCTTCGCCGGCTCGATCTACGCCGGCGCGGACGCCTGCGACCTCGCCAAGGTCCAGGCCGGCCAGTGCGGCCTGCTCGGCTCGCTGCAGGTCGCCAACGCGCTGCTGCAGCAGGCACTCCCCGGCCTGACCCAGGCCTGCACCGCCAACCCGGCGCTCGCGCCTGCCTGCCAGGCGGTCGGTGGCGCGCAGCAGATCGTGGGCGGCTCGACGACGAAGCTGACGGCCGGCAAGCCGGCTGCGGACCAGCTCGTCGCCGGCGCCGCGGCCCTCAAGGGCCTGGTGCCACTGCTGGAGGCGTACGCCACCAACTTCGGCACGGCCGACGCCCCGGGCCCGCTGCTCAAGGGCGTCCGCGATCTCTCCGCGGGTGCTGCGCAGCTCGATGCCGGTCTGAAGCAGTTCCAGTCCGACGCGATGGCGCCGCTGGTCGCGGGCAGCAGCCAGCTCGCCCAGGGCCTTCCCGCCCTGGCGGCGGGGGCGCAGGCGGCGAGCAAGGGCGCCTCGGACCTCTCCGACGGACTCGGCAAGTTCGACGACGGCACCCAGCAGCTCGCTGCGGGCGCGGGGAAGGCGGTCGACGGGGCCACCCGTCTCGCCGACGGCCTCGTGCAGATCGACGACGGCGCCAACCAGTTGGCGGACGGTCTCGGCGATGCCGGTGACGGCGCCTCACAGCTGGCCGAGGGCCTGACGGCAGCCGAGGACGGCGGTCAGCAGATCGCCGACGGCACGGTGCGTCTGTCCGAGGCCGGCATGCAGAAGCTGATCGAGGGTGTCAGCGACGCCTCCGCCGGATCGTCGCTGCTGTACAACACCATCAAGGCGATCGACGCCCGTGGCAGCAACGGGGACGGCCTCGCGTACGGCACCGTGGATGGCGCCGACGCGAGCGCGGTCTACAAGTTCGAGATCGCCGGCGTCGGGAGCTCCGACGACGGGGCCGCCACCGCCGCCGTTCGTGCCGCCATCGCGGCGGGGGCCTTCCTCGCCGCAGGGGTGCTCGGGCTGGCCATGCGTCGACGGCTGGCCTGACGTCCGTCGCACGCCGTCGAGGGGGCGGGACCATCAGGTCCCGCCCCCTCGACGTGCTCCCCGTCCGTGCGGTCGACGGCGAGCGGATAGTTTCGGGCGCACCGAGACGTGCACCGAGGAGCGAGTCGTGAACGAGCCGGCCCGGTGGTACCACCTGCAGGGCGAGGACCAGCACGGGCCGTTGGACCTCGACACCATGCGCCGGCTCGTGCTGCACGGAACCGTGGTTCCCGACACCTACGTCTGGGCCGACGGCATGCCCGACTGGTTGCCCGCTCGCGAGGTACCGGCCGTGACGCCCCCGCCCGAGGTCCGCGAACAGCTCGAGCACTGGCGCTGACGACGTCGAATCCGGGGGCCTCGTGCGCCGGCGGCAGCGTCTGAACGTCGGCCCGGTGCGACCCCGGCGCTACGTTGGCGGGCATGAGCGACCAGAACCCACATCCGAGCCCCGCACCCGACCTCGACCCGCCGGCGACGCCCGTCGCGACACCATCGGCGGACGCCAACGCCCTCGACGTGCTGCGTGCCCGCGGCTTCGTCCAGGACGTCACCGACGAGACCGGCCTGCGCGAGCTCTTCGACGCCGGGCCCGTGACGTTCTACGTCGGCTTCGACCCGACCGCGGCCTCACTGCACATCGGCCATCTCGTCGGGATCATGGCGATGGCGCACCTCAAGCGCCTCGGCCACCGGCCGCTGGCGTTGGCCGGCGGAGCCACGGGCCGCATCGGGGATCCCTCGTTCCGTGACACCGAACGCGAACTCCTCGACGACGACGCGCTCGACCGCAACCTGGCCGGCATCCGTGCCCAGCTCGACCGCGCGATCGGGTTCGACGACGGGGTCGGGGAGCTCGTCGACAACTACACCTGGACCAAGGACCTCTCGGCGCTCGCGTTCCTGCGCGACGTCGGCAAGTTCTTCTCGGTCAACCAGATGATCGCGCGCGAGTCGGTCAAGAAGCGCCTCACCGAGCGTGAACAGGGCATCAGCTACACCGAGTTCAGCTACCAGCTCCTGCAGGCCTACGACTTCGCCGTGCTCGCCGACCGCTACGACTGCCGGCTGCAGGGTGGCGGCTCCGACCAGTGGGGCAACATCACGGCCGGGGTGGACCTCACCCGCCGGCTGCACGGCACCACCGTCTACGGCATGGTCTGGCCGCTCATCACCCGCTCGGACGGCCGCAAGTTCTCCAAGTCCGACGGGACCGCGATCTGGCTCGACCCGGATCTGACCTCGCCGTACGCGTACTACCAGTGGTTCCTCAACGTCCCGGACGCGGACGTGGTGCGCTTCCTCAAGCTCTTCACGTTCGTCGACCTCGACGAGATCGCCGAACTCGAGCAGCGCCACGCGGCCGACCCGGCCGCACGCGAAGCCCATCGGGTGTTGGCGCGCGAGGCGACCCGGGTGGTCCACGGCGACGCCGGGGTCGAATCCGCCGAGCGCGCCACGGGCGTGCTGTTCGGGGACCAGCCGTTCTCCGGCCTCGACGACGCCACCCTGGCGGCGGCCTTCGAGGAGGCGCCGTCCGTCGTGCTCACGCGGAGTCGGCTCGACGACGGGCTGGGGGTGCTCGAACTGCTGACCGAGGTCGGCGCGACGACGTCCAACGCCGAGGCGCGTCGCCTCGTCGACCAGGGCGCCGTACGGATCAACAACGCGCCCATCGACGACTCCCGCGCGCGGATCGGGCCCGACCACCTCGCCAGCGAGCGCACGCTGGTCATCCGGGTCGGCAAGAAGCGGTACTTCCTGGCCCGGTTCCACTGAACCGTGGAACAGACGGTCCTGCGCGGCCTGGCGGGGTTCCGTTGGGCCGCGTGGTGCTGGATGGCGATCGTGCTGGTGCTGGCCCGGCGTGCGCTGGACCACCCCGTCGCCGCGGTCCTGCTCGTCGGCGCGGCGCTCGGCATCACGATCTGGGTCACGCGGCTGCTTCGCCGTGACCCGGGCCGGCTGTGTGCGCCGGCCGTGGTCGGCAGCGAGGTGGGGGTCGCGCTGGCCCTGCAGCTGGCCGACGGGTTCGTGTACCGGGCATCGCACGTGTTCTCCGGCGAACAGCCGCTGGGGGTGGCCTGGCCCATCGCGAGCGTGTTGGCCGCAGGCGTCGCCTTCGGACCGGTCACCGGCGCGGTCACCGGAGTGGTGATGGGCGCCGGCCGTGCCGTCTCCTCCCTCCTGCACGCGCCCGCCCCCGCCACGGAGGTGGTGCTGCTCGGTCTCGAGCCGGTGCAGCTGCTGTCCCTGCTGACCACGACCGTCATGTACGCCCTGGCCGGTGGTGCCGGCGGTCACGCGATGCGCCTGATCCGCGCCAGCGAGCTCCGTATGACCACCGCCGAGCGTCAGCTGGCCGAGTCGCGGGCGCGCGAGGACGTCGCCCGCCGGCTGCACGACGGCGTCCTGCAGACCTTGGCCCTGGTGGAGCGCCGCAGCGACGATCCGCGCCTGGTGGCCCTCGCCCGCGAGCAGGACCACGACCTGCGGCGCTTCCTGTTCGGCCTGCCCGACGTGAGCGCGACCGCCACGCTGGAGCAGGACCTGCGTGCGGCGGCCCTCCGGTTCGAGCAGACCTTCGACGGCCGGGTGGAGGTGCTGGTCCCCGACGACCTTCCTGCCGTCCCCGACCAGGTCCACGCGGCGCTGGTCGGCGCGGTCGGCGAGGCACTGACCAACGCCGGCAAGCACGGCCGTGCCGAACGGGTCGTCGTCTACCTCGAACCCGACGGCGACGGGGTGTTCTGCTCGGTGCGCGACGACGGGACCGGCTTCGACCCGGCGCAGGTCGACGAAGGAGTCGGCCTGACCCGATCCGTGCGCGGCCGGATCGACGAGGTCGGAGGGCGCGTGGAGGTCGACGCCATCCCCGGCCACGGCACCGAGATCCGGTTGCGGGTGCCGGCGCGTCCACCGTCCGGCGCGCCCCCGTTCAGCCGTCCGGTCGGCTGAGCACGCGGCGACGCCAGCGACGCACCTCCCCAGCCGTCCGTAGCCGCACCACCGATGCCCCGGCCGGCGGATCGTCCAGCAACCGTTCGCGGTACTTCGTCCGGTGCGCGGCGTGCTGGGTCACCGACCACATCACGATGTTGCGCGCTGGATCGAGGGTGACCAGGTTGCGCCACTGCTCGCGGTTGCCGTTCCACAGCTCGCGCCGGGTCGCGACGCGCGCCACGGTGCGTCGCACCACGCGGGGCGTGACCGTCCGTCGGGGCAGGTCGAGCCACACGATGGTGTCGGCCCGAGCCCAGACAAGGTCGAGGCCCTCGTCTCCCGGTGCGGTCGCGCATCCTACGCTCGCAGCCTCGAGGACAGGACGGCGGGTGGAACAGCAGGCACGCGTACGGCGGCCACCGATCCGGGTCGTGCTGGCCGACGACCATCCGGTGTGGCGGGACGGGGTGCGTGCCGACCTCGGCAGCGGCTTCGAGGTGGTCGGTGAGGCCTCCGACGCCGACGAGGCGATCGCCGTCATCGGCGCCACCTCACCCGACCTGGCCGTCTGCGACGTGCAGATGCCCGGCGGTGGTGGGCTCGCCGTGGTCCGGGCCTGCGCCCGACGGACGCGCATCGTCATGCTGACGGTGAGCGAGCAGGAACGCGACCTGCTGGACGCGGTGGCCGCGGGCGCCGTCGGCTACCTCACCAAGGCCACGCCCGGCGAGCAGTTGCGTGCAGAACTGCGGCGTGCGGCGGCGGGTGAGCCGGTCTTCTCACCCTCGCTGGCGATGCTCGTGCTCGGGGAGTTCCGGCGCCTCGCCAAGCAGGCGACCGGCACCAACCCGCTCACCGAGCGCGAGCGTGAGGTGCTCCAGCACGTCGCGCGCGGCTATCCCTACCGCGAGGTCGGTGAACGGCTGCACATCTCGCCCAAGACGGTGGAGAACCACGTGCGCAACATCCTCGACAAGCTGCAGCTCTCCCGCCGGCAGGAACTGGTGCGCTACGCGATCGAGCACGGGTTGGAGTGAGGGTTGGGCGGCCGCCGCACGGGCGCGGCTCGGCCACTCCACCTGTGGCGCAGGACGCCGATGGTCGACTGACCCCCATATTCGGCCCGGCGATGACGTCCGACTCGACCAGTTCGCGCCGCCGCGCGCTGCTGCGCCGTGCGGCTGACGTGCTGCTGCGTCCCGCACCCGTGAACGGCCAGCGCGTCCGCGGCCTGGCGCTGGCGAGCCTGCTCGTGCTCGGGGGCGTCATCGGCCTGGCCGCGCTGACGTTCTCGGGCGACCGCTCGCTCCCGGCCGGCGCGATGTCGGCCATCGGTGTCGGGGCGGTCCTGCTCGGTCTCGCGCTGGCACGGTGGTGGGAGCGCATCCCGCCCTGGGGCTTCCAGCCGGCCCTGGCGCTGTCGACGTCGGCGGTGTGCGGCGCGGTCTACCTCGCCGGCGCCGGGACGGCCGGCATGGCGTTCGCGAACCTGTTGTTCTTCGTCGCCGTGTACGTCGGGTTCTGCTTCTCGCTCGCCGCAGCCGCCGCACACGGCGCCTACGCCCTCGCCTTGCTGGGCCTGGTCCTGCACCGCCTCGACCAGCCCTACCACCTCGAGGTCGTGCTGCTCGCCGGCGTCGCGGGCACGATCGCGGGTTTCAGCAACGGGCTCGCGCACGTGCGCAGCCGCAGCGAGGTCGATCCGCTCACCGGTGTGTTCAACCGCCGCGGGCTCGAACGCGTACTTCGCGACGAGGCCGAGCGCGCCGACGCCGACGCCCGTCCGCTCGCGGTCGCGCTGCTCGACCTCGACGACTTCAAGCGGCACAACGACCTGCACGGCCACGAGCAGGGCGACCGGACGCTGATCGCCTGCGTGCGCGCATGGCAGGCGCTGCTGCCGACCAGCGCGACCATCGCCCGCCTCGGCGGGGACGAGTTCGTGGTGGTGCTCCCGGAGCTGAAGTTGAGCGCGGCGCGGCGGCTCGTCGACCGGCTGCGGCGTGCGGTTCCCCTACCGGTGCGCTGTTCGGCCGGCGTTGCGGCGTGGCGACCCGGTGACACGCAGTCGTTGATCCTCGGCCGTGCCGACACGGCGCTCTACGGGGCGAAGGAGAGCGGGCGGGACCAGACCCATGTCGTGGGCGACGAGTCCGCGCGCGCCGCCGAGCTCTGGCGTGCGCTGGAGGAGGGGGAGCTGCTCCTGCACTTCCAGCCGGTGGTGTCGCTGGCGACGGGCCAGACGATCGGCGTCGAGGCCCTGATCCGGTGGCAGCATCCGGTCGAAGGTCTGCTCGGGCCCGTGCAGTTCCTGCCCGTCGCCGAGCGCAGCGGCGCCATCCACGCGCTCGGCCGGTGGGTCCTCGACGAGACGTGCCGGCAGTTGCACGCGTGGCGCACCGGCGTCCCCGCCGCCCGTCATCTCGTCGCCGCGATCAACGTGAGCACGACCCAGCTGCAGCGGGCCGAGTTCGTCGGGGACGTCGCCGCCGCGCTGGCGCGGCACCGTCTCCGCCCCGGCGCGCTGACGATCGAGATCACCGAGGGCGCCTTCGAGGGCGAACCGCAACGCCTCCTCGACGCGCTCGAGGCGCTGCGACGCCTGGGCGTCTGCCTCGCCATGGACGACTTCGGCACGGGGCACTCGTCGCTCGCACGGCTGCAGACCATGCCGTTCGACGTGCTCAAGATCGACCGGTCCTTCGTCGCAGGACTCGGTACCGGCGACGCCAGTGGCGCGGTCCTCGCCGCCATCGTCGCCCTGGCCGAGAGCCTCGGCATGCGCACGGTCGCCGAGGGCATCGAGACGGCCGAGCAGTTCGAGGTCGTGCGCCACAGTGGCTGCACCTGGGCGCAGGGCTTCGGCATCGGGCGACCGGTCGCAGCGGCGTGCCTCACGCAACGCCTGCTCGACACCTCGTCGGCCGGGGTTGCGGCGGTCGCCGCCAGCGGCTGAGATCCGTTGCCGGACCAGGAGACGGCATGGCGGAGTTCATCGGCGCGGTCGACCAGGGCACGACCAGTACGCGGTTCATGGTCTTCGACCACGCCGGCAACGAGGTCGGCCGCCACCAGCTCGAGCACGAGCAGATCCTGCCGCGGGCGGGCTGGGTCGAGCACAACCCGGTCGAGATCTGGGAACGCACCTCGTCGGTCCTGCGCACGGCCATGCACCGACTCGGGCTGCGCGCCGGCGACCTGGCGGCGCTCGGCATCACCAACCAGCGCGAGACCACGGTGGTCTGGAACCGCCGGACCGGGCGGCCGTACCACAACGCCATCGTGTGGCAGGACACGCGGACCGACCGCATCGCGTCCCGGCTCGAGCGGGACGGCCACGGTGAGCTGATCCGCCGCAAGGCCGGACTGCCGCCGGCGACCTACTTCTCCGGCGGCAAGATCCAGTGGCTGCTCGACGAGGTCGAGGGACTGCGCGACGACGCCGAGCGCGGCGACGCCGTCTTCGGCACCACCGACAGCTGGCTTCTGTGGCACCTGACGGGTGGGGTCGACGGCGGCGTCCACGTCACCGACGTCACCAACGCGTCCCGCACGATGTTGATGGACCTCGAGACCCTCGACTGGGACGACGAGCTGCTGGCCCTGTTCGGCATCCCCCGCTCGATGCTGCCCGAGATCCGGCCCTCGTCGGACCCGGCTGGCTACGGGGTGACGCGCCCGGACGGACCGCTCGAAGGCGAGGTGGCGCTGACGGCGACGCTCGGGGACCAGCAGGCAGCCATGGTCGGCCAGGTCTGCTTCGCACCCGGCGAGGCGAAGAACACCTACGGGACCGGCAATTTCCTGCTGCTCAACACCGGCACCGAGCTGGTCCGCTCGCCGTCGGGACTGCTGTCCACGGTGGCGTACCGGTTCGCCGACCAGCCGCCCGTCTACGCCCTCGAGGGGTCGATCGCGGTGACGGGGTCGGCGGTGCAGTGGCTTCGCGACCAGCTCGGGATCATCAGCGGTGCCGCCGAGTCCGAGTCGCTGGCCCGCCAGGTCGACGATGCCGCAGGGGTGGTGTTCGTCCCGGCCTTCTCGGGCCTGTTCGCGCCCTACTGGCGTTCCGACGCCCGGGGCGTCATCGTCGGGCTGTCGCGGTTCCACACCAACGCCCATCTCGCACGCGCCACGCTCGAGGCGATCTGCTACCAGTCCAAGGACGTCGCCGACGCCATGGCCCAGGACGCGGGCGTCGGCCTCGAGGTGCTGAAGGTCGACGGCGGCGTCACGGCCAACGACCTGTGCATGCAGATCCAGGCCGACGTGCTCGGGGTTGCGGTCAGCCGACCCGCCGTGACCGAGACGACGGCGCTGGGCGCCGCCTACGCCGCCGGGCTCGCGGTCGGTTTCTGGCGCGACACCGACGAGTTGCGGTCGAACTGGCGCGAGGATCGACGCTTCGAGCCGGCCTGGGACGACGCCCGCCGCGCGGCGGGACACGCCCGGTGGAAGAAGGCGGTCGAGCGCACCCTCGACTGGGTCGAGGTCGACTGATTCGTCTGCGCCGGGTGCCCGCTGGGCGGCGTCCCGGTACCGGGCAGTGGTGGACGCGAACCGTCACCCGGCGCCGGCTCCGCCGTCCGGTTTCCACAGTCGGTCGGGATTCCACGGGCGCCGTGTCACGGTCGGCGCCTACGGTCCCGGTTGTGAGCGGACGGGGTGTCCGGTACCGTGCCAGAGCCTGCGTCCGGCGTGCGCTTCGTGCGTGCGTCGGCGGAACGACGTTGTTGCGTCGTTCCCGGGCAGCACCCCTGCTCCCATCGGTGGTCCCGAAGCGTGCGCGCACGCGGACCACGTCCGTGGGAGCCACCCCGCCGCCGTCGGGCACTCCGGTGCACCGAAGGCGGCATCGGCCGCGCCACCCGGCGCAGTCGGAACAGACCACGGGAGGTGCACCATGCGCCGCTACGAGATGATGATCATCGTCACCGACACGCTCGAGGAAGAGGCAGCCGTCGCCGCCTTCGACCGGGCCAAGGACATCCTCGCCCAGCAGGGCGGGACGCTGCTCGACGAAGCCTGGTGGGGCCGCCGCAAGCTCGCCTACGAGATCAACAAGCGCGACTTCGGCTTCTACGGTGTCCTCGACTTCGAGGCCAGCACCGAGGCCGTCGACGAGCTCGAGCGTCTGCTCAAGATCTCCGACGACATCGTGCGCTTCAAGACGGTGCGTCCCGAGATCCGCGTCCGCAGCGCCTGACACGTCCGGCCCGCGTCCGCTCACGCGACCGACTGACCAGCCGCTCGACGCGAGGAGCCCATTGTGGCGTTCGAGAGCAACTTCATCACCTTCATCGGCAACCTGACCGACGACCCCGAACTGCGCTTCACCGGTGGCGGGGCCGCCGTCTCCACGTTGCGCGTCGCCTCCAACCGCCGGTTCACCGACCGGTCGGGCCAGCAGCAGGAGGAGACCACCTACCTCAACGTCAACTGCTGGCGTGACCTCGCCGAGAACGCGGCCGAGTCCCTGCACAAGGGGGACCGCGTCGTCGTCATCGGCCGGGTCCGGGTCCGCAGCTACGACAACGCCCAGGGACAGACCGTCTGGGTCACCGAGATCGAGGCCGACGAGATCGCCCCGAGCCTGCGGTGGGCCCGGGCGCAGGTGTCGCGTACCAGCGGCTCCGGTTCCGGCAACGCCGGTGGCAGCAACGACTTCACGCCACCGCCGCCCTCCGACGACGACGTCCCGTTCTGATTCACGACCCGACCACTGACCTTCGCCCGAGCGCGCCGCGCCGGGCCATCGAGGAGTAGCCAATGCCTCCCAAGCCCAAGAAGGATCGCAAGCCCCGCAAGGACAAGCCCTGTCCGGTGTGCACCCAGGGCATCGAGTACGTCGACTACAAGGACCTGTCGCTGCTCAAGCCGTTCCTCAACGAGCGCGCCAAGATCAAGGCCCGCCGTACGTCGGGGGTCTGCGCACAGCACCAGGCCCAGCTGTCCGGGGCGATCAAGAACGCCCGCGAGATGGCGTTGATCCCGTACACGAGCCGCTAGGAGTCGCCCGATGAAGGTCATCCTGAAAGACGAGGTCGACAACCTCGGGTTGGCGGGCGACGTCGTCGACGTCGCCGACGGCTACGGCCGCAACTTCCTGCTGCCCCGCGGGCTGGCCATCCTGGCCACCAAGGGCGCGATGAAGGAAGCCGAGGCACTCACCCGGTCCCGCAAGGCCAAGGAATCCAAGACGATCGGGTCGGCCCAGGCCGCCCGTGACGCCCTGGAGGCCCGCACCTTGCGGATCGAGGCCCGCGTCGACGAGCGCGGCAACCTCTACGGATCGGTCAGCGCCAACGACGTGCAGCGGGTGCTGCGCGAGCGTGGCCACGAGATCGAGCGCAAGCGCATCGAGCTCAAGGGCACGATCAAGGCGATCGGGACCTACGAGATCCCGGTCCGCGTGCACCCCCAGGTCACGGCGAACGTGCAGGTCGAGGTCGTCGACGCCGAGGGCCGCATCAGCCTGCGCGACGGCGCCATCATCGACGCCGAGGCGGTCGCCGAAGCGGCTGCGGACGTCGCAGCCAGCAGCGACACGGACGTCGAGGCACTGACCGAGCAGGCGCTCGAGGCAGCCGCGGAGTTCGAAGAGCAGCAGACGCAGGCCGAGGACGCCGGTGACGAGACCGAGGGCGCAGCCACGGTCGTCGCCGGGGACACCGAGGGTGAGGACGCCGAGGAGGCGTGAGGAGGATCACGTGAGGTGGTCGTCGTCGACGGACGCGCTGAGCTCGTCCACGGACGCACACCCGCATGAGTGACTTCCCCCCGCCCCCGAGCGGACCACTCGACGCACCACCAGCATCGGCACCCACCCGCAACAACGGGTCGGCGGGGCGCGGCTACGACCGCGTCCCGCCCCACTCGTTGGAAGCGGAGGTGTCGGTGCTCGGCGCGGCGTTGCTGTCGCGCAACGCGGCCAGCGAAGCGATCGAGGTGCTCGAACCCGAGCACTTCTACCGCAACGCCCATCGGACCGTCTTCGAGGCGATCCGCGACCTGCTCGCCGCCGGCGAACCCATCGACACGGTCACCCTGACCGAGTGGCTCGCGCGGCGCGACCGCCTCGACGAGGTCGGCGGCCCCGCCGCGCTCCACGACCTGACGGTCGCGGTGCCGACGGCGGCCAACGCGGCCTACTACGCCCGCATCGTCCGCGACCGCGCGCTGATGCGGCGGCTCATCGATGCCGGGACCGAGGTCGCCAAGCTCGGCTACGAGGCGACCGACGACGCCGACACGGTCGTCGACCGCGCCGAGTCCATCATCTACGAGGTCGCCCAGACCTCGACCACGTCGGACTACGCCAAGCTCGGGGACCTGCTCAACGAGTCGTTCGAGCAGATCGAGAAGCTCGCCGAGCAGGGATCCGAAGTCACCGGGCTGTCCACCGGTTTCGACGACCTCGACCGCCTCACCGCCGGCCTGCAGCCCCAGAACCTGATCATTCTGGCTGCAAGACCCGCCATGGGAAAGTGTACGCCTGGCGCACTCCGAGTTCTTTGTGCGCGCAGTGGAGCATACCGACGGCTGGACGAGCTCATCGACGAGCAGCCAGACGGCTTCGAGGTCCTGGCACGCGATGCCCGCGGTCGCCTCATCCCTGCACGCGTCAGCGAGTTCCACGACAACGGCATCCGGCAGACGTTCCGATTGCGGACGCGCTCGGGCCGCACGGTCCAGGCGACGGCCAACCATCCCTTTCTCACGTGGGACGGCTGGCGCGAACTGACGGATCTCGCGCCGGGAGACCTCGTTGCCACTCCCCGCGTGCTCCCGGTCAAGGGGCAGCAGGAGTTCGCGGACGCCGAAGTCAAGTTGCTCGGCTATCTGCTGGGCGACGGGTGCCTGACCAAGGACGCGCCCGAGTTGACCACGGAGTCGGCCGCAGTCGAAGCCGAGGCACTCGCCTGCGCTGCCGCGTTCGGCACCGTCGGGGTGGTCCAACCGAAGCGCGGAACCACCGCGCGCACGATCCGGTTCAGCCTCGCGCACGATCGGGTGACACGGGCGCACGTCGCCGAACTCGCGGGCTCGACCGACTCGGTCGTCAGCCAAGCGCTGTCGGGTCGACCGGGCCTGTCCCTGGGGCTCACCGACCGTATCGCGGCCGCAGTCGACGAGCTCGGCTACACGGGCCGCCACCCCGCCAACTGGCTGCAGCAGCGGGTGATCGAGCTTGGACTCGCCGGACGAACGAGCCACACGAAGTTCGTTCCGGGGCCGATCTTCACGCTGCCCCGTGAACAGCTCGCGCTGTTCCTGTCGCGGTTGTTCGCCACGGATGGCAGCGCCTGGGTGTCCGAGGAGCACGGTTACTTCGGCATCAGCTACTGCTCCGTCTCCGAGCGGCTCATCCACGACGTACAGCACCTGCTGCTGCGCTTCGGGATCCTGTCGCGCATCCGTGAGCGTCAGGTCAAGTACCTCGACGGCCACAATCGTGCGTTCGAACTCGAGATCCGTGACGCGGCCAACGTCCGGACGTTCCTCACCGAGATCGGAATCTTCTCGAAGGAGGAGCAGTGCGCGAAGGTGCTCGAGTACGCCGAGCGCCGCGAGGTGTCCCACACCAACACCGACCTGCTGCCTGTCGAGGTGTGGGACCTCATCCTGACGGAGAAGGGCGAGCGGTCCTGGGCCGACGTGTCCGAGGCAACCGGCCGGCCCCGCAACCACAACTGGCACGTCGGCAAGCGGCGTCCGTCACGCCGCTTGGTGCTCGAGCTCGCCGACGCGCTCGGCAGCCAGGCGCTGCACGACGTCGCAACCTCCGACATCTACTGGGACGAGATCGTCTCGATCGAGCCCGCTGGCGAGGAACGCGTCTTCGACCTCACCGTCCCGGGTCTGCACAACTTCGTCGGCGACGACTTCATCTTGCACAACTCGTCGCTCAGCCTCGGGATCGCGCAGTTCGTGACGGTCAGGCTCAAGCGGCCGGCGATCATCTTCAGCCTCGAGATGAGCAAGCTCGAGATCGTCAACCGCATGCTCTCGGCCGAAGCCCGCATCGATTCCTCCAAGCTGCGCACCGGCCGGCTCGAGGACACCGACTGGCGCAAGCTCGGTGACGCGCTCGGTGCGCTCTCCGAGGCGCCGCTGTTCATCGATGACACCCCGTCGATCTCGCTGATGGAGATCCGGGCCAAGTGCCGTCGCCTGAAGCAGAAGCACGGCCTCGACCTCGTGATCGTCGACTACCTGCAGCTGATGCAGTCCCACAAGCGGACCGAGTCACGCCAGCAGGAGGTCTCCGAAATCTCGCGAGGCATGAAGATGCTGGCGAAGGAACTCGACGTCCCGGTCATCGCCCTGTCGCAGCTTTCGCGCCAGCCCGAGTCCCGTACCGACAAGCGCCCTCAGCTCGCCGATCTCCGCGAGAGCGGGAGCATCGAACAAGATGCCGACATCGTCAGCTTCATCTATCGCGACGAGGTCTACGACGAGGACAGCCCGGACAAGGGCATTGCCGAACTGATCGTGTCCAAGCACCGAAACGGCGCAACCGGCGTGGTCAAGCTCGCCTTCCTCAACCACCTCACCAAGTTCGCCAACCTCGCCCGCGGTTCGGGCGGCGCTCCCGGCGGCGGTGGCGCAGGCGGGATGCCGACGCCCATGTGAGTCGCGTCAGGTCGAGCGGCTGCACCGCGACGCCGGGCCCGTTCGCTTGAGCGGCGCATCCGGGCGCCGACCGGAGCGGTCTGTCGTCACCCGGAGTTCTCGGCATGTCCAGCCCGCTGCAGCGGATCCTCGACGAGGGCCTGCTGCGCACGGTCTTCCAACCGATCGTCGACCTCGCCACCAACGAAGTCGTCGCCTTCGAGGCGCTGACCCGCGGGCCTCGCGGCTCGCTGCTCGAACGCCCCGACCTGCTGTTCGCCGCGGCGCACGACGAAGGCCTGCTTGCCGAACTCGACCGCGCCTGCCTGGACGCGGCCTTCGCGAACGCGTGCCGGCTGGCCCTCGGGGCTTGGACCGGGCTGTTCGTCAACGTCGAACCGCAGGCCCTCGACGCACGCCATTCGTTCGCGGACGCCGAGGCGCCCGACGCATTGATCGTGGTGGAGTTGACCGAGCGTGCCCTGCTCGCCCGGCCGGCTGACCTGCTCCACACCGTGGCCCTGGCCCGGCAGCGGGGCTGGGCGATCGCTCTCGACGACGTCGGTGCCGACCCCCGCAGTCTGGCGCTGCTCCCGATCGTCCAGCCCGACCTCGTGAAACTCGACCTGCGACTGGTGCAGGACCAACCCGACCGCCGGACCGCCGAGATCGCGACGGCCGTGCAGGCCGAGGCGGAGCGCTCCGGCATGCGCATCCTCGCCGAAGGCGTCGAGACTGCGGCCCACCTGCAGTTTGCCCGCTCGCTGGGGGCCACGCTGTCGCAAGGCTGGTACCACGGCCGGCCCGAGGAGGACCCACCCGCGCCCCGGCCCGGACGTGTGGATCTCACCTCCCTGCTCCGCGACGACACCCGCCCGGCACGGCACGAGACGCCGGCCCGACTGGTGCACCCCCGGCGCGAGCTGCGAGAGGCCACCAAGCCCCTGCTGATCCAGATCAGCCGGCACCTGGAACGCCAGGCCCGTGAGGCGGGCGAGACGGCGATCGTGCTGGGCACCTTCCAGCACGTGCGCTACTTCCACGGCAACGCCGTCCGCCGGTACGTCGAGCTCGCCTCGGTCTGCTCCTTCGTGGGCGCCTTCGGCGTCGACATGCCGATCGAGCCGGTGGCCGGCGTGCGTGGGGGCATGCTGGCGGCCGGCGACCCGCTCGAGGGAGAGTGGGACGTCGTGGTCATCGCTGCCCACTTCGCCGGTGCACTCGTCGCCGTCGACCGCGGCGACACCGGCGTCGAAGCGGAGCGCCGCTTCGACTACCTGGTCACCTACGACCGCGACGTCGTCCAGGACCTCGCGCGGTCGCTGCTGGTGCGGATCTGGCCCGACCTCGGCGATCAGCCGCTGGCCCTCGCGTCCGTCGGCGCGTCGCCGGAGGGGAACACGTCGAGCTGGACGATCAGGGGCGCGACGCCGGCCGGTTCCGTGCCCGCCTCGCGCCGCTCGACCTGGAGTTCGCGGTAGCGGTCGACGACCGCGACCAGCTCGTCGCGCAAGGCCCGGGTCTCGTCGAGGGTCAGGCGGAAGCGGGCCGTCATCTCCATGGTGGCCGACACCCAGTCCTCGCCCCAGGCGGCGCCGTCGCGGTGCCAGCGGCGCAGTCGGTCGATCCGCGCGCGCAGGACCTCGTCGAGGACCATCTGGGCGTCGTCACGGGTGTCAGGTCGCTGGAGCAGTTCGAAACCCTCCAGCGTCCAGCCCCCACGCGGGACCTGCCAGTACCGGTCGCGTCTGGATCCCAGTTCCTCCGCTTCCTCGATCAGTCCCTGGTCGGCCAGCTGTCGGAGGTGGTAGCTCGTCGAGCCGCTGCTCTCGCCGACGAGGCGACCCAGCCCGCTGGCCGTCGACGGTCCATGCTCGATGAGAAGCTCGACCAGCTGGAACCGCAGCGGATGAGCCAGCGCCTTCAGCGCGGCCGCATCGAGGACGCGGTCGTCGGGCATGGTCCTCGCCGTCGGGGCGGGGTTTGCGTCGTCGGTTCGGGTCACGGCCGCCTCGAGAGGAGAACGCCAAGAGAACTTTGCAAAGAAGTCTTTGCAAAGTTCCCTTTGCGGTGTACGGTGGCAGGACTGCAAAGGATTCTTTGCGGTCAGACTAGCCAAAGGGGACGCCATGCACCCGCGTCTGCTCTCCGACCTGGCGGCACTCGAGATCGCCGCCGCCCACGCCGACGCGGCGCAGCGGCGGCAGCGACGTCGCCTGCGCCGCGCCGCCTCGGCCCGCCGCCGCGCCACCGCGGCCCCGCGGCGCGTCCGGAGGGGCCAGGGCGTCGGACCGGCGCCCCACGCGCCGGCCGACCGCCGCCCGGCACGCCAGTGACGGCCACCACCGCGGGGGTGGGGGTGCGCAGCGGTTTCGGGCGGCTGTGGCTGGGCGCCGGCGCCTCGAACCTCGCCGACGGGATCCTGTTCGCGGGACTTCCCGTCCTGGCGCTGCAGGTCACGGATTCGCCTGCGCTGGTCGCGGGGGTCGCGGTGGCCATCCAGCTTCCGATGGCGTTGACGGCGCTGCCGGCCGGGGTTCTGGCCGACCGGCTCGATCGAAGGCGCCTACTCGTACTCGGCAACGTCGTCCGGGCGCTCGGACTGCTCGCCGCGGTCATCGCGGTGGTCGTGGGTGAACTCCACCTCGCCGTCGTCTACGCCGTCGCCGCGCTGGCGGGTGCCAGCGAAATCGTGGTCGACACCACCGCACAGACCACGGTCCCCTCGCTGACCGATCGGGACGACCTCGGCCGTGCGCACGCACGTCTCGGCGGGACGCAGGTGGTGATGAACGATGCCGTCGGCGCCCCCGTCGGCAGCTTCCTGGCCGGCATGGGCGCCACGTTGTTCCTTGCGGCGCCGCTGCTGCTGTTCGCGCTGGCTGCCGCCCTCGTGCTGCGCCTGCGTCTGCCGACCGCCCCGGCGCGCGCCTCGTCGGGCCCGCTGTTCGTCGGTCTGCGGTCCGACCTCGGCGGCGGGATGCGTTACCTGGCCGCCAACCCCCTGCTGCTGCGCCTCGCCGTGGTCGCCTGCATCTTCAACTTCGGCAACATGGCGTTCGTGGCCGTGCTGCCGGTGTACGTCACGGGACCGCTCGGGCTGCCCGCCGCCGCCTACGGGTTGTTCTTGACCGGCGTGGCCGCCGGCGGCGTCGTGGGCTCCGTCGTCGCCGACCGGGTCCTCCGTCGGCTCGGGCTCGCTTCGGTGCTGCGGACGGCGAGCGTCGTGATCGCGGGCATCTTCGGTGCGCTCGGGCTGTTCCCGCGCCTCGACGTCGCCATCGTCGCCATCGTCCTGGCCGGCATGGTCGGCATGGTCTGGAACGTCGGCAGCCGCGTGCTGCGCCAGACGATCGTCGCCGACGAGGTGCTCGGGCGCGTGACCGCCACCGTGGCGTTCGTGGCACTCATCGCCGCACCCGCCGGCGGGCTGCTCGGCGGTTTCGTCGCCGAGCACCACGGCGTGCGCTGGCCCGCTGCGGTCTCGGTCGGCGCGATCCTGTTCGCGCGGTTTCTGCTGCGTCCCGTCACCGCCGAGACGGTGGCCGCGGCGACCGCGGGCGCGACGGTCGAACGCTGATCAGGCGGGTCGTTCGGTGGGTCGCACCTGCCGCTCGAGGAGCCGCGAGAGCACCAGCACCGAGCGCGTCCGGGTGACGAAGGGCTCGCTGCGGATCTGCTCCAGCGTGACCTCGAGGTGGGTCGTGTCGCGGGCCCGCACGTGCACGAGTGCGTCGGGGTCCCCCGTGATGGTGTACGCGCCGACGACCTCGGGATGGCGCGAGAGGGCCGTGCCGATGCGCGACGGCGGGGTGCGGCCCTCGCAGAACAGTTCGATGAACGCCTCGGTGTCCCAGCCGAGGGCGCTCGGATCGATCACGGCGGCGAAGCGTTCGATGACCCCGGCATCGAGGAGACGGTCGACCCGGCGCTTCACCGCCGGCGCCGAGAGCCCGATCGCGTCGCCGATCGCCCGGAAGCTGGCGCGGGCGTCAGCGGACAGCCACGCAACGATTCGCTGGTCGAGCTCGTCCAGACGCACGATTACACTCCTGGTTCGCAATGGATGCGGCTGCTTGCGCCGGCTCGACGATCCTATGGTGCGCGATCCCCCCGACCGGTCACTTCCAGGACGACGCTCGTGACGCCATTCGCCTCTCCGGACGCCGTGCGGCCCGCTGCCCACCAGGGCGACCGCGGGGCGCCCCAGGCCGACCCCGCCCGCAGCGACCGCCGTGCGACCCTCCGTCGCTACCTCATGACCCCGCCGACCCATTTCGAGGTCGCCTACGCCATCAACGCGTGGATGGACCCCTCGCAGCCGATCGACCGGCAGCGCGCCATGCGCCAGTGGGAGGACCTCGTCGCGGTCTACCGCTCGCTCGGTCATGAAGTCGTGCTCGCCGAGGCCGCACCGAAGCTGCCGGACATGGTCTTCGCCGCCAACGGCGCCGTGGTCGTCGGTGGCATCGCGGTCGGTGCGCGGTTCGCCACGCCGCAGCGTGCCCCCGAGGCCGCGCTCTACCGCGAGGCGCTGTTCGCCGCCGGTGTCGCGGTCGTACACGAGCCCACGCACGTCAACGAGGGCGAGGGCGACTTCGTCGTCGTCGGTGACACCATCCTGGCCGGCACGGGCTTCCGCACCGACGTGCGTGCCCACGACGAGCTCGCCCGGCTGACCGGCCGTGAGGTGGTCTCGCTGCGGCTGACCGATCCGCGCTTCTACCACCTCGACGTCGCCGTCTTCGCCCTCGACGACGACAACGTGGCCTACTATCCGGGCGCCTTCGACGCCTCCGGTCGCGCGGAGCTCGAGCGCCGCTACCCGGACGCCGTCGTGGTCAGCGAGGCGGACGCGCTGGTCTTCGGCCTCAACTCCGTCAGCGACGGCCGACACGTGATCGTGGCGCACGAGGCGGAGCAGCTCATCCGTGACGTCACCGAGCGCGGCTACGTGCCGATCCCGATCGACCTCTCCGAGCTGCGCAAGGCCGGCGGCGGCGCCAAGTGCTGCACCATGGAGCTGCGTTCCGCACCCGACACCGATGGACAGGAGTGGTCATGACGGTCGCCCAGGACCTGCACGAACTCGAGGCGCACGCCGCCCACAACTACCACCCCCTGCCCATCGTCATCACCGAGGCCGAAGGGGCCTGGGTGACCGACGTCGAGGGCCGTCGCTACCTCGACGCCCTGGCCGGCTACTCGGCGCTCAACTTCGGCCACCGGCACCCGCAGCTGATCGCGGCCGCCGAGGCACAGCTGCGACGGGTCACGCTGACCAGCCGTGCGTTCCACCACGACCAGTTCGCCCCCTTCTGCGCCGACCTGGCCCGACTGACCGGCATGGACGCGGTCCTGCCGATGAACACCGGCGCCGAGGCCGTCGAGACCGCGATCAAGCTGGCCCGCCGGTGGGGCTACCGCGTCAAGGGCGTCGAGCGGGACCGCGCCACGATCGTGGTCGCCGACGACAACTTCCATGGCCGCACCACCACCATCGTCGGCTTCTCCACCGACCCCGACGCCCGTGAGGACTTCGGCCCGTTCGCGCCAGGATTCCGTTCCGTGCCGTTCGGGGACGCAGCCGCGATCGAGGCGGCCATCGACGAGACGACCGTGGCCGTGCTGCTCGAGCCGGTGCAGGGCGAGGCCGGCATCCGCGTTCCGCCGCCCGGCTACCTGCGTGAGGTCCGGCGCATCACCCGAGAGCGCGACGTGCTGTTCCTCGCCGACGAGATCCAGTCGGGGCTCGGCCGCACGGGAACGACGTTCGCGTGCGACCTCGAGGACGTGGTCCCCGACGTGTTCCTGCTCGGCAAGGCGCTCGGTGGCGGCGTGGTCCCCGTCTCCGCGATCGCCGCGAACCGCGAGCTTATGGACGTGTTCACGCCCGGCTCGCACGGCAGCACCTTCGGCGGCAACCCGCTGGCCTGCGCCGTCGGCCGCGCCGTGATCGCCATGCTCGAGACGGGCGAGTTCCAGGCGCGGGGCCGCGAGCTCGGTGCCCGCCTCGACGCCGGCCTGCGGGCGCTTCCGCAGGACCGCGTCGTCGAGGTGCGCACGATCGGCCTGTGGGCGGGCATCGAGTTGGCGCCGGGCAACCGGGCGCGCACCGTGTGCGAACGCATGCTCGCCGAGGGCGTCCTGGCCAAGGACACCCACGAGACGACGGTCCGGCTCGCCCCGCCGCTGGTCGTCACCGAGGACGAGGTCGATCACATCGTCGAGGTGCTCGGCGCCGCCATCGGCTGAGCATCCCCTTCCCGTCACGACGGTGACGGGGAGCGCCCCCCGGTCCGTTCGAAGGTCTGGGCCGGGAGGCGCCCCGCGGGCGGTACCGTGCCGGGCAGGAGGATGCCCCATGCACGACTGGCAGACCGGCCGCCTGGTGGTCGCGACCCCCGCGCTCGAGGACCCCAACTTCGAGCGCTCCGTCGTACTGATCCTCGACCACGACCACGACGGCGCCCTTGGCGTCGTGCTCAACCGGGCCTCGGACCTCGCCATCGACGACGCCCTGTCGGGCTGGGTCGATCTCGTTGCCGCGCCGTCGGTGGTGTTCGGCGGCGGCCCGGTCGAACCGACCGCCGTGGTCGCCCTCGGTCGTGCGACGGCCAGCGTGCCCGCCGACCAGGGACTCTCGCCCCGCCTCGACCGCGTCCGCCTGGTCGACCTCGGCGACGACCCCGCCCTCGCCGCCGTCGACCTCGAGCGCGTCCGCGTGTTCGCCGGCTATGCCGGCTGGGGCCCCGGACAGCTCGAGGCCGAGGTGGACGCCGGTGCCTGGTTCACCGTCGACGCCGACCCGGCCGACGTGTTCACCGCCGATCCGGGCCGACTGTGGCAGGCGGTCCTCCGCCGCCAGCCCGACGAGTTGGCGCTGTTCGCCACCTTCCCCGAAGATCCCAGCCTGAACTGATCGGGGCAGCAGGCCGCGGCTCCCGGCTCAACGATCCACCGTGCCTGGTCCGTCCCCGGCGACGGGATCCTGCGGCTCCGCGCAGTACGCCGGGTCGCCGCCCTGGCGTCCGTGGTAGTGCAGGGTGCGACCGTCCGCCTCGACGACGATGCGGTAGCCCTCGACCAGTGCCTGGGTGTAGAACTGGTCGGGCTGCGGGCAGCCCAGCGATCCGTCGGGCCAGGTGACCGCCTCGTCGAGGACCACCCGGACCTCGCGCTCGTCCACGCCGGTGCGCTCCGCGGCGTCGGCCACGGCCAGTCGAACCGCTCCGTCCGCCGCCTCGTGATCCGACATCCCGTCGCCTCCGTCGCTCCCGCCGCAGCCGCCCAACGCCAGGGCGATCGCCGCGATCGTGCCGACGACCGGCATCGTGCCGAGGCGCATGACTCCCCGAGTGCGGGCGGAAGGGTTGGCTGCCGGCCACCGTAGACTGCCCCGACCTGCGCCACCACGGCAAGAGTGCGTCATGAGCGACCCGTCCTGGTCCTTCCTGATCGTCGGCAGCTTCGCGGCGGTCGGCGCCGCGATGGCCCTCGGCACCCTCGCGGCCTTGCTGCGCTATCGCCGGACCGGGGAGTTCCCGGGAGCAGCCGCGGGCGAGTCCGTGCCCCGCGGCCGGCTGGTCGCGTTGTGGGCCAGGGTCGGGGTCGGCGCCGTGCTGACGGCCATCGGCGTGGTGGCGCTGCAACGCCAGGGGCTGCTGTAGCGACCACCTCGGCTAGCGTGCCGACGGAAACGGAACGGGACGGCTCGAATCGTTCCCTCGTCGCCGGAGCGCTGCATGGACCGTCGCATCTTCACCGAGGACCATGCGGCCTTCCGCGCCACCGTCGCCCGCTTCGTCGACGAGGAGATCGCGCCCCACCACGCCGCGTGGGAAGACCAGGGCCTGGTCCCGCGGGAGCTCTGGAAGCGCGCGGGCGAGCTCGGACTGTTGTGCACCGACGTGCCCGAGGCCTACGGGGGCGGGGGCGTCGCCGACTTCCGCTACAACGCGATCGTCACCGAGGAGCTGTGCCGGATCGGCGCGAGCGGGGTCGGCTTTCCCCTGCACAACGACGTCGTCGTCCCCTACCTGCTCGCCCACGCCAACGACGAGCAGAAGCGGCGCTGGCTTCCGGGCATGGCGGCCGGGACGACCATCACGGCCATCGCGATGACCGAACCGGCGACGGGCTCCGACCTGGCCGCCGTGACCACCACCGCCATCCCGCAGGACGACGGCAGCTACCTGCTCAACGGCGCCAAGACCTTCATCACCAACGGCATCAACGCCGACCTCGTCATCGTGGTCGCCAAGACCGATCCGTCCGCCAGACACGCCGGGACGAGCCTGGTGGTCGTCGAGGAGGGCATGCACGGATTCACGCGCGGCCGCAAGCTCGACAAGATCGGCATGCACGCGCAGGACACCGCCGAGCTGTTCTTCGATGACGTGCGCGTCCCTGCGGACAACCTGCTGGGCGAACCGGGCCAGGGGTTTCTCTACCTGATGCAGGCGCTCCCGCAGGAGCGGCTGTCGATCGCGGTTGCCGCCGTCGCCGGGGCCGAGGCGGCCGTCGCGCAGACCGTCGAGTACAGCCAGCAGCGCGAGGCGTTCGGCCGCCCCATCGGCTCGTTCCAGAACTCGCGGTTCGTGCTGGCCGAACTGCACACCGAGGTGACCATCGGGCGCCAGTTCGTCGATCGCTGCATCGAGCTCCACAACGCCGGCGAGTTGAGCGTCGACGAGGCGGCGATGGCCAAGTACTGGACCACGGAACTGTTGGGCCGGGTCGTCGACCAGTGCGTGCAACTGCACGGCGGCTACGGCTACATGCGCGAGTACCCCATCGCCCGGGCGTTCGTCGACGCGCGGGTCCAGCGCATCTACGGCGGCACCAACGAGATCATGAAGGAGATCATCGGGCGGGCGATGGGCCTGTGAGGATCAGCTCCGCGCCCACGGCGCGCTGTGCATCGCCGCGAGGTAGCGCTTGAGACGTTCGCGGGCGGCCTTCAGGTCGGCCTGCACGCAGTGGTGCAGGATCAGTCCGTCCATCGTCGCGATCAGGTACCGCGCCAGCTGTTCCCGCTCGATCTCGTCGAGCGTGCACGGGACCGAGGCGAGCACACCGGCGACGGTGTTGGCCAGCCGCTCGTAGTGCCAGGCCGCCAGCGGTTCCAGTTCAGGGTCACGCATGGCATGGATGACCAGCTCGAACTGCGCCAACTGCACGTGGGGCGTGCCTTCGACGTAATCCCAGTAGGCCTGGACGATGGCCTCGAGCGCACTGCCGAGGCTCTCGCCGTCGGCGGCCACGGCGGCGCGCAGGGCCTCGTCCATCTGGTTGGCCATGCGTTCGATGACGGCACGAAGCAGCTCGTCCTTGGAACGGAAGGCGTAGTGGAAGGCACCGAGCGCCATGTCGGCCTCGTCGGTGATGCGACGGGTCGTGGCGGCCGTCAGGCCTTCGGTGGCGAGAATTGCCAGGGTGGCGTCGACAAGTTCCTCGCGGCGCTCGTCCACGCTTCGCCTGGTGCGTTGCACGGTCAAACCGGCTCCGGACCGGACCCGCAGCGGTCTCGACGGGTCCGGACGGGAACTGTAGCCACCTGCCGGGTTGGTCGGACGTCCACGGCAATTCCGCGCGTCGCTGTGCGCCACGGATAGCGTGCCCCGGTCGCCGCCGCCTCGCGGCAAGGATGCATCGCCGTGTTCGGACCCATCGACGTCGTCGCCGCGGCCGCTGCGGCGGTCCCCGTCGGTCTGCTCGTCGGCCTGGTCGTGTGGCGTCGGCGACGCGCTGCGCACCGCGCGACCCGCGACGCGTGGATCGACGGAGCCCTCGTCGGCTGGCTGGTGGCCGTCGGCGTCGCGACGTTGTCGCCGCTGGGCGAGTTCGGCCAGCTCACGCCTGCGCCCGAGGTCGTGCTCGATCCGTTCGCGCGCCTGCCGGGTGCGCCGGCCGAGTACGCGGTCGTCAACCTGCTCCTGCTCGCGCCAGTCGGCTTGCTGCTGGTGCTTCGGGGCCTGCGCGCGAACCTTCTCCGCGCCGTGCTGTTCGGGGCGGTTACCTCACTGACCGTCGAGGTCCTGCAATTGTTCCATCCGGGGCGCGGCACCAACGTCGACGACCTGATCCTCAACACCGTCGGCGTCGTGCTGGGGGCCGTGCTCGGGCTGCTCCTGCGCCCGCTCCGGCCGAGCCTTCGTCACCGAAGCGGAGGCAGGCCCCGTCGCGAGCGGGTCGACGGGCGTCGGGAACCGTGACTCGAGCGTGCGGCGGATGACGAACAGCGGGCGGATCTGGACCACGAGCAACAGCAGCCACACCAGCGCGAACACGGCCAGCGCCACGGCCGTGATGCCCGGCGTCGTCGACCCCAGACGCGAGGCCAGGAACGCGGCGAAGCCGGCCGCGAGCGCCGCGTCGACCGTCATCACGAGGGTTGGCGTGGTCACCAGGAAGTTTCCGAGCGACGCCTTCGCGGGATGGCCGAGACCGTAGGTCGCCGCGATGCCCGGCTCGTCGTCGGCGGCGCCGGCCGTCAGGTACGGCGCCAGTTCCGGTGCCACGTCGAGATAGGCCCGCCGCAGCCGGTTCATGGCGATGACCAGGTAGACGTCACTGATGTTGATGTGGACCAGGCGGACGTAGGTGGCCAGCCCGAGCAGCCACACGGCCGGCAGGGCGACCAGCGACACGAGGGTGAACGTGGTCCCGAACGTGCTGGCGTCCGCGGTCAGCGCCAGTGCGACCAGCGTCGCCGACACCACCGTGAGGAAGATCGTGGTCCGGGTCATCGACTCCTGCCACATCATCGATCGGGTACCGAGCAGGCTCCAGTGCTCCGTGGCCAGGAAGGTGGCGGCGGAGCTGCTTCCCGCAGGCGGCGCCTGGGAGGCGTCCGGGCGCGGGCTGGCGACGTCCACGGCCGCCCCGATCGACGCGGACACCCGAGCATGAACCGACCACGCGGCGATGTCCAACCATGGCCGCGTTACACGTCGTGGCCGGTGTCGCGACATCCCCGCAGAACACCGCAGAACTGACCGCCAGCCGCGACACGGGCGATCAGCGGTGACACGAAGCCGCCGGGGTGGAAGGGCGGAGTGGATGGAGCGGGTGAGGGGAATCGAACCCCCGTCACCAGCTTGGGAAGCTGGGGCTCTACCATTGAGCTACACCCGCGAGGATTGCGGAAGGTACTGCCCAGACGGCAGCGGTGGCAATGCGACACGAGCCCATCGCCAGCGCCGTCCCGACGCGCATGCGGAGTCCGCGTGATCCTGTCCGACCGCTCCATCCGTGACGCCCTGGCATCCGGCCGGCTCGTGATCGACCCGCTCGACGACGGTGCGGTCCAGCCCTCCAGCGTCGACGTCCGGCTCGCGCCGCAGTTCCGCGTCTTCGCCAACCACCGCTACGCGGTGATCGACGTGCGGGCCGAGCAGTCGGACCTGACCGATCTCGTCGAGGTCCCGCACGGCGAGCCGTTCGTGTTGCACCCGGGCGAGTTCGTGCTCGGCTCCACGGTCGAACGGATCGGGCTGCCCGACGACCTCGTGGCGCGGATCGAGGGCAAGAGTTCGCTCGCGCGCCTCGGCCTGGTCATCCACAGCACCGCCGGCTTCGTCGACGCCGGCTTCGACGGGGACGTGACCCTGGAGTTGTCGAACGTCGCGACCCTGCCCATCCTGCTCTATCCCGGGATGCGCATCGCCCAGTTCGCGTTCTTCCAACTCGACCGGCCCGCGGAACATCCCTACGGCAGCGACACGCCGGGCTCGAAGTACCAGGGCCAACGCGGTCCCACGGCGTCCCGGTACCACCTCAACCGCATCGAGGATCCTAGGCCCGTCGCATGACTAGTGACATGTGACCATCCCCTGGTACGGTGGGCGTACGGGGAACGGTTCCTTGTCCCGGATCCACCCTCGTCGTACCACGACCCTTCCGCGGCAGTACCTGCCGCCCGGCGGCCGGACGTCCCCTCCGACCGCTGCGGACGATCCCCTGTCGGGCGGGTCGACCGGGCCCCCGGCGATCTCCACGCCGGGGGCCCACTCTTTGTCGGCGACCGGGCGGAGCTCCGCGGGCATTAGCGTGCACCCCCCGGTAGCTGCTCGAGGACCACGCGCGAGGTCGACGTGTCACGTGCCCCATCCCGCCGCTCGGTGCCCGCCATCGTCCTGGTCGCCGCGGCGGCCGCCCTCTGGGGCACGGACGCGCTGTTCCGCCGCGCGCTGGCTCTCGAGTTGCCCGCCGGCGTGGTGGTCTTCTACGAGCACCTCTTCCTGACCCTGGCCTGCCTGCCGTTGCTCGCCCGCGTGCCATGGCGGCAGGTGCGGTGGAGCCCCCGTGTGCTCGGCTCGCTGGTGCTCATCGGTGCCGGTGCTTCGGCCACCGCGACGTTCCTGTTCACCCTGGCATTCCGCTACGGCGATCCCACCACGCCGCTGCTCCTGCAGAAGCTGCAACCGCTGATCGCCGTCGGCGCGGCGTGGCTCCTGCTCGGCGAACGGCCGCGGGTCCGGCTGGGTGGGTTTGCGGCGCTCGCCATCGTCGGCGCCTACCTGATCAGCGTGCCCGATCCGGCGCGCACGAGCGTGGCGCAGCTCGCTCCGGCCCTGTTGGCCGTCGGGGCGGCCGCCCTCTGGGGCCTGGGGACGGTGCTGGGGCGTGGCCTGTCCACGACGTTCGCCCCTGCTCAGCTGACCGCGTTGCGATTCGCGATCGGATTGCCGGCCAGCGCCCTGGTGGTGCTCGTCGACCAGGGGCCGGCCGGCTTCGCGGCGGTCACCACCACCGACCTCCCGGGCCTCGTGGCTCTGGCGGCCGTCCCCGGCCTGCTCGCCCTGTGGCTGTACTACCGCGGGCTCGCCGGCACCCCCGCGTCGGCCGCGACGCTCGCCGAACTCGCCTTCCCGCTCAGCGCCATCGTCATCAACCGCATCGCCTTCGGCACCACCCTCACCACGACCCAGTGGATCGGGATGGGCCTGCTCGCCGGCACGCTGGTCGCGGTCAGCCGCCTGTCACAGCGCGGCTACGAACACGTCGGCGTCGAGGCGCAGCCCCCGCAACCGGCGCTGCAGCGCTGACGCAGGGCCGGTCATGCCTGCCCGGCGGGCTCCTGGGTCGGCGCGTCCTGTCCGCCCCCGGCGCCGGCGACACCCTGGGCCGCCATCGGCAGCAACCGCCCGCGCTGCAGCACCTCGGAGATGTCGAGCACCTCGACCTTGCCCTCGGCCAGCGTGCCTTCCTGCACCTTCTGGGCGATCCCGTCCGAGAGCATGGTCGTGCAGAACGGACAGGCCGTCGAAATCAGGTCGGGGTCCATCTCGAGCGCTTCCTCGACCCGCTCCATGTTGACGCGCTTGCCGATGTTCTCCTCGACCCACATGCGCGCGCCACCGGCGCCGCAGCAGAAGCCGTTCGAACGGCAGCGACCCATCTCGGTCGGCTGGAGACCGGGCACGGAGTCCACGACGGCCCGCGGGGCCGAGTACACCTCGTTGTGTCGCCCGAGGTAGCACGGGTCGTGGTAGGTGATCTTCGCTTCGATCTCCTTGGTCGCGACCAGGCGCCCGTCGTCGATGAGCTTGGCCAGCACCTCGGAGTGGTGCAGGACCTCGAAGTGGCCGTCGAAGTCGGGATACTCGTTCTTGAGCGTGTTGAAGCAGTGCGGGCACCACGCGAGGATCTTGATGTGGTCGCCCGAGGCGCGCGGGTTGGTGGTGTCGGCGCCCACCGACTTCAGCGTCTCGACGTTCTGCATCGCCAGCATCTGGAACAGGTACTCCATGCCCAGGCGGCGGGCCGGGTCGCCGTTGCAGGTCTCGTTCTTGCCGAGGATGGCGAACTTCACCCCGGCGTCGTGCAGGAGTTGCGCGGTCGCCTGGGTGATCTTCTTGGAGCGGTCGTCGACCGCCCCTGCGCACCCGGTCCAGAACAGGTACTCCAGTTCGGGCGCGGCCTCGGTGCCCGGCTGCAGGACCGGGATGTCGAAGTCGAGCTTGTCGGTCCACTCCTCGCGCTTCGACTGTCCGACGCCCCACGGGTCGCCGGCGTTCTCGACGTTGCGCAGCATCACGCCCGCTTCCTGCGGGAAGCTCGACTCCATCATGGTCTTGTAGCGCCGCATGTCCATGATCATGTCGACGTGCTCGATGTCGACGGGGCACTCCTCGACGCAGGCGCCGCAGGTGGTGCACGACCACAGCACGTCGTAGTCGATGACGGCGTTCTCCTGCCCGGGGGTGTCACCGACGAGCTGCATGTTGATGACGTCGGCCGCCTCTTCCTCGGACTCCTTGCCGAGCAGGAACGGCCCCTTGGCGTAGAGGTGGTCGCGCAGGTCCATCACCAGCATCTTGGGGGAGAGGGGCTTGCCGGTGTTCCACGCGGGGCACTGGGACTGGCACCGGCCGCACTCGGTGCAGGTATACATGTCCAGGACGTGCTTGAACCCGAAGTCCTCGACGACGCCGACGCCGAGGACCGTGTCCTCGTCCATGTTCTCCATGTCGATCAGCTCGGTGCGTAGCTTGCCGAGCGCCTTCGGCTGTCGCGCGAACAGCTCCTGGAACGGGATCGTGGCGATGTGCAGGTGCTTGGAGTTGAGCGTGAAGAGCAGGAACCAACCGACGATGCCGAGGTGGCCGATCAGCATCAGTGCGCTGGTCAGCTCGAGCACAAACGGGTCCATCCCCTCGAACAGCGCGCCGGCGCGGATCGACAGGAACGCCGCCTCGGTCGGGGCGTGGTCGAGGGCGGCGCGGATGCCGTGGGCGACCAGCAGCGTCCACACGACCAGGAACTCGCCCATCAGGACCCACCAGCCCTGGTTGAGGTTGGATCCGGCGAAGCGGCTGCGGCGTCCGACGCGGCGCGGGTCCAGTGCGAACCGGATGCCGGCGAAGATCGCGATGCCGAGCGTGGTCAGCAGGATGAACGAGTCCTGCAGGAAGCCCAGCACGTCGTAGGCGGTGACCCCGAACAGGGCGATGCGGTTGAGGAAGGGGATCTGGAACGTCGGGTCGAACAGCTCGCCGACCGCTTCGATCAGCGTGGTCTGGATGACCAGGAACGACCAGAAGACGAAGAAGTGGGCGATACCGGGCAGCGACCATCGCAGCAGCTTCTGCTGGCCGAGGATCTTGGTGAACAGGTACTTGACGTTGCCGACGATCGCGTCGCGGGTCACGCGCTCGGGCTGCGGCCGTGCCTTGCGGACCAGGCCGTAGAGGAACTGCACGCGTCGGGCGGCGAGCGTGCCGACCACCGCCACCAGCGCCACGGCCCCACCGATGCGGATGAGCGTCAGCAGCAGTTCCTCGTTCACGCGCGGTTCCCCTCTCCTGGATGTCCCGTCCCGGGGACACCTCACGCCGGCCGAGCCCGACCGATCGCGCGAGTGTAGGTCTGGCCCACAGGCCACCCAAGGTGACGCGCACGTCGAACCGGCGACCGGATCCCGTCGCGGCGAGCGCTACTTGAGGTGCTGGCCCTTGTCCGCGTAGCGCTTCCGGCGGAACACGTCGGTCCGGGCCGAGGCGACCCGGTCGAGGATGAGCAGCCCGTCGAGGTGGTCGAGTTCGTGCTGGAAGGCGCGTGCCTCGAAGCCTTCCGCCTCAACGACCCGGACCTCGCCCTCGGGGGTCGTGCCGCGGACGACCACCTCGGTGGCTCGCCGCACGTCGCAGGTGTAGTCGGGGACCGACATGCAGCCCTCGCGGCGGTAGTCCGACCCGCTGGCGAGCAACAGTTCGGGGTCGAACAGCACCACCAGGCCGTGGTTGCCCGGGGGTGGCTTCTTCATCACCGACACGTCCAGCGCGAAGGCGCGCAGGGGCACGCCGATCTGCGGGGCGGCCAGCCCGACGCATCCCGGCGCGTCGTACATGGCGTCGACGAGGTCCTGGCCCAGCTGCCGTTCACGCGGGCCGATCTCGCCGACGGGGCCGGCAAGTCCCTTGAGGACCCGTGCGGGGTAGTGGACGACCCGTTTGACCGCCACGCTCAGTACGTCTCCGCCTCGATGGTGCGCAGCGTGTGGTCGACGCCGAGCTCACCGCAGACCGCCGACAGGCGTTGCTCGAGGGCGTCCTCGTCGTCCGCGACGACCTCGATGACCATGGCGTAGACCGGTTCGTCGTGGCCGATGACCTGGGTCTCGAGATCGGTGATGTTGGCGCCGAGGTCGGCGATGGCACGGGTGACGCCCGCGACGATCCCGGGCCGATCGGCGCCGTACACCGACAACAGGTGCGTGGGTTCCTGGGGCCGACGCCGGCCGTCGGCGCGACTGACCGAGATCGCCAGCCCGAGCGGCGAGGTGGCCTCCTCGAGGGCGTGACGCAGTTCGTCGGCGTCGTCGTCGCCGGCCACGATGAGCACGATCGCGAAGTGGCCACCGAGGATCGTCATCGCCGAGTCCTCGACGTTGCCGCCGCGCTGGTGCAGCACCTCGGCGACGGCGGCGACGATCCCGGGACGGTCGGCGCCGACGGCAGTGACGGCGAGCTCGGACACGAAGTTCTCCTGGAGCGAACGGCAGCAGTCGAGCGTAGACCATGCACGCTCCCGGCTGTCTCGCCACGCGTGCCGGCCACCCGCCGGCAGCGCCCAGATCCGCCGTGCCGCCGGGTAGCGTGCCGCCATGCCGCCGTTCCGTCTCCTCGTCGTTCTCGTCCTGTTGCTGACCGGGTGCGCCGACAGCCTGGCCGCCGGCGGCGCGGACCACGAGCCGCCTCCCGACTCGCCATCGGTCACGGCCGACGACGCACCCGAGCCAGCGCCCGTCGAGCCCACGACACCGGCCGAGCCCACGACGCCGGCCGAGCCCACGAAGCCGGCCGAGCCGACGACACCGACGGTGCCGCCCCTGCACCCCTCGGTGGACGCCTATCCCGAAGCGCTCGTGTCGCTCCGGAGTGGCGAGGTCGCACTCGACCTGCCGGTGAAGCTGGCCGACGACGCGGAACGACGGTCTCATGGCCTGATGGAGGTCGAGGACCTGCCGGAGGGGACCGGCATGCTGTTCGTCTTCGACCAGGACCGCGACGGTGGCTTCTGGATGAAGAACGCCCTCGTGCCGCTCGACATCGCGTTCGTCGCCGCGGACGGCGAGATCCACACCATCCTCGCCATGGAGCCGTGCGACGCCGACCCCTGCCCGACCTACCGGCCCGACCAGCCGTACCGCTCGGCGCTCGAGGTACCGCAGGGCTGGCTCGACAACACCGGGATCGGGGTCGGCGACCGGCTCGACTGGCAACCGCTCGACACGACCACCGGATGACGAAGGAGCCACGGATGCGGATCGCCTACATCGGCCTGGGTGCCATGGGACGCCCGATGGCCGCCAACCTCGCCGGCACGTTCGATCTGCGGGTGTGGAACCGGACCTCCAGCGTGGCGCACGACCATGCCCGCGCACACGGCAGCACGGCCGTCGATGAACTGACCGAGCTGGCCGACGCCGACGTGATCTGCACCTGCCTGCCCACGACCGTCGAGGTCGAGGCGGTGGCGCAGGTGCTCGCGCCCGCACTCGCCGAGGGCACCGTGTGGCTGGACCACACCAGCGGGGACCCGCAGCAGGCCCGGGACCTGGCCGCGCTCCTGGGCGCCGAAGGGGTCGACTACCTCGACGCGCCGGTGTCCGGCGGGACGGGCGGCGCCGAGGCCGGCGCGCTGACCGTCATGGTCGGCGGGGACGCCGACGCGCTCGACCGGGTGCGAACGGTGCTGGACGTGGTGGCGGCCCGCGTCGTCCACGTCGGTCCCTCCGGTGCCGGCATGGCGGTCAAAGCGGTGAACAACGCCATGCTCGCGGCGTCGCTGTGGGCGGCCGCCGAGGGCTTTGCCGCGCTGCAGAAGGCCGGTGTGGCGACCTCCGTGGCCCTCGAGGTCGTCAATGCCTCGTCGGGTCGGTCCAACGCGACCGAGAACCTGTTCCCGGAGCGGGTCGTCACCCGCGCGTTTCCCAACACCTTCGGCCTGGCGCTGCTGGCCAAGGACGTCGGCCTGGCGCGGGCGACCCTCGACGCCGCGGACGTGGACGGCCCGGTCCTGCACCTGGTCGATCGCCTGACCGCCGAGGCCGCGGAGACGCTGGGCGCCGACGTCGACCACACCGAACTCGTGCGGATGGTGGAACGAACCGCGGGCGTCGAACTGCGGTGACGACCGCGCCGCGACGTAGGCTGCGCGGACGTCGTCGCGAGCGGGAGGCGGGCACATGGAGGCATGGCAGGTCGTCGGGTTCATCGTGCTCGCGTTGCTGCCCCTGGTGCTGATGATCGACTTCTGGCCCGACCGGGAACGCCTGGACTACCGCGGTCGCCCGCTGCCCCGGCCCTGGCGTCGGCAGTACCACCCGCGGGTCGACGGCCACGACGAGCACCACTGAGCGTCGCCGCGGCCATGCCCGTCGAAAGCCTGCGTCGAACCGACTCAGATTTCCTGCCTCGCTGAGCTGCGGACGGGTTGCGTAGCCGGATCGCTGGCGTACCGTTGTGCCCGAACCGCGGGCCACCGCCCGCCGCGCCGGAAAACGACCCTGCTGCGAGGAGGCCCCACATGGCCAAGGCCGTCGGAATCGACCTCGGGACGACCAACTCCGTCGTCTCCGTCATGGAAGGTGGCGAGCCCACCGTCATCGCCAACGCCGAGGGCGCGCGCACGACGCCGTCCGTCGTCGCCTGGTCAAAGTCCGGTGAGGTCCTGGTCGGCGAGGTGGCCAAGCGCCAGGCCGTCACCAACGCCGACCGCACCATCCGCTCCGTCAAGCGCCACGTCGGCACCGACTGGAAGACCGACATCGACGGCAAGAACTACACGCCGCAGGAGATCTCGGCCCGCATCCTCATGAAGCTCAAGCGCGACGCCGAGTCCTACCTCGGCGACGACGTGACGCAGGCCGTGATCACCGTCCCGGCCTACTTCGACGACGCGCAGCGGCAGGCCACCAAGGAAGCCGGTGAGATCGCCGGCCTCGAGGTCCTGCGCCTGGTCGCCGAGCCGACGGCCGCCGCCCTCGCCTACGGCCTCGAGAAGAGCGACGAACAGACCGTGCTGGTGTTCGACCTCGGCGGCGGCACCTTCGACGTGTCGGTGCTGGAGATCGCCGAGGGCGTCTTCGACGTCAAGTCGACCGCCGGGGACTCGCAGCTCGGCGGAGACGACTGGGACCAGGTTCTCATCGATTGGATGGTCACCACCTTCAAGAACGACCACGGCGTCGACCTCTCCAACGACCGCATGGCCCTGCAGCGCCTCAAGGAGGCCGCGGAGAAGGCCAAGATCGAGCTGTCGTCGTCGCAGGAGACCTCGATCAACCTGCCGTTCTTGACCGCCACCGACGCCGGCCCGCTGCACTTCGAGCAGACGCTCACCCGCGCGAAGTTCAACGAGCTCACCAGCGCCCTGCTCGACCGTCTGCGGGGACCCTTCGAGCGCGCCGTCAAGGACGCCGGCGGCGTCGGCCAGATCGACCACGTCATCCTCGTCGGTGGCTCGACCCGCATCCCCGCCGTGCAGGACCTGGTCAAGGAGCTGACCGGCGGCAAGGAACCCCACAAGGGCGTCAACCCCGACGAGGTCGTCGCGGTCGGTGCCGCCCTGCAGGCGGGCGTGCTCAAGGGCGACGTCAAGGACGTCCTGCTCCTCGACGTCACCCCGCTCTCGCTGGGCATCGAGACCAAGGGCGGTATCACCCACAAGCTCATCGAGCGCAACACCACGATCCCGACCAAGCGCTCCGAGGTCTTCACCACCGCGGACGACAACCAGCCCTCCGTCGAGATCCACGTCCTGCAGGGTGAGCGCGAGATGGTCGGCGACAACAAGTCGCTCGGCAAGTTCATGCTGACCGACCTGCCGCCGGCCCCGCGCGGTATGCCGCAGATCGAGGTCACCTTCGACATCGACGCCAACGGCATCGTGCACGTGTCCGCGAAGGACCTCGGCACCGGCAAGGAGCAGTCGATGACGATCACCGGTGGCTCCGCGCTGCCGAAGGACGACATCGAGCAGATGATCAAGGACGCCGAGGCGCACGCGGACGAGGACCGGAAGCGCAAGGAGGCGGCCGAACTGCGCAACCAGGCCGACACGCTGGCCTACCAGACCGACAAGACCCTCAAGGAGCACGGCGACAAGCTCGACGCGTCCGTCAAGGCCGACATCGAGCAGGCACTCACCGAGCTCCGCGAGGCACTGAAGGGCGACGACGCCGACGCCATCAAGGCCAAGATGGAGGGCCTCGCGTCCAAGTCCCAGCAGCTCGCCGAGGCGATCTACCAGGCCAACGCCGACCAGGGTGGCTCCGCCGAGGGCGGCGCTGCCTCGGCCGACGCCACCGGCACCGACGACGACGTCGTCGACGCCGAGGTGATCGACGAGGGCGAGGACGAACAACGGGCCGGCTGACGCCGACCGCGCCCGAGCACGGGGCGACCAACGGGCCGGCTGACGCCGACCGCGCCCCGAGCACGGGGCGAACAACGGGCCGGCTGACGCCGACCGCGCCCCGAGCACGGGGCGACCAACGGGCCGGCTGACCCCGGCTGCTGCACCGCACCACACCCACCAACCGAGAGGAGGACGTGATGACCACGCTGTCCCGCCGCTACGAACCCCACCGCGACGTCGCGTCGCTCCACGACGAGGTCGAGCGCATGTTCCGCGAGGCGTTCGGGTCGGGCACCGCGACCGCCGGTGCGTTCAGCCCGGCACTCGACGTCGAGGAGACCGAGGACGTCTTCACGCTGCACGTCGAGCTGCCCGGCGTCACCGCCGACGACGTCGAGGTGTCGCTCGAGGAGAACGTGCTGACCATCGCCGGTGAGCGCCGCTTCTACGACGAGAAGGCCGCTGACGGCTTCCGGCGCATCGAACGCCACTTCGGGCGCTTCCACCGCGCGGTCCGACTCCCCGACCGGGTCGACGGAGACAAGGTCTCGGCGACCTATCGCGACGGCCTGTTGACCATCACGGTACCCAAGGCCGAGGAGGCCAAGCCGCGCCGGATCACGGTCAAGGCCAGCTGAGGAACACGACGGGGCGGCGCCAGGTGCGCCGCCCCTCCCACCATCACCCGATTCTTCCGCCAGGAGCACTTCGTGACCGACGCCGGTGACCCGATCCCGATGGACGAGACCGACCAGGCCGAGCCGACCGCGCTGCAGGACGTCAGCGATGCCACGGCTGACGGCGGCACCGAGGCCGGTGCCGAGGCCCCGGTCGACGAGGATGCCACCAGCGACGCCGAGCCCGAAGACCCCCGGTCGGCGGACGACCTCCGGGCCGAACTGCAGGCGGTGCAGGCCCAGCGCGACGAGTACCTCGACGACCTCAGGCGTGCCCGCGCAGAGTTCGAGAACTTCCGCAAGCGCACCGCACGCGAGTCCGCGGGACAGCGCGACGTCGGGCGCGCCGACGTCGCCGGCGCGCTGCTCGAGGTGCTCGACGACCTCGACCGCACGCTGGAGGCCGCCGAGCAGTCCACCGACGACAGCCTGGCCAAGGGCGTCACGCTGGTGGCCGACAAGCTGGTCAGGACCCTGCAGGGGATGGGGCTCGAGCGGCTCGACGAGACCGGCGTGGCGTTCGATCCGAACCACCACGAAGCGGTGAGCCAGCAGGCCGCCGAGGAAGCGTCCGACCACCCCGTGGTCGCGCAGGTGTTCCGCCCCGGCTACCGCCTCGGCGACCGGGTGCTGCGCCCGGCCATGGTGGTCGTCGAACAGTAGGAGCCGGACCGATCCCCGGAGGAGGTGAACCGCGTGGCACCACAGCGTGAATGGCTCGAGAAGAACTACTACGACGTCCTCGGCGTCGCGCAGGACGCCTCGGCCGACGAGATCAAGAAGGCGTACCGCCGCCTCGCGCGCGAGAACCATCCCGACGCCAACCCCGACGACGGTCAGGCCGAGCGACGGTTCAAGGAGGTCGGCGAGGCGTACTCGGTTCTCGGCGACCACAGCCGTCGGCGCGAGTACGACGAGATCCGGCGCCTCGGCGCCACCGGGTTCGGTGGCGGAGGTGCGCCCGGCGGGTTCGGCTTCGACGGTGGTGACCTCGGCGACCTGCTGTCGCAGATGTTCGGCAACGGCCGCGGCCAGGCCGGCCCGACCGCCGGGTTCACCGGCTCGCCGTTCGCCGGCCGCCGGACCCAGTCCCGCAAAGGCGCCGACCTGCGCGCCGACGTGCACCTGACCTTCGAGGACGCGCTCGCGGGCGTGCGCACGACGCTGCGCGTCACCGGCGACGGCGCCTGCGAGACGTGCAAGGGCAATGGCGCGGCACCGGGCACCGTTCCCGTGACGTGTGGGGTCTGCGGCGGTCGCGGCCAGATCGCCATCGACCAGGGACCGTTCTCGTTCGCGCAGCCCTGTCAGGCCTGCGGAGGGCGGGGCCAGCAGATCCCCAACCCCTGCGGCACCTGCGGTGGCAGTGGGCGCGTCGTCAAGCCCCGTGAGCTCAACGTTCGGGTACCCGCCGGCGTCAAGGACGGCGCCGTGATCCGGGTCCCCGGTCGTGGCGGCCCGGGATCCGGCGGCGGGCCGTCGGGGGACGTCCTCGTCAGCGTCCACGTCGCGCCCCACCCCCACTTCGGTCGCCGCGGCGACGACGTGACGCTCGAGGTGCCGATCAGCTTCAGCGAGGCCGTGCTCGGTACCAAGGTCACCGTTCCCACTCCCAGCGGCCACGCGCGCACCATCAAGGTGCCGGCCGGCACCTCCAGCGGTCGCACCTTCCGCATCCGCGGCGAGGGCGCGCCCAGCCGGGGAGGTGGTCACGGCGACCTGCTCGTGACCGTCAAGGTGCACGTCCCGGGCAAGGTCGGCCGCGACCAGAAGCGGCTGTTGCAGGAGCTGGGCGAGCTCGACCAGACGCCGATCGAGCGGGAGCGACTCCTGTTCGGCTCCGACGTCGGCAGCTGAGGAGATCATCGTGGCTGCAGCCCCGACCGACGAGCAGGCGCCCACCGCGGGCGCCGAGCCGCAGCGCTTCCTGGAGCCGCACGCCGCTCCCAACTGGTCGTGGTCACAGCGCCGGGACGAGCCCGCCGAGCCCGCCGACCGCTTCCGGCAGACCGACGACGACGACGCGCCGCTGTACGTGATCTCCGTGGCGGCCGAACTCGCCGATCTCCACCCGCAGACGCTGCGGGCCTACGAGCGCGAGGGGCTGCTGCACCCGGCCAGGACCGAGGGCGGGACGCGTCGCTACTCGCGCCGCGACGTCGAGCGGCTGCGCTTCATCCGCACGCTGACCCAGGACGAGGGACTCAACCTCGCCGGCGTCCGGGTCGTGCTCGAACTGGGCGAGAAGCTCGAGGGGGCGCGCCGCCGGATCGGTGAACTCGAGGAGATGGTGCGCGTCCTCGCGGCACGGGTCGACCAGCGTCCCGCCGGTGACCGCTTCGAGATCATCAAGGCGCCGACCCGCGACGTCGAGGTGCACCAGCTGCGCCGACGGACGGGGCAGCGGCCGGCCGGCAGCCACCCGCCCGCTCAGCGGGCGACGCCGATCCCGCCGCCCGACCGGCATGTCGCCGAGGGCTGAGGGTGGCTAGCCCGCCGTCAGCTCGAGGGCCGCGGCCAGGTCGGCCCAGAGGTCCTCGACGTCCTCGATGCCGGCCGACAGTCGCAGCATGCCCGGGGTGATCCCGCCGGCGGCGCGCCCCTCGTCGCCGACGATGCGGTGCGTGAGTCCGGCCGGGTGCTGGAGAAGCGTGTCGGTCGAGCCCAGGCTCACGGCCGGCGTGATGAGCTCGACCGACTTCATGACCCCGGCCGCGGCGTCGTGGCCGCCGACGAGCTCGAAGGCGAGGATGCCGCCGGGCCCGTCCATCTGGCGTCCGACGAGCCCCGACGGGTCGCTGCCCGGCAGTCCGGGGTAGTGCACGGCGGACACGGCAGGGTGTGCGTGCAGCCGCCGGGCCAGCTCCATGGCATTGGCCTGGGCGGCACGGACCCGCAGGGGCAGCGTCGGCAGGCTGCGGTGCAGCAGGTAGGCCGCCTGGGGGTCCAGCAGCCCGCCGGTCAGGATCCGGACCTGCCGCAGGGCCGCCGCGCGCTCGCCGCTGGTCGCCACGACGCCCGCCATGACGTCGCCGTGTCCGGACAGGGCCTTCGTCGCGCTGTGCAACGACCAGGCGACGCCATGGAGCAGCGGACGTTGCAGGATCGGGGTGGCGAAGGTGTTGTCGACCACGACCGGAACGTCGCCGGCGGCGGCGACCAGCGCGTCCAGGTCGATCAGTCGCAGGGTCGGGTTCGCCGGTGTCTCGGCGACCACCAGCGCGGTGTCGTCGCGGATCGCGTCGGCCACCCCGTCCGGCGAGGCCCAGGTGACCTGGCAGCCCAGGAGGTCACTGCCGAGCAGGTGATCGGTGCAGCCGTACAGCGGCCGCACCGCGACGACGTGACGGCCGACGGCGCCCGCCGCCAGCAGCACCGCGGTCATCGCCGCCATCCCGGATCCGAAGGCCACCGCCTCGTCGGCCTGCTCGAGTTGCGCGATGCCGGCTTCCCACCGGGCGACCGTCGGATTGTGCAGGCGTGCGTAGACCGGCGACCCCTCGGGCCGTCCACCGGCCGCCATGGCGTCGAGGCTCGCCGTGCCGGCGTCCAGGCTCGTCAGCGGGTAGGTGGTGGAACGGTCGAGCGGCGGCGTGTGCACCCCGAGCGCTCGGAACTGCTCCCGCCCCGCATGGACGGCGGTCGTGCTCATGCCAGCCGACACCGGAGATCCTCCCCTGGGAAACAATCCTCGGCATCCTCTCACCGGCTAGGTTCGCCGTCCATCGGACATCTTCCGGAATGAGGCCTCGATGTACCCGTTGGACCGGACAGATCGGGTGTTGCTGCACGCCCTGCAGGCGGACGCGCGCGCGACGGTCAAGGAGTTGGCGGCGGCCAGCGGTCTGTCGCCGTCGGCGGCTCACGACCGGGTGCGGCGGCTGCAACGCGCCGGCGTGATCACCGGACATCTCGCCGCGCTCGATCCCGCCTCGGTCGGGATCGGGCTGCAGGCGTTGATCCAGGTGCAGCTGCGGCAGCACTCCCGTGCATCGCTGGCGTCGTTCCGTGCGCATGCGCTCTCGCTGCCGGAGACCCTGGCGGTGGCCCACGTGACCGGCGCCATGGACTTCCTCGTCCGGGTCGGCGTGCGGGACAGCGACCATCTCCGCGACCTGGCCCTGGACGCTTTCACGACCCGCCCGGAGGTCGCGCGCCTGGAGACGGCGATCGTCTACGAGCACGTGCTCGCCACGCACTGGCCGATCGTGACCCGCGACGACGCGTGAGACCGTGCCCGGTCGGCGACGAGGAAGCCCTGCGTTCGGCCGGCGCAGGTTCTCCGCGCCGCCTGCCCGCAGGACCGTCGCGATCGACGGGCGTCGTGCGTACGTTGGCCCGTACTCCGCCCCGACACTGGCCCAGGAGGTGAGGTGACATGGACTTCGAGCGCTTGACCCACAAGTCCCAGGAGGCGCTACAGCAGGCCGGTGGCATCGCGCGCGACCGCAAGCACCCCGAGGTCGGCTCCGCACACCTGCTGCTCGCACTCGTGTCCCAGGCGGAGGGCGCCGTCCTCCCGGTGCTGCAACGTCTCGGGGTGACGCCGACGTCGCTGCGCAACCGCATCGGGGAACTGCTCACCGCCATGCCGGCCGCGTACGGCTCGTCGGGCGACGTCCGCATCAGCACCGGGCTCGGCCAGTCGCTGGAGCGCGCCAGCGAGGAGGCCGCGCAACTCGGCGACGACTACGTCTCGACCGAGCACCTGCTGCTCGCCCTCACGGACGGCGGGGACCGAACCGCCTCGCTGCTGCGCGAGGCCGGGATCACCCGCGAGGCCATCCTCGAGGTGCTGCGCGACGTCCGCGGCGCCCAGAAGGTGACGTCGAAGGATCCCGAGGCGACCTACGAGGCGCTCGAGAAGTACGCCCGCGACCTCACCGCCCTGGCACGTGAGAACAAGCTCGACCCCGTGATCGGCCGCGACGAGGAGATCCGCCGGGCGATCCAGGTCCTCGTCCGCCGCACGAAGAACAACCCGGTCCTGATCGGGGAGCCCGGTGTGGGCAAGACCGCCATCGTCGAGGGGCTCGCGCGCCGCATCGTCGAGGGCGACGTTCCCACGCTGCTGGAGAACAAGAAGCTGGTCGAGCTCGACCTGTCAGCGATGGTTGCCGGCGCCAAGTACCGCGGGGAGTTCGAGGAGCGCTTCAAGGCGGTCCTGAAGGAGATCGAGGCCTCCGACGGCGAGATCATCACCTTCATCGACGAACTGCACACCCTGGTCGGTGCCGGGGCGGCCGAGGGCGCGATGGACGCCGCCAACATGCTCAAGCCGCTGCTCGCCCGCGGTCGCCTGCGCATGATCGGCGCGACCACCCTGGGCGAGTACCGCAACATCGAGAAGGACGCGGCGCTCGAACGCCGCTTCCAGCCCGTCCACGTCGCCGAGCCGTCCGTCGTCGACACCGTCGGCATCCTGCGCGGTCTCAAGGAGCGCTACGAGGTCCACCACTCGGTCCGGATCACCGACGACGCCATCGTTGCGGCCGCCAGCCTGTCCGACCGTTATCTGACCGACCGGTTCCTGCCCGACAAGGCCATCGACCTGCTCGACGAGGCCGCCGCACGGCTGCGCATCGCCATCGATTCGCTGCCGCCCGAGATCGACGAGGTCGACCGCCGTATGCGCCAGCTCGAGATCGAGCGGGTCAGCCTGTCCAAGGAGGAGACCGAGAGCGCCCGGTCGCGACTGCGCGATCTCGACGCCGAGCTCGCCGACCTGCGCGAGCGCGACCGGGCGATGCGCGCCCGGTGGCAGAACGAGAAGGACGCGATCGAGCAGTTGCACGCTGCGAAGGAGGAGCTCGAGCAGGTACGCGAGGAGGCCGCGATGGCCGAACGCGAGGGCGACTACGAGCGCGTGTCGGAACTGCGCTACGCCCGGATGCCCGAGCTCGAACGTCGCATCGCCGAGGCCCAGCAGCGGATGGCCGAGCAGCGTGCCGCCGGCGAGAGCCTGCTCGAGGAGGAGGTCACCGAGACCGAGATCGCCGAGGTCGTGGGCCGCTGGACGGGCATCCCGGTGGCCCGGCTGATCGAGTCGGAGGCCGCCAAGCTCGTCACGCTCGAGGACCAGCTGCACAAGCGCGTCGTGGGCCAGGACGAGGCCGTGGAGGCCGTCGCCAACGCCGTGCGTCGCAGCCGGTCGGGCATCGCCGACCCCGACCGTCCGCTCGGCAGTTTCCTCTTCCTCGGCCCGACCGGGGTCGGGAAGACCGAGTTGGCGCGTGCACTCGCCGAGTTCCTGTTCGACGACGAGCGGGCCATGATCCGCATCGACATGGGCGAGTACCAGGAGAAGCACACGGTCGCCCGGCTGATCGGGGCACCTCCCGGCTACGTCGGCTACGACGAGGGCGGCCAGCTCACCGAGGCCGTTCGTCGCCGGCCGTACCGGGTCGTCCTGCTCGACGAGGTCGAGAAGGCCCATCCCGACGTGTTCAACGTGCTGCTGCAGGTGCTCGACGACGGGCGGCTCACCGACGGGCAGGGCCGCACCGTCGACTTCCGCAACGTGGTCGTGATCATGACCTCCAACCTGGGCTCACAGCACATCCTGGATCTCACGATCTCGCAGGAACAGCTGCGGGACCGGGTGATGGCCGACGTCCAGACCCACTTCCGGCCGGAGTTCCTCAACCGCATCGACGAGACGGTGATCTTCTCGCGCCTCGCCCCCGAGCAGTTGCGCGCGATCGTCGACATCCAGCTCGGACGCCTGCGTCGTCGGCTCGCCGAACGCGACCTCGGGCTCGAGGTCACCGACGCCGCGATGGACTGGCTCGCGCAGCGCGGGTACGACCCGCTCTACGGCGCGCGGCCGGTCAAGCGGCTCCTGCGGCGTGCCGTCGAGGACCCGCTGGCCAAGGCGCTGCTCGACGGCAAGATCGTCGACGGGCAGCAGGTGGTCGTCGAGGTCGACGACACCGGCGAACTGCAGCTCACCGGTCGCAGCGGGGACTACTCGACGAGCCAGATGAAGTAGCCGGCGAAGACCACCAGCAGCACCCACATGATCGGGTGGACCTCGCGCACGCGGCCCTTGAACAGCATCATCAGCGGGAACAGCAGCAGGCCGAGCGCGATGCCGGTCGCGATCGAGTAGGTCAGTGGCATCGCCAGCACCGTCACGAAGGCCGGGATGGCGTACTCCATCCGGTCCCACTCGATCTGTCCCAGCCCACGCGCCATCATCACCCCGACCAGGATGAGCGCGGCCGCGGTCACCTCGGCGCTGATGATCAACAGCAACGGCGAGAAGAACAACGCGAGCAGGAAGAAGCCGGCCGTCGTGACCGCGGTCAGGCCCGTGCGTCCGCCCGCGCCCACACCGGCGGAGGACTCGATGTACGACGTGGTCGTCGAGGTGCCGAGGGCTGCACCAC
This sequence comes from Egicoccus sp. AB-alg6-2, assembly GCF_041821025.1. NCBI lineage: Bacteria > Bacillati > Actinomycetota > Nitriliruptoria > Egicoccales > Egicoccaceae > Egicoccus > Egicoccus sp. AB-alg6-2. Next base: position 98,326 of record NZ_JBGUAY010000001.1, on the reverse strand, counting down.
CCATGGTGGCGACCGAGTCCGACACCAACGCGCGGTTGCCGTTGGGCAGCGTGCCGTCGGCGTTGAGCAGGCCGGCCTGGTTGGTGACCGCGATCAGGGTGCCGGCGGTGTCGAAGAAGTCGACGAACAGCATCGTGAAGACCACGACCAGCATCTGGACGGTGAGCAGTTCACCGAAGGCGCCGAAGGCGGCACCCAACGTCGGGCCGACACTGGGCACGCTGGAGACCACGCCGCCGAACTCGGTCACGCCGAAGACCACGCCGACGACGGCCGTCGCCGCGATGCCGTAGAAGATCGCGCCACGGAGGCCGCGCATCAGGAACAGGGCGGTGACCAGGATCCCGAAGATGGCCAGCAGGGTGGTGGAGGACCCGAGGTCGCCCAGCGCGACGGTCGTGGCCTCGCTCGGCACCACGATGCCGGCGTTCTTGAGTCCGATGAACGCGATGAACAGACCGATGCCGGCGCCGACGGCCAGCTTCAGTTGCAACGGGATCGCGTTGATGACCGCCTCGCGCGCCCCGGTGAGCGTGAGCACGAAGAAGATCGCGCCGGACACGAAGGTGCCGGCCAACGCCGTCTCCCACGGCACGCCGAGGCCCAGCACGACGGTGTAGGCGAAGAATGCGTTGAGACCCATGCCCGGCGCCTGCGCGATCGGAAAGTTCGCGTACAGGCCCATGACCAGCGTGCCCAGCGCGGCCGCCAGGCAGGTGGCGACGAAGACCGCGCCGACGTCCATGCCCGCGTCGCCGAGGATCAGCGGGTTGACGAAGACGATGTACGCCATCGCCAGGAACGTCGTGAGCCCGGCGATGACCTCGGTCCGCACGTCGGTGCCGTGCTCGCGCAGCTTGAAGAAGCGGTCGAGAGGCGACGGGGCGCGGCCCGGGGCCTCGGTGGTGCGGACGTCCTCGCTCACGGCGCGCTCTCCTGGTGCCGACCTGATGCCGAGTGGTGCGGAGCCCGAGGCCGGACAGTGGCCGTCGGTACACCAGACACCCTAATCGGCGGCGACGGCAACGCGGCGCAACGCGCTGTCCTCGCCCGATCCGCGCGGTCCTCGCCGCTAGGGTTCCCGGCGTGGAGGGGACCCTGGGGCAGCGCAGTCGTCGACGGCTCGGCATCGTCGGCGTGCTCCTGCTGTGCGGACTCGTCGCGCTGGCCCTGCAGGGCCCGCCCCGGGACCGCGTCCCGGACTTCGCCGCCAACGACGTCAGCGTCATCGCCCACTCCGGCGCCCAGGGGCACGCGCCCACCAACACGCTGGTCGCGTTCGACGTCGCGCTCGAGCAGGGCGCGCACGTCCTGGAGATGGACCTGCAGCTCACCGCCGACGCCGAGGTGGTCGTCATCCACGACGGCACCGTCGACCGGACCACCGGTGCCACCGGCGCGGTCGTCGACCTGACCCTGGCGGAGCTGCGGGCACTCGACGCCGGGTGGTACTTCGAGGACGCCGACGGCGCGTATCCGTTCCGCGGTGCCGGTGTCCGGATCCCGACGCTGCGTGAGGTGCTCGACCGCTATCCCGACACGCACCTGGTCGTGGAGCTCAAGACGGAGTCACCGGTCGCGATCGCCGAACCGGTGATCGACCTGCTGCGCGCGTACGGTCGCGACGACGGCAGCGTCACGGTCGCGAGCTTCTCGACCGACTACCTCGAACCGGTCCGGGCCGCCCTGCCCGACGTGCCCACCAACATGCCCGAGGGCGAGACGACCGGCTTCTACGTCCGCCAACTCGTCGGGCTGCACCCCTGGTGGACGCCGCCCGGCGCGGTGTTCCAGGTCCCCGAGTTCCACGACGGCCGGCGCGTCGTCACGCCCCGCTTCGTGCGTGCGGCGGAACGCCTGGGCGTGGACGTACAGGTCTGGACGGTCAACGAGCCCGAACAGATGCACCGCCTCCTCGACGCGGGCGTGCACGGCATCATGACCGACTTCCCCGACCGGCTCGTGCAGGTGCTCGAGGAGCGAGCGCTGGCCGAGGCGGCCGATCCCGGGGGGTACGGCGTCCAGCTGCAGCGTGCGGCGGACCTGCAGGCCGGGCCGGGCTGGCGGACCACGGTGTTGCACGCGGTCACCTTCCTCGGCGACGAGGAGTTCTACCTGCTCGCCTTCCCGTTGCTGTACTGGGCCGTGAGCCGCCGCCTCGGCGTCCGCCTCGGCGTGATGCTGCTCGCGACCGCCAGCATCAACTCGATCGGGAAGTTGGTGGCCGTCACGCCCCGGCCGGCGTTCCTGGACCCGTCGCTGGAGCGGGTGCCGGAAGCCACCTATGGCATCCCGTCCGGACACGCCCAGAACGGCGCCGCCGTGTGGGGCCTGCTGGCGGTGCGTCTGCGACGCTGGTGGGTCCGGGTCGCGCTGGTGGGGCTGATCCTGGCCATCGGCTGGTCGCGGATCCACCTGGGCGCGCACTTCGTCGAGGACATCCTGGTGGGCTGGGCGGTCGGCGCGATCCTGCTCGTGCTGTTCCTGCTGCTCGAACCCCGCGTGCGCCGATGGGCGGCCGCCCGTGGCCCCGTCGAATGGGTCATGGCGGCCGTGGTCGCGTCCTGGACGCTCATCCTGGTCGGCGGGCTGCTCTCGGGTCGGCTGCGCGGCATCGACCCGGGTTGGCCGGGCCTGCTCGACCCGGCCGAGGCGAGCGGGTTCGCCGACGTCGTGACCCCGGCGGCCACCCTCGCGGGACTCGCCATCGGGCTCGCCCTGCTGCTGCCCCGCGGCGGCTTCGACAGCGGGGGACCGCTGGGCCGGCGAGCCGGACGCGTCGCCGTCGGCCTGGTCGGCGTGGTCGTGCTGTGGCAGGGACTCGGCGCACTCTTCCCGGACGGCGGCGACGTCGTGGCACTCGTCCTGCGCTACCTGCGCTACCTCCTCGTCGGGGCCTGGGTCGGTGGTCTCGCGCCGCTGCTGTTCGTGCGCCTCGGCCTCGCGGCCCCGGCGCCGGCACCCACGACGACGGGCCCGGACGCGCACGCCCGACGGGATACCTTGCGCGCCTGAGCACCCCAGGAGGACCGCCGTGGCGAAACGGGCGCAGGCATCCGATCGCGACCCCTTCGCTCCCGTCGAGGCGTCGCCCCGGTTCGCGACTCCGCTCGCGGTCCTTGCGCTGGCCTGTGCCGTGCTCAGCGTCGTCAGCTACGCCGAGGTGTTCCTGGGCCCGCTCGGCATGGCGCTCGGGCTCATCGCCCACGTCAAGGGCAGCCGGCTGGGCATGCCGGCCGCGATCGTCGCCGCCCTCGCCATGATCGTCGGGATGTCGATCACCTTCTTGTTGCGCTGAGGTCGTCCCCGCGACGGCCCCCCGCGGACCACGTCCGGGGGAGAGGGGCGGCGAGGCGGCCGGCTCGGGCGCGTCACTACGCTCGCGGCCCGTCGAGGAGAGGTGGTCGAGTGCAGCCTGGTTACGACCGTGCCCTGTACGCGGTGCGCTTCGGTGACCGTGGGGGCGCTGCCCTCGACGCGCAGGCGGCCGCCCTCGTCTGGAGCGGGATCCAGCAGGTGGGTGCCGCCGGAAGCGCGGCCGACCCGACCGACCTCGGGGTGCTCGTCGACGGGCGCACGCAGCAGCGACTGGCCGACGCGATACCGGGCGAGTCGATCCAGCTGGTCCTGCCGCTGAGCGGTGGTGCCGCCGAGTTCAGCCTCGCGCCGGGTGACGACTTCGGTGCGTTCGTCGACCGGTTCTCCCCGCGCATCGCCCAGGTCGAGGTGCGATGGGGCCCCGACCTCGACCCCGACGCCAAGAAGGCCCAGGCGCTGGAGCTGACCCGCCTGTCGGCGTGGCTGCACGAGACCGACCGGGTGCTGCTCGTCGACCTCGAGCCCACGGGTCCGTCGGCGTCGGACGCCGACCGCCTCGACACCTGGTTGAAGTCGGTCCGGGAGGTGCGCGAGGTCGGCATCGAGGCCGACCTGTGGGCGCTCCCGGCCCCCCGCGACGTCGAGGAGGCCGCGGCGGTCGCCGAACTCGTCCGGGACGCCGGACGCGACGACGTCGGCGTCCTCGTGCGCGACGGCACCGACGCGACCGACCACGACGTCGTGGCCGCGCTCGGCCGCGTCGCCGGCGTCGCGGGCTACCGCGGTTTCGTGCTGGGCCCCTCCATCTGGTCGGATGCGCTCGCGCAGTGGCGCACGGGCGTGCTCGACGACGACGCGGCGGCGACCGCGATCGCCGACCGGCTGCGCCAGGCGATCGCCGCGGCGACGCGCGTGGCGTGATCGCCACGCAACGCCGCGCCCCACCCGGGCCCGGCCCGCACCCAGGCGAAGCACGACGCGCGTGCCGAGCACGCGAGGAGATCTCTCGAGATGGCGGTCATCAAGACAATCGACCTGGTCGGCGTGTCCACCGAGTCCTGGCGCGACGCCGCGCACAAGGCACTCGAGGAGGCCACCAAGACCCTTCGCAACGTGGAGGGGTTCAGCGTGCTCGACACCTCGGCGGTGGTCGAGGGCACCGAGATCAGCGAGTACCACACGCACGTGCGGATCAAGTTCCGGATCAGCCGCTGACCCCGCCGCTGATCCCGTAGGGCGACCGGACACGCTCGGGATCCCGATCCGGGAGTGTCGAGGCGGAGCCGGGTCAGACCACGTCGTGCCGCGCCGCGACGGCACGGTCCAGGCTGGCCGGGATCTCGGTGAGCGCGCCCCGGTGGACGACCGCGCCCGGCAGCCTCGCGGTGTCGGCGGGCACGAAGCCACTTCCGCCGAGCACCACCCCCGCGCGCACGAAGGCCGGGCCCCCGGCCAGGAACGCCTCGGCATGCTCGCGGAAGACGGCGCCGACCAGCACGACCTCGGGATCCAGTTCCTCGACGGCGCGCTCGATCGCGGGCGTCGGCGTGCGTGCGCCGAGATAGTGGACCCGCCAGCCGGCGTCCGCCGCCACGGCGGCCGCCGCCAGCAGTCCCAGGTCGTGCTCCTCGCCCTCGGGAGCGACCGCGACCACGCCCGCGCCCGTGGAACGCGCCTGACCACGGAGCAGGCGCTGCAGGCGGGGACGCAGCGTGTTGGTCGCGAAGTGCTCGCGGGCGATGACGCGCGGGTCCTGCTCCCAGCCGTCGCCCAACTGGCGGAGCACCGGCAGCAGCACCTCGTCCAGGGCGCGCGGGATCTCGAACCGTGCCATGACGTCGTCGACGACGCCCTCCGCCGCCGGCGCGTCGAAGGCGTCGATCGCGGCACGCAGGCGCTCGATCAGGCTCGTCGCCGCCGTACCGTCCCTCCCGACCGGTCGTAGCCGGGTGACCGTCGCGGGCGCACGCAGCACCTCGCGGGCCGCGGCGGCCGCCGACCAGCCCTGCTCGAGAAGACCGGTCATGGCCACGACCCGATGCACGTCACGGTCGCTGTAGAGGCGGTGCCCGCCGTCGGTCCGGTCAGGGGACAACAGGCCGTAGCGTCGTTCCCACGCCCGCAGGGTCGGCACGGCGACGCCCGTACGGCGCGAGACCTCGCCGATGCGCAGGACGGCACGTGGATCGGTCACGGAGCGGGGTCACCCTCGGTCTGGGTCACGGGACGCGCGGGGTTCGATGCTGGCGGTCGCGACGGACGGGCCACGCATCTGGCCCAGGCTACGTTGGGTGCCATGGACGTCCAACCGCTCGAATCGCTGCAACCCGGCCAGCCGCTGCTCTTCGGCGGCGACCGGGTCACGCACGTCGACCCGCGTCTGGCGGCCGCGTTCTCGGCAGGTGACGCGCTGGTCGTGCTCCAGGACACGGGTGAGATCCTGCACCTGCCCGAAGCGGACCGCGTGGCGGCGCGGACCGCCGTCGAAGCCGCGACGGCGGCCTTCGCCGCGATGGGCGAGATCGACGACGACCGCCTCGATGCGTTCTACACCGCGTTCGCCGACCACCTCGAGGACGAGGAGCGGTTCGCGCCGATCGCCGCCGCCAACGCCGACGACGTCGCCGCCGCGCGCGACCGCGGCCGCTCGACCACGCGCCTGGTCCTCACCGACCGGATGCGGGCCGACATGGTGGCCGGACTGCGCAACTGGACCCGGATCCCCTCGCCCCGCGGGCGGGTCCTCGACACGCTCGACCACGACGGCTGGACCCTGGAGCAGGTCAGTGACCGGCTCGGCGTGGTCGCGTTCGTGTTCGAGGGACGCCCCAACGTCTTCGCGGACGCCTGCGGCGTGCTGCGCGGGGGCAACACCGTCGTGTTCCGCATCGGCTCCGACGCCCTCCGGACGGCACGGGCGATCGTCATGCACGCGCTCGATCCGGCCCTCGAGGTCGCCGGCCTGCCACCGGGTGCTGCCTCGCTGGTCGACGCGCCGTCGCACGCAGCGGGCTGGGCACTGTTCGCCGACCCACGGCTGGCGCTGGCCGTCGCCCGGGGCTCCGGCGAGGCGGTACGCCAGCTGTCGGCCGTGGCACAGCAGGCCGGCAACGCGGTGTCCGCGCACGGCACCGGTGGCGCCTGGCTGGTCGCGACCAGCGACGCCGACGCGGAACGGTTCGCCGCCGCGGTCCGACACTCGCTCGACCGCAAGGTCTGCAACACCCTCAACGTCTGCTGCATCGCCCGTGACCGCGCCGAGGACCTCGTGCCCGTCTTCCTCGACGCACTGGACCGGGCCGCCGCCGAGCGCGACGCGAACGCGAAACTGCACGTCCTGCGGTCCAGCCTGGCCTTCGTCCCCGACGAGCGGTTCGCCGCCGAGGTCGCGATCGAACGCGCCACGGGTACGGCACAGGAGCCGTGGGCGCAGCCGCTCGACGACGCCGACCTCGGTACCGAGTGGGAGTGGGAGAACAGCCCCGAGGTGTCACTGGTGGTCGTCGACGACCTCGACCACGCCGTGTCGCTGTTCAACCGCCACAGTCCCCGGTTCGTGTTGTCGGTGCTCTCCTCCCACCCGGCCGACCTCGACCGTGCCTGGCGGCTCGCCGAGGCGCCGTACGTCGGCGACGGCTTCACCCGCTGGGTGGACGGCCAGTACGCGCTGGGTACGCCCGAGCTCGGGCTGTCGAACTGGGAACTCGGGCGCCTCTTCGGCCGCAGCGGCATCCTTTCCGGCGCCGCGATCCACACCGTGCGTTCGCGGGTCCGTCAACACGACCCGGACCTGCACCGCTAGTGCCCTCCACCCCGCACCGCCCCGACGGCGCGGCCGGACGGGCGGCGTCGCAACGCTGGTCGCGTCGGAGCGGCCCGCTGGGTGCGATGGACCTGCTCGCGGCACTGGCGGTCGTGCTGACGGCGCTGAACCTCCGGCCCGCGGTCACCAGCTTCGGTGCGCTGCTGCCGGATCTGCGCCAGGACATCGGCATGCCGTCGGCGCTGGCCGGGGTGGTCACCACGCTGCCCCCGATCTGCTTCGGCGTGTTCGGGCTGCTGATCGGCCGGTGGGCCCGGCGGCGCGACACGGCCCTGGTGTTGAGCGCCGCGATGGTGCTGACCTCCGTCAGCCTCCTGGGTCGGGTGCTGGTCGACCGGCCCGAGGCGGTCCTGGCGTGGACGGTGCCCGCCCTGGCCGGCATGGGGATCGGCAACGTGCTGATGCCGGTCGCCGTGAAACGCTGGTTCCCCCGCCACGTCGGCCGGGCGACCGGGCTGTACTCGATGGCGCTGGCGGTCGGCACGGCCATCGCGGCCGCGGCATCCGTGCCGATCGCCGAGGCGTTCGGCTCGTGGCGCGCCGGTCTGGGCGTTTGGGCCCTGCCTCCGCTCGCCGCCGTGCCGGCGTGGCTGTGGCTGCGCGGGCGCGCGCCGACCGACGATGCCCCGGCGACGGACCGCCCGTCGGACGCGGACCGCCCGCCGCTCACGAACGACCCGCCGGACACGGACCGCCCGCCGGCGACCGACCGGCGAGCGACGGCGAGCGACGCCGCGCCGGTCGTCGTGCGGCCCGCCGTGCACCGGCAGTTCAAGGCCTGGGCCCTCGCCGGCTACTTCGGGCTGCAGAGCCTCGGCGCCTACGCCGTGATGGGATGGCTGCCGTCGATCTACCAGGACGCCGGGGTCGATGCCGCCCGGGCCGGGCTGCTGCTGGCACTGGTGACCCTGATCGGTGCGCCGATCAGCATCGTGCTGCCCGAACTCGCCGCGCGGCGCGACGACCAGCGCATCTACGTGGTGCTGCTGGGCAGCCTGGCCGTCACGGGCTACCTCGGCCTGCTCGTGGCACCGGCCGCCCTGCCGGTGGTGTGGGCGGCCCTCGTCGGGCTCGGGATGGGTGCTTTCCCGCTGGCGCTGGTCCTGATCGGCCTGCGGGCCCGGGGACCGGAGGGCACCGCGAGTCTGTCGGCGCTCAGCCAGGGCGTCGGCTACCTCATCGCCGCGAGCGGGCCCGTCGCGATCGGGTTGCTCCACGACGCCACCGGCTCATGGACGCCCCCGCTGCTGGTGCTGGTCGGCCTGCAGGTGCCCCAGGTCGTGCTGGGACTGGTCGTCGCACGGCCCGGCAACGTCGACTGACAGACCGAATGCGCCGGCGGCCGCCCGGAGAATCTCGGCGCTCAGAGCAGGTCGCGGCCTGCCGCCCAGGCGGTCAGCTCGTGTCGGTTGGACAGCTGCAGCTTGCGGAGGACGGCCGACACATGGGTCTCGACCGTCTTCACGGAGATGAACAGCCGGCTGGCGACCTCCTTGTAGGTGTAGCCGCGGGCGATGTGGCGCAGCACCTCCTTCTCGCGGGTCGTCAGCTGGTCCATCTCGGGGTCGTCGCTGGTGACGCCGGGCGGCAGGTCGCCGGCGAAGGCGTCGAGCACGAACCCGGCCAGCCGCGGCGAGAACACCGCATCGCCCTGCTGGATCCGGCCGATGGCGACCACGAGGTCGTCGGGAGCGATCGTCTTGGTGACGTACCCGCGGGCGCCGGCCCGGATGACGGCGATGACGTCCTCGGCCGCGTCGGACACCGACAGGGCCAGGAACCGCACGTCGGGCAGGCTCTCGTGCACCGCCTGGATGACGGCGCGACCACCGCCGCCGGGCATGTGCACGTCGAGGAGGACGACGTCCGGCTTGGTCTGGCGGATGCCCTGGATGGCGGTGTCCACGTCGCCGGCGTCGCCGACGATGGTGACGTGGGGTCCGAGTTCGGCGCGGACCCCGGCCCGAAACAGGCGGTGGTCGTCGACGAGGAAGACACGGATGGCGCGAGTCATGGGTGGATCTCCCGTGGGTGGGACGCGTGGTGGTCGTTGGCGGCTTCGCCGTCCGGCTGGGGCGGACCCTGCGGTTGGCGGCGTCGCGGCACGCACAGCTCGATCTCGGTCCCCTCGCCCGGACGTGACCGCACGCGCCCGTGGCCGCCGTGGCGGTCGAGCCGGCCGATGATCGACTCGCGCACCCCGCGGCGGTCCGCCGGGATGGCGGCCAGCTCGAAGCCCGCGCCGCGGTCGCGCACGAAGGCGGTGACCTGGTCGTCCTCGACCTCGACGTAGACCGAGGCCGTGGTCACGCCGGCGTGCTTCGCCACGTTGACGCAGGCCTCGCGCATCGCGGCCAGGAGTGCGAGTACCGGGTCGTCGACGGCCGCCTCGCCGACCACGACCACGTCGACCTGCAGGTCGTGCACCGCCTCCACCTCCTCGACGACCTGCTCGACGGCCGCGCCGAGGTGGGTCTGCTCGTGGAGGCGGTCGCGCTGGCCGTACAGCCAGCCCCGCAGCTCCCGTTCCTGGCTGCGCGCCAACGCCACCATGCGCCGGGGCTGGTCGGCGTTGCGTTGGATCAGGGCGAGGGTCTGCAGCACCGAGTCGTGCAGGTGCGCGGCCAGTTCCGCCCGCTCCTCCTGCCGGATGCGTTCCCGACGCTCGAGGCCGAGCTGGTCGACGAGGCGCCACAGCCAGGGTCCGAACAGCAGGCCGAGTCCGACGAGTGCGGCGAGGACGGCGAAGCCCAGCTCGCGCAGGGCGTCGAGCCCGTCCTGGCCGGCGAGGAAACCGGCCACCGCCCCGGCCACCAGCAGCGTGCCCACCAGCAGCCGCACGGGCGAAGCAGGCCCGGGCGCGGCACTGGACAGCGCGTGACTGCCCGGGATGCGGGCGGTGACCTGGGACCAGCGCGATCGGTCGGCGTCGTCGCCTCGGGTCCAGACGATCGCCGAACCGACCGCCGCCAGCGTCACCGGGAAGACCAGCGCGTCGCCGAACCACAGGCCGAGGCCGCGCAGGAGCAGCAGGACTCCGAGGCAGATCAGGCCGAGCGACGTGGCCTGCTGCAGGGTCGCCGGCCGTCGCGGCACGCCCGGCGCGGCGACCGGGGTGAAGGCCCACAGCACGCCGTACAGCAGCACGCCGGCGCCACCGGCCAGGCTGAGCACGACGAAGGCGATGCGGATCAGGACCGGGTCCACACCCAGCCGGGCGCCGAGACCCGCGGCCACGCCGCCGATCACCCGGCTGGGTCCCAGTGGCTCGGGCAGCCTCGCGGCGGGCGGCTCCCCCCGTCCCCCGCGGTCCGCACGCGGCGGTGGGGGCGGGTACGACGGCACACCGCCCGGCGCGGGCGGCGGCGCGGTGTCCGGGCCGGGAACGTGGTCGATGGCACTGCCTCGCGTGTGCGTCCATCAGCAGCGTCGCACATGGTCCCGCCGTGCGGCACCGGAGCCGCCCCGGAGCTGTCGCCGCGCGCTCAGGGTCGTCCCAGGGTGGTCCCCGATGGCCGGAGGGGGCGTGCCGGCGCACCATGGGACCACCGCGCCTGCGGTCGCCTGCCGTCGCCGACCTCCACCTCGAGTCTGCCGTGTCCTCCTCCGTCCCGCCGCCACCTGCGCCTCCGCTGCGTCGTCGTCGCGAGGGGCGGCTGCTCGCCGGCGTCCTCGCCGGCCTCGCCGACCACCTCGGCATCGACGTCGCCGTCGCCCGGGTCCTGTTCGTCGTCCTCACCCTGCTGACCCAGGGGGTGTTCCTGGTCGCCTACGTGCTGGCCTGGATCTTCGTGCCGGAGGAGACCGAGGAGGAGAGCCGCGCACCGCGTCCCCAGCGGCGCGAGCAGTTGGGTGGCCGCGACCCGCTGTTCTGGGTCGGTGTCGGCACCCTGATCGTCGGCGCCCTGTGGCTGATCGAGGGCCCCTTCCACGGTCCCGGACCCTTCCGGGTCGGCGCCGACCGTTCCGTCCTGGTCCCGCTCGTCCTGATCGCCGTCGGCGTCGCGCTGTGGCGCGCCGCCGACCGCGCCCCCACACCCGTCCACCACACGGCACGGCCCCCGGAGACCGCCATGAGCAGCACCGATCCCTCGCGCGCGGACACCGTGCGCATCGACGGCCCCGGGGCGTCCTGGGCCGGGTCCGGCGAGCGGGCAGGCGACACGCACGTGCTGGATCCCTCGCCGTGGTCGGCACCGCCGTCCGGCCCTCCACCGGGACGTTCCGGTGGAGGCGACGACGGGCGCGACTGGACGCCGCCACCCATGCCGCCGTCGCGCAGCGTCCTGACACGAGTCACGTTGGGCATCGCCGCCGTGACGGTCGGCGTGCTGTGGTTGCTCGACGTCGCAGGAACCCTGGTGATGGGTCCGGGCCGACTCGTCTCCGCGGCGATGCTGGTGATCGGCCTCGGTCTGCTGGTCGGCAGCGTCGTCGGCCGTGGGCGCGGCCTCATCGGCGTCGGCCTGCTCCTGGTGCCGGTCCTGCTCGTCCTGCAGGTGCTGCAACCGTTCCCGGCCGACGTGTTCGGCGGGAACGGGCAGGCCGTGGGAACGCAGGTCGAGCGGCCCGACGACGTCTCGGTCCTGCGCGAGAGCTACCAGGTCGGCGCCGGGGAGTTGCGGCTGGACCTCAGCCAGATCACGTTCACCGAGGACGAGCGCGTCGCCGTCAACGTCGGGTTCGGTCAACTCCACGTGATCGTGCCTGCCGACGTGACCGTCGAGGTCGTCGGTCGCGTCGGTGCGGGCGAACTCCACCTGCTCGACCGCACCAACGACGGGGTCGGACTCGAGCGCACCGTCGTCGACGAGGTGGAGGGGTCCGAGGCGCGACTGACCCTCGCCGTGGCCGTCGGCTTCGGTGAGGCCAACGTGACCCGTGCCGCCGCCGCGACCCCGGAGGACGACGGCGACCGCACGACCGACACCGCTCCCGAGACCGCGCCCGACGACGAGGAAGGGCTGTCCTGATGCGCACCCACCGATTCGACCTGCTCTCCTTCGTCTTCGGCGCCCTGTTCGCCACCGTCGGTGTCCTCGGACTCACCGACGTCGCGGTGCTCACGTTCGCCGACCTGCGCTGGATCGGCCCCGGCGTCCTGGTGCTGATCGGCGTGGCGCTTGTGGTGTCGGCCGCCCGTCGTGACGACGGTGCGGTGCCCGCCGAGGCGACCGCGGACGGTCGGAACCTCGACGACGACACCCGCGACGACACCTGAGCCACGGCCGGCGGCGGGCACCCCGTGGGGAGTCCGCGGCCGGTAGGCTCCCGACACGGCGGCCCGGGACGACTCCCGGCACCGGCCCCGAGGCGACCTCCGTCGTGTTGCGGGCGCACGTGACGGCCGCCGGAGACGTGCCGCCAGATCGTGCGCGCTCCGCCGCTGACCGAAGCGAAGGACATCGCGTGCCAGCGACGATCATCGTCGGCGCCCAGTGGGGCGACGAGGGCAAGGGCAAGGCGACCGACCTGCTGGCCGACACGACCGACCTGGTCGTCCGCTACCAGGGTGGCAACAACGCCGGCCACACCGTCATCGTCGGCGACCAGGTGTTCAAGCTGCACCTGATCCCCAGCGGCATCCTGTATCCCCACGTGACGCCGGTCATCGCCGACGGTGTCGTGGTGGACCCCGAGGTCATGCTCGAGGAACTCGAGGGGCTCGAGGCACGCGGCCTCGACCCCTTCACGCGGGTGAAGATCTCGGGCAACGCCCACGTGATCATGCCCTACCACCGCGAGCTCGACCTGCTGACGGAGCGTCGCCTCGGCAAGGCCAAGCTCGGGACCACCAAGCGCGGCATCGGGCCGGCATACGCCGACAAGGCCGCCCGCATCGGTCTGCGGTTCCAGGACCTGTTCGACGAGAAGATCTTCCGGCAGAAGCTCGAGGCCGCGCTCGAGCACAAGAACGAGCAGCTCGCCAAGATCTACAACCGGCTGCCCATGAACGCCGAGGAGATCGCCGAGGAGTACCTGGGCTACGCCGAGCGGCTTCGGGGCACCCTCACCGACACGACTGACCTCATCCACACCTCTCTCGAGGCCGGTCGCCACATCATCCTCGAGGGCGCGCAGGGCACGCTGCTCGACCTCGACCACGGCACATATCCGTTCGTGACGTCCTCCAACCCCGTCGCCGGCGGGGCGCTCACCGGGGCCGGTCTCGGCCCGCGGCACGTCGACCGCGTCATCGGGATCACCAAGGCCTACGTCACGCGCGTCGGCGCCGGTCCCTTCCCGACCGAGTTGTTCGACGACATCGGCGAGCGGATGACCGACGTGGGTGGCGAGTACGGGACCACCACCGGCCGCCGCCGGCGTGTCGGCTGGTTCGACGCGGTCCTGGCCCGCTATGCCAACCGGGTCAACGGGTTCACCGACATCTTCCTCACCAAGCTCGACGTGCTCAGCGAGTTCGAGACCCTGCAGGTCGCGACCGCCTACCGCCACGGCGGCGAGGAGTTCCATCACTTCCCGCCCCACCAGTCGATCTTCCACCACGCCGAGCCGGTCTACACCGAGGTGCCGGGGTGGGGCGGCGACATCTCGGAGGTCACCGAGTACGACGACCTGCCGCAGGAGGCGCGCGACTACGTCGACCTGCTCGAGGAGCAGTCCGAGACCCCGATCACGTGGGTCTCGGTCGGCCCGAAGCGGTCGCAGACCCTGATCCGCCGCGACGTGCCGCTCGTGCCGGCCACCAGCGCGTGATGCGTGCACCGTGACGCGCACGGAGTCGCCTCGGAATGCACGCATCCGCCGCGAGAGCCACGATCGGCGGGCGCGCCTACGCTGCCGGCGACCGTGACGAGGAACGAACGTGGGTAGGCGGGTACTGGTGGTCGGCGGCGGCGGGCGCGAGCACGCGCTCGGCTGGCGGCTGTCCACCTCGCCCTCGGTGTCGGTGATCGAGTCCGCACCGGGCAATCCCGGGCTGGCCGAGCTCGGGCCGGTGCACGCCATCGACCCGGCCGACCCCGAGGCCGTCGCCGTCCTCGCCGAGGAACGCGACATCGACCTGGTGGTCGTCGGTCCCGAGGCGCCGCTGGTCGCAGGCGTCGTCGACCAGCTCCAGCAGCGCGAGATCCCCGCGTTCGGGCCCGTGGCCGCAGGCGCCCGTATCGAGGGATCGAAGCAGTTCGCCAAGGAGATCATGGTGGCGGCCGGAGCGCCGACCGCCGGCTACGTCGCCACGGGGGACCGTGAGGTCGCCCAGGCGGCGCTGGAACGTTTCGCGCCGCCGTACGTGGTCAAGGCCGACGGTCTCGCCGCCGGCAAGGGCGTGCGGATCTGCGACGACCTCGACGACGCCCGCGACGCCGTGGACGACGCGTTGGTGCGTCGCGTCTTCGGCGAGGCGGGCGCCAACGTCGTCGTCGAGGAGTTCCTCGACGGGCCCGAACGCAGCCTGTTCGGGGTCTGCGACGGCGAGGACGTGGTGCTCCTCGCACCCGCGCAGGACTACAAGCGCGCCCTCGACGGCGACGGGGGCCTCAACACCGGCGGGATGGGGGCCTACACCCCGGTGCCCGGCTTCGGGCTCGCCGACGTCGCCCGCCTGCGTGAGCTGATCTTCCTGCCCGTCCTCCGTGAGCTGGCGCGTCGTGGCTCGCCCTACCGGGGGCTGCTGTACGCCGGACTGGTCGAGACGGCGACGGGACCGCGACTGCTGGAGTTCAACGCCCGCTTCGGCGATCCCGAGACGCAGGTCGTCCTGCCGCACCTGGCCAGCGACCTCGGCGAACTGCTGTGGGCGTCGGCGACCGGGACCGTGCGTGACGTCGAGGTGACCTGGCACGAGGGCGCCGTCGCGACCGTCGTCCTGGCCAGCGGCGGATATCCGGGCCCGTACGACACCGGGGTGCCGATCGACGGGGTCGGTGCCGCCGACGCCCTCGACGGCGTGCAGGTCTTCCATGCGGGAACGGCGCGCGACACCAGCGGCGCCTTGCACACCGCCGGTGGACGGGTGCTGGACGTCACCGCTCGTGGCGTCGACGTGACCGATGCAAGGGCGCGGGCGTACGACGCCGTGCGGTACATCTCGTTCGACGGGATGCAGCACCGCACCGACATCGCCGCCGGCATCTGACCCCGGGTTCAGTTCGGGTCGCCGTAGACCAGGACGTCGGTGCCGATCGGCATGGCGTCGTTGGCCCAGATCCAGTCCATCGCCTCGATGCTGACGCGCACGCAGCCGTGTGACGCGGCCTGGGCAGGCACGACGTCGTAGCCGTGGAACGCGATGCCGTCGGTGTGGAAGTACTTGGGCCGGTACAGCTCGCCGAGGTGCGAGGTGCGCCAGTCGTTGATCTCGCGGTAGATGTGCCAGTCGCCGTTGGGCGTCTCTGCCCAGTACTCGGTGCCCTCGTGGGTGTAGTAGCTCTCGTCCCCGCCGGAGGCGTGGAAAATCATCCCGGGGACCCCGTCCTCAACGAGCATGACGATCTGGCGGTCCTCGTCGAACTCGACCACGTAGCCCCAAGTGCTCCGCGTCGCCGGTGTCCGCGGCGCCGCGAGCGCGCCGCGGGTGAGCGGACCGTAGATCCCGTCCCGGGCCAGCCCGTGGACCTTCTGGGCCGCGAGGACGGCCTGCTCGGTCAGGTTGCCGTAGACGCCGTCCACCGGTCCGACCCAGTAGTCGTTGGCGGTGAGGTACTTCTGCAGCGCGGTGACGGTCGGCCCGCTGTCGCCCGGCTCGAGAAGCAGGGCGATCTCGGTACCGGGCACCAGTTCGAGCGCGCGGCCGATGAACGAGGCCATCTGGTCTCGACGGACGTCCTCGGTCGGGCAGTATTGCAGGCCCAGGTCGTCGCAGCCGCCGCTCACGCCGGCCGCGCCCAGGCGCTGGGCCGCGTCGCCGTGCGTCCCCCCGATGTCGTGGAACCAGGTCGTGTCCGTCGCTTGGAGGTCGAACGCGCGGGCGAGGAAGCTGGCCATCTCCTGGCGTTGCACGGGAGCCGACGGGCAGTAGCGGCCGTCCTCACAGCCGGTCGTGATGCCCTCCGCGTGGATGGCCGCGATGGCGCCGCTGTGCGGGTTGCCGGCCGGGACGTCGGCGAAGCTCGTGGTCCCGGACGTGTCCAGGCCGAGGGCGCGGGCGAGGAACGAGGCCATCTGGTCGCGGCGCACCAGCTCCTGCGGGCAGTAGCGGTCCGCGGTGCACCCTTCGGTGATGCCCGCGTCGCTGATCGCCGCGATCGCCTCCGCGTGCACCCCCGACACGTCGTCGAAGTCCCCGGTCTGCGCGGCCGCCGGCAGGGCGGGCAGCAGGACGGCCAGGACCATCGCGAGCAGCGTGAAGGTGGTGCGACGTGGCATGGAGGCTCCGAGATCGATTGTTCCCACCGTACGGACCCGAACGATCACCACCCCGTCCGCTCGGCGGGGCTGGTCCTGACGCCGGCCTGTACAGGCCGGCTAGTTATCTGGCATAGTGACGCCAGGAAGTGGGCGTCACGCAGGAGCGGCATGGATCCGGCGGCGATCGGGCAGCGCGTGCGGCGCATGCGCCGTGCCCTCGGCCTGAGCCAGGCCGAGCTGGCTGACCGGGCCGGCATCAGCCGCCAGGCGCTGGGCACCCTCGAGGCCGGCCGGCACCTGCCGCGGGTCGACGCCGCCGTCGCCCTGGCCGGCGTGCTTGGCACGACCGTCGAGGACCTGCTGGCCGTCGGACCCCCGCGGGCACTGCACGTGCTCGGCGACGCCCTCGCCGACGGCCAGGCCGTCCGGGTCGTCCAGGTCGGTGATCACCACGTCTGCATCCCGACACCGGGCACCGACGACGGCGAGGTGTGGTCGGCACCGGACGCGGTCATCGACGACAGGCGGGTCGCACTGTTGCCCGGCGCGGACACCGACGGCTTCCTCGTCGCCGGCTGCGACCCGTCACTCGGCATCGTCGCGGCACTCGGCCCGGAACGCGGCAACGGCCGTATCGTGCCGGTCCTCGCGTCGTCCTCGGCGGCCAGGCTCGCGCTCGTCACCGGTCGTGCCCACGCCGCGGTCGTCCACGATGTCCAGGTGGCCGGACCGCAGCACCCCACCAGCGTCCACCGCCTGCCCCTGGCGGCGTGGCGAACCGGTCTTGCCGTACCGCAGGGCGCCGAGGCCGCGCTGGCCGCGGCAGTCGCCGGAGAGGGTCCCGTGGTGCAGCGTGACGCCGGCGCAGCGGCGCAGGCGGCCTACGAGCGGGCCCTGCTCGCGGAGGGGCGGCCCTGCCCCGACGGGCCGTTGGCGACGGGGCACCTCGATGCGGCCAGGCAGGCGAGCGTCGGCGGGATCGCCGCGGTCACCATCGAGCCCGTGGCGCTGGCCGCTGGCATGGTCTTCCACGCGCTCGAGACCCACCGGGTCGAGGTCTGGATCGACGCCCGCTCCGCGGACCACCCCGGCGCCGTCGCGCTCGGTGAACTGCTGGCGTCGGCGCGGCTGCGTCGGCGTCTGGCGATCCTACCGGGCTACGCCCTCGAGGCGGCCTGAATGGGGCCCGTCCGGTTTCGGCCCGTGTGCCTGCTGCTCGCCATCGGCGTGCTCGGCGTGGTGGGGTGCTCGGGTGGGGGCGCTGGCGCGGCCACCGACGACCCGCTGCTGGTGGCTGCGGCGTCCGACCTGCGTCCGGCATTCGCGGAGCTCGGGGCGGCATTCGAGGCCGAGGCCGGCGAGCGGGTCGTGTTCAACTTCGGTTCGTCGGGGCAGTTGGCGCAGCAGATCATCGAGGGTGCGCCGATGGACCTGTTCGCGTCGGCCAGCGTCGCTTACGTCGAGCGGGTGCTCGAGGCCGGGGTCGGGGACGCGGCGACGCAGGCGACCTATGCCCACGGGCGCCTCGCGATGTGGTCCCCGGCGGCGAGGTGGCGCGAATGGGACGACCTCGAGGAGTTGGCGGCCGACGATCGCATCCGCACCGTGGCCATCGCCAACCCCGAGCATGCGCCGTACGGACTCGCCGCCCGGCAGGCGCTGGAGTCTGCGGGCGTGCTCGACCGCATCGGGCCGAAGCTGGTCCATGGCGAGAACGTGTCCGACGCCCAGCGCCTGGCCGCCACCGGCAACGCCGACGTCGCGATCGTGGCGCTCTCGCTCGCCCTGGCGGCCGACGAGGCCGGTGAGGGGGACTGGCAGGCGGTCGACGCGGGACTCCACGAGCCGTTGCAGCAGGACCTGCTGATCGTCGCGTCCGACCCGGATCGGGCGCGACGGGCGGCGCGGTTCGCCGCGTTCGTCAACGGCGAACAGGGGCGGGCGGTGATGCGCAGGTTCGGGTTGTCGTTGCCCGGCGAGACGACCCCGGACGAGGGCGGGTCGGGCGCGGAAGGCCCGGACGCCATGGGCGACCACTGATCGTGGACTGGTTCCCACTGCTGCTGTCGTTGCGTGTCGCCGTCCTCGCGACGCTGTTCACCACCATCATCGGGGTCGCCGGCGCCTACGCCCTGGCGCGGTGGCGGTTCCCCGGCCACGGCTTGGTCGAGGCGGTCGCGAGCCTGCCGATCGTGCTGCCACCCACCGTTCTGGGCTACTACCTGCTGGTCACGATCGGACGCACTTCACCGATCGGGCGCGCCTGGGAGGCCGTCACGGGCTTTCCGCTGGTCTTCACGTGGCAGGCGGCGGTGATCGCCGCGACCATCGCCAGCCTGCCGTACTGCCTGCGGACGGCGACCGCCGCCATCGCCGCGGTCGACCGCGGCTACGAGGAGGCCGCACGCGTCGCCGGGCTGCACGGGCGGCGGTTGGCGTTCATGGTGACCCTGCCGCTGGCCGGACGCGGCATCGTGGCCGGGATCTCGCTCGCGTTCGCGCGTGCGCTCGGCGACTTCGGCACCACGCTGCTGGTGGCGGGCAACATCCCCGGCCGGACCCAGACCATGCCGATCGCGGTCTACGACCGGGTGCAGGCGTTCGACTACGCCACCGCCGGAGTGCTCGCGGGGGTGCTCTCGGCCGTTGCGGTGGCGATCCTGCTGCTGGTCCGCCGGCTCGAGCGGGCGGCACTGTGAGCCTCGAGGTCGACGTCCGCGCCCGGGTCGGCGACTTCGAACTCCACGCCGACTTTGCGCTCCCCCCCGGCCTCACGGTGCTGTTCGGGCCGTCCGGCGCTGGCAAGACCCGGCTGCTGCGGCTGATCGCCGGACTGGACGACCCCGTCGCGGGACGCATCAGCCTCGATGGCGTCGGCTTCGTCGACACCGTCGCGGGCCACCGGTTGCCCGTGCACCGTCGTCGCATCGGCATGGTCTTCCAGCAGGCCTACCTGTTGCCGCACCGCACGGTGCTGGCCAACGTCGCCCTCGCCGCGGCCAGCGGGACGCGCGAGCAGCGCCGGCGCATCGCCACCGACTGGCTCGAGCGCACCGGCGCGGCACCGTTCGCCGATCGCCGTCCGCACACGCTCTCGGGCGGCCAACAGCAGCGGGTCGCCCTCGCCCGCGCCTTGGCGGGAGCCCCCCGCCTGCTGCTGCTCGACGAGCCGTTCAACGCACTCGACCTGCAGCGGCGGCACCGACTGCGGCGGCTCGTCCGTGACCTCGTCGACGAGACCGGCATCCCGGCGCTGTTCGTGACCCACGATCCCGACGAACTGGCGGTGCTCGCCGATCAGGTGCTGCTGGCCGAGCCCGGCCGGATCACCGACATCTCGGGTGTGGCGGAGGTCACCGAACGCCTGCGACGTCCGGGCGGCTGACTCAGTCGCCGGTCGGTGGCAGGCCGACCCAGCGGTGGGCCCCGTCGGCGGTCACCTCCCGTTTCCACACGGGCAGCCGGTCCTTGACCCGTTCCAGGGCGTCCTCGCAGGCGGAGAAGGCCTCGGCGCGGTGTGGCGCGGTACACACCACCAGGATGGTGTGGGCACCCACCGGCAGCTCGCCGGTGCTGTGCAGCAGGGCGATGCCGCGGACCTGCGGATGGTCGGTGGCGATCTCGGCGGCCAGGTCGGACAGCATCCGCTCGGCCATCTCGTCGTAGGCCGAGTAGTCGAGGCGCACGACGTCGTCGAGGTCGCCGGCGTGGTCGCGCACGCTGCCGAGGAAGACCGCCGTCGCCCCGACATCGGGGGTGCTGACCGCCTCGATGGTTGCCTCGACCGGTAGGGGAGGCCGGCGCAGCCCGGTGACCACGCGGACGTCGTCGGTCGCTGCCCCGCCCGCCACCGGCGGCAAGACGGCCACCTCGCGCGCCCCGGCCAGCGAGCGGTCCTCGCCAGCGACCTCGAGGTCGACCGCGACGTTCACCCGCGCCAGCAACGGCGCCAGCGCCGGGTGCTTCGCGGCCAGTGCCGGTCGCAGGTCCGCGACGGTCGCGTCGTCGGCCACCTCGACCCGTGTCCTGGCGCCCCCGGCGTGCTCCGCGAGACCGCCGAACAGCCGCACCTCGACCTCCACGGCACGCCCTCCCTCGTCCGCGACCGAGGCTACTGCCTGCCGCGAGGGGTACCGTTCGGCCATGGAGAGCTCCGTCGCGTCACCGTTGCTCGACCGGTTGGGCCGGCCGGTCCGCGACCTGCGCCTGTCGGTCACCGACCGGTGCAACCTGCGTTGCCGCTACTGCATGCCGCGTGAGGTGTTCGGGCCGGAGTACGCCTTCCTCGAACGCGACGAGTTGTTGCGCTTCGAGGAGCTGACGCGGCTCGCGCGGATCTTCGTCGGGCTCGGGGTCCGCAAGCTGCGGTTGACGGGGGGTGAACCGTTGCTGCGCCGCGACCTGCCGGACCTGGTCGCCGCGCTGTCGGCCATCCCCGCGCCCACGGAGGACCAGCCCGGACTCGCCGACCTCGCCCTCACCACCAACGGCGTGCTGCTCCGCCGGTTCGCGCCGGCGCTGGCCGAGGCCGGCCTGCGTCGGATCACCGTCAGCCTCGATGCGCTCGACGACGCGACCTTCCGTCAGCTGGCCGACACGAACGCACCGGTCGGCACGGTGCTCGACGGCATCGTGGCCGCGCGCGAGGCCGGGTTGGACCCGGTGAAGATCAACTGCGTGCTGCAACGGGGGGTGAACGACGGTCGGCTCGAGGAGTTGGCCGGCTGGGCCCGCGACACCGGCGTCACCCTGCGGTTCATCGAGTTCATGGACGTCGGCACCACCAACGGCTGGTTGCGGGACCGCATGGTTCCCGCCGCCGAGGTGGCCGAGCGCATCGCGGCCCGCTGGGCCATCGAGCCGGTCGAGCCGACGCACCACGGGGAGGTCGCCGAGCGTTACCGCTACCTCGACGGGGCCGGCGAGGTCGGCATCATCGCGTCGGTCAGCCGACCCTTCTGCGGCGACTGCACCCGTGCGCGTCTGTCGGCGGTCGGCGAGCTCTACACCTGCCTGTTCGCCGCCAGGGGCACCGACCTCCGCGCCCTCGTGCGCGGCGGCGCGTCCGACGGGGAGCTGACCGCGGCGGTCGCCGCTGTCTGGTCCGCGCGAAGTGACCGCGCCTCGGAGCTGCGTGCCGAGGCCGGTCTCAGCGGCCCACGCGTCGAAATGTCCTACATCGGCGGGTAGGGGCCAGGGAACCGGGCGGCGATCATGTCGATCGCGAACGTGACGCCTGTCGGGCGTCGTCCGTTCCACGCCGCACGGTCGTTCGACCCGTCCGCCCTGAGGGTGCTGACGGCGCTTGACGTCGTCTCATTTCGATGTGATGATGTCCCAATGAGTGGTACAAGAACCTACCGAATGTCGGCGCGCGCTGCTGCGACCGAGGCGACGAGGAAGCGGATCGCCGAAGCCGCGGAGCGGGCGTTCATGGAGCGGTGGTACGACGACGTCACGATCCGCGACGTCGCGGCCGCGGCGGGCGTGGCGCTCCAGACCGTGCTGAACCACTTCCCGACCAAAGACGCACTGTTCGCGGCTGCCGCCGAGCGCTTGGCATCCTCGATCGAGAATGCCCGTTGGCCGGCGACGCCGGGTGCGGTCCGCACCGCGGTGACCACGCTCGTGGACGACTACGAGCGAACGGGCGAGAGCAGTCTGCGGATGCTCGCTGTCGAGGAACGCGTGCCCGCCGTTCGGCCTTGGCTCGACTTCGGTCGACGGCGCCACGAGGCGTGGGTCGAGCAGACCTTCGCCGCTGCGCTCGATGGTCTTCAGGGTAAGCGTCGGACGCGCCGCCTCGCCCAGTTGGTCGTCGCCACCGACGTCTATACCTGGAAGCTGCTCAGGCACGACAAGCGCCTGAGCAGGCAGGACACCATCACTGCGGTGTGCGAACTCGTCACCGCGCTGCACGAGCTACCCGAAGCGGGGGCAGGGTCATGAGCGAGTTCTTGATGACGGCCTGGGACGGGGCCGGGGCTGTTCCGCCGCTGATGAGCGTGGCGCGAGCGCTGGTAGAGCGGGGCCATCACGTCCGGGTGCTGGCCGATCCGGTGCTGCGGGCAGACGTCGAAGCGACCGGGGCGGTGCACGTGTCATGGACACGGGCGCCTCATCGCAAGGAACGTTCCCGCTCTACGCTGTTCGTCGGAGACTGGGGTCCCGACGCGTTCGCCGCCATGCGCGATCGGTTGGCGATCGGGCCCGCCGCCGCCTTCGCGGCCGACGTCCGCGCCGAACTCGAGCGTCGCCCGACCGCAGCTCTGCTGACCGAGTCACTGTTGTTCGGATCGCTCATCGCAGCCGAAGCCGCCGGGGTGCCCTGCGTTGTCCTCGGCACCACGATCAACATGGTCCCTGCCGACGGCGTGCCCCCGTTCGGCCCCGGCCTGCTCCCGGCCGCCGACGACCAGGAGCGCGAGCGTGACCGGAAGGTGGCCGAGCGGAACGTGCAGATGTGGGACGTCGCCCTGCCCGCTCTGAACGCCGCCCGTGCCGAGCACGGCCTGCCACCGCTCGACCACGTCCTCGACCAGGCACGCAGCGCCGCGCTCGTTCTCGTCCTGACGAGCGCAGCGTTCGACTTCCTTGGCCCGCTGCCCCCGGTGGTCAAGCACGTGGGCCCGCGGCTGGACGATTTGCTCGACTGCGGCCAGTGGGCGCCGCCCGCGGGGGACGAGCCGCTCGTCCTCGTCGCGCTCAGCTGCGACTTTCAGGACCATGAGGACGTCCTTCGAAGGGTGACCGACGCGATGGGCCGACTGCCGGTCCGGGCGGTGGTGACCACCGGTCGGGGCGTCGACCCCGATGCCATCGACGCTCCGAGCAACCTGCAGGTCCTCCGCCTCGCCCCGCACCGGCAGATCCTGCCCGAGGCGGCGCTGGTCGTCACCCACGGCGGACACGGCACGACGATCAAGGCCCTGGCCGCCGGGGTGCCCCTCGTCTGTCTACCGCTCGGCCGGGACCAGCTCGACGTGGCCGCCCGGGTGGTGCACCACGGCGCCGGTCTTCGACTGGAGCCGTCCGCGGCTGCCGAGGAGATCGCCGCCGTGGCGATGAAGGTGCTCAGCGAGGAGTCGTACCGGCAGGCGGCCGTCCGACTGGCCCACGAGATCGCGGACGAGGTGTCCGAGGACCGTGCGGTCCGCGAGATCGAGGCGCTCGTCGAGCCGCATCCACCGGTTACGTGACGATCGTGGCGCGCGGTCTCGCTGAGGTGTGGCCGGGAGTCGCCGCAGGCGAAGCGCTACGTCGCCTCGAGGCCGAGCTGGCGCAGGAATGTCGCGGTGTCGAGGTAGTCGCGCGTCTCGACGATGAGGTCGTCGGGGCCGAGGTCCAGCCACCAGCTGGCGGGCAGCGCGACGGTGCGTCCCGTCGCCGGCACCGGCTCGCCTTCACCCAGGTCTAGCGGCCCGGTGTTCACCGCCTCGATGACGACCTCCAGGGCGCTGCGGTCGCCGTCGACCAGCACCGAACGCACGTCGACGGAGATGTCCGAGAACGCGTCGAAGAGCGCCTGCTCGCTCTGCCGGATCGCCTCCCGTCCACGGACCGGTTCGGGGTACAGCGGGTGGTGCCCCACGGCGTCCTCGGCGAACAGCGCCGCGAACGCCTCGCTGTCACCCGCCTCGATCGACTCGATGAACTTGTCGACGACGTTTTCGAACCGCTCCATGGTGTCCTCCTCGTGGCAGCCCGCTCCGCTGCGGGCGGTCTGGTAATGATGGGCAGAACAACACCTGATCACCATGCCAGGAATGTGGTGTTCCTCAGCCCGAGAACCGCGGCTAGCCGCCTCGCGGGCGAGGGCCACGACGTCGTGAACTTGGCACGGTCGGGAAGGCGGCATGTCGGCGCTCCACGAGGCAACCGGCGGGGATCCGTCCCGGAGTCCACGCCGGCATCTGAAGCTCGCAAGGACGGACCACGATGCAGGACGCACCCGGACGACGCGACCGGTACCCGATGGCTGCCCCATCACGTCGTCTCGTCGGTGTCGTGGCGGCCGCGGCGCTGCTCGGTGCCTGTGGCGAGGTCTCCGATGGCGACGGTGTCGTCGCCCCGTCGGCCGACCACGAGGATCCCCCGTCCGCCGCAGGCGCGGCCGCCGGCATCGCGCCGAGGTGCCAGGACGTGGCTCCGCTCGAGGCACAGCGGCCAGAAGGGGTGGAACCGCTCGGCACCACGGGGGCGCCGCTCGACGACACGACGACGGGCGGCCCGACGGTCGAGACCCTTGCCCCGGCGGTACAGCGCTGGGCGCGCGAGCACGCCGGCGACGACTTCGCCGGGCTGTGGTTCGACCAGGACGCCGGTGGACTGGTCGTCGCGTTCACGGGTGACGTCGAGGCGTACGCCGCCGGCGTCCGTGACGCCGTGCACCCCGCCGTCGCCGTCGCCGATGCCACGTTCGGCGAGGCCGAACTCCAGGCACGGCAGGAGCGGATCTGGTCCCAGGAGAACCCCTCCGGTGAGCCGGTACCCGGCCTGTTGACCTCCAGTGGGCTGGACGTCATGCGCAACCGGGTCGCGCTCGGCCTCTACGACCCGCCGCCCGAACGGCTGGAGCAGCTGAGCGACGACCATGGCGCCGACGCCATCTGCTTCGAGATCCAGGAGCCCCCGCCGCCGCCGTCGCGTGCCGCCACGACGCTGGCGAAGCTCGACGGTTGGGGTCAGGGGCCGCCGTCCGAGCCACGTTGGGGCTTCCTCGAGATCGCGTGGGACGAGGACGCGGCGGCGGAGCTGTGGGACCTGCACGTCGGCGACCGGACGCCGGACACCGACGACGATCCGCCCGCGACCGGCGGTGTGTACGGCGAACTCGATCAGGTGGCGTCCGAGCGACAGGCCCTCGCCGTGTACTTCGGTGGCGAGTCGGGAAGCTGCCCCGCGTACGTGATCAGCGTGACGACCGTCGATGCCGGGTATGTCGCCGTCGACGAAGGCGCGGTCGGCGCCGGTGCTTGCACCGACGACTTCAACCCGTACCGCGTCGTGCTCGCCGTCGACCGCGACCGGTTGCCGGACGCCGACGACCTGCCGTTGCGGGTCCCGCACGACGACGACCCCCGCGACGGCCGCCCCGCCGACGTCGCCACGTTCTCGTCGGACTGACGCCGGTCGGAGCGGATGCAGCGGAGCGCTCCGTGACGACGTGCGCCGCCGCTGAAAGAGCGGGTGACACGGAAGCGGCCACGACTTACGGTTGGCCGGCGCCCGGGAGCGGGCCGGGGGGCGGGACCTCCGGCGGGAGGGGGCGTTTCGAACGCATCGTGTGTCGCGCGGGGGCGACCCGTCGGCGCGGCCTGCGAGGGCTCGACCACGGGAGGGCACGATGACCAGAGTCCAGATAAAGGTGGACGGCGCCACGCACGACGACGACGTCGAGCCGAGGCTGCTGCTGGTCCACTACCTGCGCGACGTGCTGGGCCGGACCGGCACCAACATCGGCTGCGACACGTCCAACTGCGGCGCCTGCACCGTCCACCTCGACGGTCAGTCGGTCAAGAGCTGCACGATCCTGGCCGTGCAGGCCGACGGCGCCGAGGTGCGCACCATCGAGGGACTGGCGCAGCCGCCCGCCGACGGTGACGCGACCAGCGGGTGGCACCCGCTGCAGAAGGCGTTCCACACCGAGCACGGGCTGCAGTGTGGCTACTGCACCCCGGGCATGATCATGTCGTCGATCGACCTGCTCGAACGCAACCCCGACCCCACCGAAGAGGAGGTGCGGCACGGTCTCGAGGGCAACCTGTGCCGCTGCACCGGCTACGTCAACATCGTCCGTTCGGTGTTGCGCGCCGCTGCCGAACTGCGCGGCGAGCCGATGCCCGACCCCGACGAGGGGACGGTCGGCGAGGCCGACGTGGTGTCCGACCCCGACCACGTCGAACAGCTCGAGAACCTGGAGGTGGCGCCGTGACCACGCTCGAGACGCCTCCAGCGGACGCCGTCGTCGGCGTCACGAAGCTGCGCAAGGAGGATGCCCACCTCGTCACCGGCCGCACCCGTTGGACCGACAACGTCCAACTGCCCGGCATGCTGCACGTCGCCGTCGTCCGCTCGCCGATGGCGCACGCCCGGGTCACCCGGGTGGACGTCTCCGCCGCGCTGGAGCAGCCCGGCGTCGTCGCGGCCTACACCGGCGCCGAACTGCAGGAGCACTGGGCCGGCGGCCTGCCGTGCGCCTGGCCGGTGACCGAGGACATGCGTGCGCCCGTCCACCTGCCGATCGCGACCGACGAGGTCCGCTACGTCGGGGACGCGGTCGCGGTGGTCGTGGCACGCAGCCGCTACGAGGCTGCGGACGCCACCGAGTTCGTCGACGTCGAGTACGACCCGCTCCCGGTGGTGACCGACATGGAGGCGGCGCTCGCCGATGGCGCCGACCTCGCCGACACCTCGCTGGATGCCAACGAGTGCTTCACGTGGCCGATGGTCAACGGCGACATCGACGCCGCGTTCGACGGCGCCGCCCACGTCGTGTCCCGTCGCTTCGTCAACCAGCGCCTCATCCCGACGGCGATCGAGCCGCGGGCCGTGGTCTGTGCCCCGCCCCGCGACCAGCGGGAGTACACGATGTGGTCGGCCACGCAGGTGCCCCACATCCTGCGGCTGATGCTCGCGCTCACCTGTGGCGTTCCCGAGCACGAGTTGCGGGTCATCGCGCCCGACGTCGGCGGCGGCTTCGGGTCGAAGCTCAACGTCTACGCCGAGGAAGCGATCTGCCTCGTGCTCGCGAAGCTGCTCGACCAGCCGGTGAAGTGGACCGAGTCGCGCACGGAGGGCTATCAGGCCACCATCCACGGTCGCGACCAGATCCAGGACCTGTCGCTGGCGTTGGATGCCGACGGTCGCATCCGGGGCCTGAAGGTGAAGCTGTTGGCCGACATGGGCGCCTACCTGCAGCTGGTCACCCCCGGCGTACCGCTGCTCGGTGCGTTCATGTTCAACGCGATCTACAAGATGGACGCGCTGTCGTTCACGTGCACCGGCGTCTTCACCAACAAGACGCCGACCGATGCCTACCGCGGTGCCGGCCGGCCGGAGGCGACCTACGCGATCGAGCGGCTGATCGACGAGGCGGCCAACGAGCTCGGCATGGAGCCGTTCGAGCTGCGCGAGCGCAACTGGATCCGGCACGAGGAGTTTCCCTACGAGACGATCGCCGGGATCACCTACGACTCGGGCAACTACGAGGCCGCGACCGCGAAGGCCAAGGAGTTGTTCGCCTACGACGAGCTGCGGGCCGAGCAGACCCGTCGTCGCGAGGCGAACGACCCGGTCCAGCTCGGCATCGGCATCTCCACCTTCACGGAGATGTGTGGTCTGGCCCCGTCGCGCGTCCTCGGCTCGCTGTCGTACGGCGCCGGTGGGTGGGAGTACGCCAGCGTGCGCATGCTGCCGTCGGGCAAGGTCGAGGTGGTGACCGGTACCTCGCCCCACGGTCAGGGACACGTCACGGCGTGGTCACAGATCGCCGCCCAGGCGCTCGGGGTGCCCTACGAGGACGTCGAGGTCCGTCACGGCGACACGGCCGTCGCCCACAAGGGCATGGACACCTACGGCTCGCGCTCGCTGGTCGTCGGTGGTTATGCCGTGCAGGTCGCCTGCGACAAGGTGGTGGCCAAGGCGAAACGGGTCGCGGCACACCTGCTCGAGGCCAGCGAGGACGATCTCGAGTTCGACCGGGGCACGTTCGCGGTCCGCGGGTCCCCGGACGCATCGAAGACGATCCAGGACGTCGCGCTGGCGGTGTTCGCGGCCCATGACTACCCCGACGACATGGAACCCTCCCTGGACTCGGACGCGACCGTCGACCCCGAGAACTTCTCCTACCCGCACGGCACGCACCTGGCCGCGGTCGAGGTGGACACCGAGACCGGCCACGTCCATCTGCGCGACTACGTGTCCGTGGACGACGTCGGCCGCGTCATCAACCCCCAGATCGTCGAGGGGCAGGTCCACGGCGGGTTGGCGCAGGGCATCGCGCAGGCCCTGTTCGAGGAGGCGATCCACGACGACGAGGGCAACCTGCTGACCGGCTCGCTCGTGGACTACTACGTCCCGTCCGCCGCCGATCTGCCCACCTTCCGCACCGACCGCACGGAGACGCCGGCGACGACCAACCCGCTGGGCGTCAAGGGGGTGGGCGAGGCCGGCACGATCGCCTCGACGCCCGCGGTGATGAACGCCGTCGTCGACGCGCTCCGACCGTTCGGGATCAACGACGTCCGGCTCCCAGCGTCACCGAGGAACGTGTGGGAAGCGCTGCAGCGAGCATCCGGTGCGACCGACGGGGGTGCGGCATGATCCCGGCGACCTTCGACTACGTCCGGGCCGAATCGGTCGACCACGCCGTGTCGGTGCTGGCCGAGCATGGCGACGAAGCCAAGCTGATCGCTGGCGGGCACAGCCTGCTGCCGCTGATGAAACTGCGGCTGGCGGCGCCCGAGGTGCTGGTCGACCTCGGCCGCGTCGAGGCGCTGCGCGGCGTGCGCGAGACCGACGACGGCCGGCTGGCGATCGGCGCGATGACCCGGCACCAGGACGTCATCGATGACCCCCTCGTCCAGCAGCACTGCGGCGTGCTGGCGCACGTCACGGCCATGGTCGGTGACGCACAGGTTCGCCACCGCGGCACGATCGGTGGCGCACTCGCGCACGGTGACGCCGCCGGCGACCTGCCCGCCACGGCACTGGCGCTCGACGCCACGTTCGTCTGCCAGGGCCCCGGCGGCCAGCGCGAGGTGGCGGCCGCCGACTTCTTCGTCGACTACCTCGACACCGCGCTCGAGGACGCCGAGGTGCTGACCGAGGTGCGGTTTCCGCGCCTCGACGGCGCCTGGGGCTGGCGGTACGAGAAGTTCGTCCGGGTCTCGCAGGCCTGGGCCATCGTCGGATCGGTCGCGATCGTCCGTCGCGACGACGGCCACGTCGGCGAGGCGCGCGTCGGGCTGACCAACATGGCGACCGTGCCGGTGCGGGCGCGTGCGGTCGAGCAGGCACTGGCCGGCGCCGGGACGGACGCGATCCGTCGTGC
The DNA here is from genome assembly GCF_041821025.1 of Egicoccus sp. AB-alg6-2. Lineage (NCBI taxonomy): Bacteria > Bacillati > Actinomycetota > Nitriliruptoria > Egicoccales > Egicoccaceae > Egicoccus > Egicoccus sp. AB-alg6-2. The sequence goes on along the minus strand of NZ_JBGUAY010000001.1, from coordinate 68,822 downwards.
GGCGGAGTCCGCCGCCGAGGGCACCTCGCCCTCGGCGGACCTCAACGCCTCACCGGCCTACCGGGAGCACCTCGCACGGGTCCTGACCCGACGGGCGCTGGAAGCCGCCGCCTCTTGAGCGAGGACGACCACGCCGAAGCGGGCGCGCCGGGGGCGGCATCGGCCGCTCCCGGCGGCCGCCTGCCGGTCGACGTCACCGATCCGGGGTCGCTCGCCGAACGACTGGCGCAGGTGGGCTATCTCGCCGACCCCGGGCTGGCGACGGCGGCGTACCTGACGTGCGTGCTGCGACGGCCGCTGCTGCTGGAGGGCGACGCCGGTGTCGGCAAGACCGCCACGGCGGCCGCGTTGGCCGCGGTCCTGCAGGCTCCGCTGCTGCGGCTGCAGTGCTACGAGGGCATCGACGCCGCCCAGGCCCTGTACGACTGGAACTTCCCGGCCCAGATCCTGCACCTGCGTGCCGCCGAGGCCGCGGGAGGGCGGCGCGACGAGCACGTACTCGAAGGCGAGCTGTACGACCGCCGGTTCCTGGTGGCACGACCACTGCTGCAGGCGCTGGAGACCGACCCGGTCGTGCTGCTCATCGACGAGGTCGACCGGGCCGACGACGAGTTCGAAGCCCTGCTGCTGGAGGTCCTGAGCGACTTCACGATCAGCGTGCCCGAGCTCGGCACGATCCGGGCGGCGACACCCCCGGTGGTGGTGTTGACCTCGAACCGCACCCGCGAGGTCCACGACGCACTCAAGCGCCGCTGCTACTACCACTGGCTCGACCATCCCGGTTTCGCGCGCGAGGTCGAGATCGTCCGTACCCGGTTGCCGGGCGTTTCCGAGCGGCTCGCCAGGGAGGTCGTGTCGGCCGTGCAGAACCTCCGTGGGCAGGACCTGCTGAAGGTCCCCGGTGTGGCCGAGACCCTCGACTGGACCCAGGCGCTGGTGGCGCTCGGTGCCGACCACCTCGATGCCGACCTGGCGGTGGCGACGCTCGGGTCGGTGCTCAAGTTCCGTGAGGACCAGGAGCGGGCGCGTGCACTGGACGTCGCCGGACTCGTCGCGCGCGCCGTCGCCGGTGACTGAGGTGAGCCCGCCGTCGTTGGCGCCCGTCGCCGTCGGATTCGGGCGGGCGCTGCGCGCGGCCGGGGTCGACGCCGACCCGCGGCGTGTGCAGGCCTTCGTCGCGGCGCTCGAGCAGGTGCGACCCGACCGGGTGCGGGACGTCTACTGGGCCGGGCGGGTCACGTTGTGTGCCGGCCCCGACGACCTGCCCCGCTACGACCGCGTCTTCGACGCCTACTTCGCCGGCGTCACCGTCGGTGGACGTGCCCGCACCAACCGGCGGGTCCAGGTGACCGCGGACGCACTGGGCGTCCCCGGCGCCGGTGACGTCGGGGAGGACGCCCCGTCCGTGACCACCGTCACCCGTCACGCCAGTGCCGTCGAGGCGCTGCGTCACCGCGACGTCGCCGACCTCACCGAGGCCGAGCGCCGCGAGTTGCGGCGGCTGCTGGCCCGGTTCTCCCTGGCCGGCGAGGTCCGTCGCAGCCGGCGCCGGCAGCGCGCGCACCGCGGCCGGATCGACCGGCGCCGGACGGTCCGGCGGTTGCTTGCCGCCGGCGGGGAACCGGCACGGCTGCCCACCACCCGTCCACGCCCGCGGCCCCGACGTGTCGTCCTGCTGATCGACGTCAGCGGTTCCATGGCCGGGTATGCCGACGCGCTGCTGCGGTTCGCCCATGCCGCCGTCCGGGGACGCGAGGCACCGACCGAGGTCTTCACGCTCGGAACCCGGCTGACACGCGTGACCGACGCGCTCGCGCACCGTGACGCGGACACGGCGATGCGGGCGGTGTCGGCGGCGATTCCCGACTGGTCCGGGGGCACCCGGCTGGGGCCGACCTTGCGCGCCTTTCTCGACCTCTGGGGTCAGCGCGGCATGGCGCGTGGGGCGGTGGTGGTCGTGCTCTCCGACGGGTGGGAGACCGGCGACGTGACCGAGCTCGGTCAGCAGGTCCAGCGCCTGGCCCGGTTGACACACCGCCTCGTCTGGGCCAATCCCCGCGCCGGTCGGGCCGGCTTCGCGCCCACCGCGGCGGGCATGGCCGTGGCACTGCCGTACTGCGACCACTTCCAGGCCGGGCACTCCCTGGCGTCGCTGGAACAGCTGGCCTCGGTCGTCGCCGGGGCCGCCGTCTCCGGCCCCCGCTCGACAGGGCGGGAAGGGCCTGGCCCGCGTACCGTGGCGGGTGCGGCGGGCGACCGGGAAGGGGTGCACGATGCGTGACGAGCTCGCGGTCCTGCGCCGGTGGCAGGCCGACGGCGCCACCATCGCCCTCGCCAGCGTGGTCGCGACCAGCGCCAGCGCGCCCCGCCAGCCCGGCGCGGCCCTCGCGCTGCACCCCGACGGCGAGGTGCTCGGCAGCGTCTCGGGCGGTTGTGTCGAAGGTGCGGTCGTCGAGGTGGCCACGCAGGTGCTGGCTTCCGGCACCGCCCAGCGGGTGCGCTATGGCATCTCCGACGACGAGGCGTTCGCCGTCGGACTCACCTGCGGCGGCACCATCGAGGTGTTCGTCCGTCGGGTCGCGCCGTCCGATCTCGACCTCGTCGCCGTCGCCGCGCGCATCGAGGCCGACGAGCCCGTCGCCGTCGCCACGATCGTCGAGCACGACGCGCGGCCGGACCTGGTCGGCCGGGCGATGGTGGTGACCGACGCCGACACGACCGGCGGAACGGGTGAGCACTTCCTGGATCGGGCCATCGTCGAGCACGCCCGCGGGATGCTGGCGCAGGGCGAGACCGGGCTGCGTCACGTCGGCCCCCGCGGCGAGCGCCGGATGGACGACGTGGCGGTGTTCGTCGAGTCGTTCGCGCCCCGGCCCCGCATGCTCGTCTTCGGCGCGATCGACTTCGCCGCGGCGGTGGCCACCATCGGCCGCTACCTCGGGTTCCACGTCACCGTCTGCGACGCACGGGCCCGGTTCGCGACCGCGCTCCGCTTTCCCGACGCCGACGAGGTCGTCGTCGACTGGCCACATCGCTACCTCGCCGCCACCGAGGTCGATGCGCGCACCGTCGTGTGCGTGCTGACCCACGACCCGAAGTTCGACGTGCCCGTCCTGCAGGTCGCGCTGGACACCCCCGCCGCCTACATCGGCGTGATGGGGAGTCGCCGTACCCACGAGGACCGTCTCGCGCGACTGCGCGAGGTCGGCGTCGACGAGGCGGACCTGCGGCGCCTGCACTCCCCGATCGGTCTCGACCTCGGAGCGCGCACGCCGCAGGAGACCGCCGTCTCGATCGCGGCCGAGATCGTGTCGCTGCGCCACGGCGGCAGCGGCCGCCCACTGCGCGAGACCGAGGGAGACATCCACCGCGACGTGGATCCCGTCCACGCATGATCCGCACACCACCCGTCGTCGCCATCGTCCTTCACCCCGCCCACCCCCACGATCACCCCAGGAGTCCGCCGTGGAGTTCACCAACGAGTTCAGCGTCCCCACCGACGTGGACACCACCTTCGCCACCCTCACCGACCTCGAGCGCGTGGCGCCGTGCCTGCCCGGCGCACAGCTCGAGGAGGTCGACGGCGACGTCTACACCGGGCGTGTCAAAGTGAAGGTCGGTCCCATCTCGATGACCTACCGCGGGCAGGCACGCATGGTCGAAGCCGACGCCGAGGCGAAGCGGGCCAGGATCGAGGCCAGCGGCAAGGAGGCCCGCGGCGGCGGCACCGCGAAGGCCGACGTCGTGGCCACCCTGCGCGAGGGCGGCGAGGGCACGCTCGTCTTGGTGACGACCGACCTGACCGTGACCGGCAAGCCGGCTCAGTTCGGCCGTGGCGTCATGGAGGAGGTCGGCACGAAGATCATCGACAGCTTCGCCGAGCGACTGCGGCTGATGCTGCAGGAGGAGCAGGGAGCCACCGAAGCGGCCGCCACCTCCGCCTCGACCGAGCCCGCTCCCGGCCGCGGCGAGGCGGCCGCGACCGGCGCTGCCAGCGTGGGCGCGGCCGCCGCCCCGGCGCCGGCCGCGGACGGTGGGACGCGACGACTCGACCAGGATCCCTCGCGGGAGGACGACGCGCTCGACCTCTTCGACGTGGCCGGTGGTGCGACGCTCAAGCGGGCCTTGCCGCTCGTCGGCGTCCTCGCCGCGCTCGCCGCCGTGTGGCTGCTGCTGCGACGGAAGCGCGACTGATGCCCGCCCGGCTGCCTCAGTGCCCGGTGTCCCCGGCCAGCAGGTCCAGGGCGTGGGGCAGCAGATCCAGGATGGCGGCCAGGCTCTCGATGGCGCCCTTCGGGCTGCCCGGCAGGTCGACGATCAGCGTCGCTCCCCGCGCGCCGCACACCCCGCGGGACAGGTCCGCCATCGGCGTGACGGCACGCCCCGCAGCCCGCATCGCTTCGGCGAGCCCCGGTGCCTCCCGATCGATGACGTCGCGGGTCGCCTCCGGGGTCACGTCACGAGGGCCGAAACCCGTCCCGCCGGTGACGACGACGAGTCGGGCGCGGCCCGTGTCGCAGATCTCGCGCAGCAGCGTGGCGATGCGGCCGCGCTCGTCGGGGACGACCTCTCGTGCGACCACCTCGAAGCCGGCCGTGACGAGTTGCTCGCTCACCGCCGCGCCGGACCGGTCCTCCCGGTGGCCCGTGGTCACCCCGTCCGACGCGGTGACCACGACGGCTCGCCGGCGTGCGTCCGTGTGCATGTGCGGTCCGATCCCGATCGTGGCCGCGAGCGTAGGGGGTGGGGCGTGACGACTCCGGCCGCGCCGACCGTCGCCGCCGGCCTGGTGCTCGCGGCCGGCTCGGCGACCCGCTTCGGTGCGACCAAGCAGGTGGCCGAGGTCGACGGGCGGCCCATGGTCGCCCATGCGGTGGCGGTGGCCCACGCGGCCGGCCTGCGACCGGTCTACGTCGTCGTGGGTCACGACCGCGGCGTGGTCGCGGCCGCCGCACGTCAGGCCGGCGAGGTGGAGGTGGTGGACAATCCCGACCACGCGGCAGGCCAGGCCGGCTCGCTGCGGCGGGGTATCGAAGCGGTCGCGGCCGGCCCCGACGTCGACGTCGTCGTCGTCCTGCTCGCCGACCAGCCCGGTCTGCGTCCGGCGGTCGTCTCGGCCGTCGCCGACGCCGCCGCCGCCGCTCCCGACGGCATCGCCCGGGCCCGCTACCGCGACGGCGACGGCCATCCCGTCGGGCTCGGCCACCAGGTGTGGCCGCGACTGCTGGACCTCTCGGGCGACGAAGGCGCGCGGCAGCTGTTCGAGGGGTACGACGTGGCGACCGTTTCCGTTGCGGAGGACACCCCGCGCGACGTCGACACGCCTGGCGACCTGGCTCGCGCGCGCTCCCACCAGCCCGGCGGGCGCCGCCCGTCGGCGCAGTAGGCTCGCGCTCCTCCGACCGGCGAGCCCGCGATGCCCCTGGATGCGCTGCCGCACCTGCGTTCGGGAAAGGTCCGCGACCTCTACGACGTCGACGACCACCACCTCCTGCTGGTCGTCTCCGACCGGGTGTCGACCTACGACGTCATCCATCCCACGCCCGTGCCGGACAAGGGCCGCGTGCTCACCGGCCTGGCCGCCTTCTGGTTCGACCACCTGCGCGAGTTCGGTCCGCACCACCTCGTCTCGACGTCGACCAGGGACCTGCCCGACGCCGTCGCCGACGAGGCCGACCACCTGCGGGGCCGGTTCATGCTGGTCCGCAAGGTCGAGATCGTGCCCTTCGAGTGCGTCGTCCGCGGCTATCTGGCCGGTTCCGGCTGGCAGGAGTACCGCGAGCGAGGCACGGTGTGCGGCCTCGTTCTGCCCGAGGGGCTGGTCGAGGCGGACCGCCTCCCCGAGCCGATCTTCACGCCGGCGACCAAGGCGGAGCTGGGCGCGCACGACGAGAACGTGCCCTTCGAGGTCGTCGAGGCGGCCGTCGGCGCCGAGTTGGCCGACCGGCTGCGCAGCCGGTCGCTCGCCCTGTACCTGGCGGCGGCTGTCCATGCCGCCGAGCAGGGCATCCTGCTCGCCGACACGAAGTTCGAGTTCGGCCTCCTCGACGGCGAACTGGTCCTGGCCGACGAGATCCTCACGCCCGACTCCTCGCGGTACTGGCCCGCCGACCGCTGGACCCCGGGCGCCACGCCGCCGAGCTTCGACAAGCAGTACGTACGTGACTACGCGACCGCGACGGGGTGGAACCGCACCCCACCTGCGCCCGCGCTCCCCGACGACGTCGTCGAAGCGACCCGGGCGCGCTACGTCGAGGCCTACGAGCGCCTCACCGGCCAGCCCTTCACCGCCTGGCTCGAGCAGCCGTAGCCCAACGCGGGACCGCCGTCGCGGCCGGCCTGGCAGGTTCCCCGGGATGCGGTCGGGCGGCGGGGTTCGGACTCGTGTGTCCGTCCGGTCAGGAGACATCCCGCGGCTGGTTCCGAACCCCAGGTTGTATGGACAACCAGCACACGCGACGAAGGAATGCGCACATGGCCCGGATCGGGATCGTCTACCACTCGATGTACGGCGCGACCTACGAGATGGCCAACATCCTCGCCGAGGGCGTCTCGAAGGCCGGCGGTGAAGGTGAGCTGCGTCGCGTGGCGGACCCGCTGCTGCCCGACGAGGTCAAGCAGATGGAGGGCGTCGCGGCCGCCATCGAACGCCAGTCGCACGTCACCGAGGCCACGGTCGAGGAACTGCCGGAGTTCGACGCGATCATGTTCGGCTCACCGACGCGGTACGGCTCGAAGACGGCGCAGCTGCAGAACTTCATGGACCAGACCGGCCCGTTGTGGCAGGACGGCAAGCTCGTCGGCAAGCCGGCCGGGTTCTTCACCGGCGCCGCCACCCTGCACGGCGGTCACGAGTCGACGATCCTGTCGATGTCGACCTTCGCCTACCACCACGGCATGGTCATCGTGCCGGTGGGCTACGGGCTGGCCGAAGAGGTCGGCTCGACCCGTACCGGCGGCAGCCCGTACGGGCCCACCCATTGGAGCCCGATGGGCGGCGACAAGCAGGGCATCGACGAGGACGAGCGCGAGATCGCGTTGAAGTACGCCGCGCACTTCAACGAGGTCGCCGACAAGCTCGCCGCCTGATCTTTCAGACCCGCGCCGGTGCCTCTCCCAGCACCGTGCGCGCTCCCGCGCCGGCCTCTCCCAGCCGAGCGCTTCCGCCGCCCCCGGTCTCTCCCGCCGGGGGCGGCACTCGTCGTCCGTCGGCCGCCTAGGACAGGGTGATCGCGCGACCCTCGGCCAGTGCCTCCACGATGGTGGCAGCGCCCACGATCGACGCGCCGGGGACCAGTTCCTGCTCCCCGGTGATGCCGCGCTTGAGCGCGCAGGCGCTGCAGAGCCAGATCTCGCCGCCCGCGTCCGTGAACTGCCGCACCAGGTCACCGAGCGGCGGCATCCCCTCCTCCTCGATGCCGTCGGCGACGCCCGGTACCCCGAGGTTGACGGCTTCGACCGTGCACACCACCACGGCGCGCTTGCCGCTGACGGCCGCGGTCGCCGCCGCGATGAACGGCACCGTGGCGCGTTCGGGCTGGTCGGCGCCGTGGGAGTTGCAGAACAGCAGGGTGTCCGCCATGGAAGGTCCTTCGTCCGGGGATGGCCACCACACCGTAGGCGGCCGGGATTTCAGGAGTCGGACGCCGTGCGCGCGGAAACGCTTCACATCCTCCTACCCGCGTAGTAGCGTCCGGCCGGCAGCCGTGCGACCGTACGGCGCCTCGCGATCGCCGCGCCCCGGTGGGGAATCAGGCCGGTGCGGCGACCACGACCACCTCTTGGGAGGAAATTCATGAAGCGATCGTTGTGGCTGCGCCGCATGGCGGCCGTCACCGCGCTCGCGCTCGCAGCCGCCGCCTGTGGCGGCAATGGTGATGACACCACTGCAGAGCCCGAGCCCGCCGACACCGAGGAAGTCGAAGAGCCCACCGACGAGCCCGAGGAAGAGCCCGCCGAAGAGCCCGAGGATGGCGGCGAGGGCGACGAGGAGCAGTCCGTCGAAGGTGACGGCGTCCTCAACCTCGGCTACATCCTGCCCGAGTCCGGTCCGCTCGCCTTCCTCGGCCCCCCGCAGATCCAGGCCGTCGAGCTCGCCGTCGCGGACATGAACGCCGCCGGTGGTGTGCTGGGCGAGGACGTGACCCTGGAGTCTGGTGACGAAGCTGGTGACGCCACCATCGCCTCGGAATCCGCGCAGCGTCTGATCGGTGCCGGCGTCAACGCCGTCGTCGGTGCTGCCTCCTCCGGCATGTCGCTGTCGTTCGTCGACGCCCTGACCGGCGCCGGCGTCGTGCAGTGCTCGGCGTCCAACACCTCGCCGACCTTCACGGGCGGCGACTACAACGGCATGTACTTCCGTACCGCGCCGACCGACGCCCTGCAGGGCCCGGTCCTCGCGGAGACGATCGTCGCCGACGGCAACACCAACCCGGCCATCCTGGCCCGCGCCGACGACTACGGACAGGGCCTGATGGAGGCCACCGTTGCCGAGCTCGAGGCCCAGGGTGCGACGGTCGCCGCCGCCATCACCTACGACCCCGAGGCCGCGAACTTCGAGGCCGAGGTCAACCAGGTCGCGTCGGCCAACGCCGACTCGGTCGCGCTGATCGCCTTCGACGAAGGTGCGCAGATCCTGGCCAGCCTGATCGAGGCCGGCATGGGTCCGCAGAACATCGCGATCTACGGCGCCGACGGTGTCGCCTCCGACTCGCTGTGGGAGGAGGTCGACCCCAACGACGAGTCGATCCTCGAGGGCATGAAGGGCACCCGTCCGGCCGCTGACGCCGACGAGGGCTTCATCAGCCGCTTCCAGGAGGAGACCGGCCTGACCGACACCACCTACGCCGCCGCTGCCTACGACTGCGCGATCCTCATCGGTCTCGCCGCCGAGGCTGCCGGTTCGGACGACGGTGCCGCGATCGCCGCCGAGATGGTGAACGTGAGCTCGGGTGACACCGAGTGCTCGAGCTTCGAGGAGTGCAAGCAGGCCCTCGAGAACGGCGAGAGCATCGCGTACCAGACCGCATCGGGGGTCGTGCTGACCAGCACCGACACCGGCAACGGTGAGCCCGAGTCGGGCTCGTACGACATCTGGGAACTCGGTGCCGACGGTGGTCTGACCGTCCTCGAGACCGTCGAGTCGAACTTCTGATCCGACGTCCCGGGTAGCACGACCGAAGGGCCCCGCCGATCCGGCGGGGCCCTTCGGTCGTGGTCGCTCCCGACCCCGCAGGCGGCACCGGCCGGCCGCCATGTCGCGCGGGGTCGTCCATGTCGCGCCCGCCCCGCACCGGTGCGGCTCTGGCGCGGCATAGACGAGGAGCGGCGACATCGCCTGCGGGTCGTGGACCTTGCCGCCGGGGCGGCGACGCTCGCGGGGTCAGGCCGGGCTGGCGACGACCACGACGTTGCGTTCGTAGTGACCGGTGTCGCGGTCGAAGTCGCCACCGCAGGTGATCAGGACCAGTTGCGGGTCACCGGCCCGGGTGAAGAGCGCCTCGACCGGCAGGGTGTCCTTCGGGTAGGTGGTGCGCCCGGTGACCAGCCAGCGGCGCGTGGTCCCGGTGTCGTCGTCCACCTCGATCACGTCGCCGAGTTCGACCTCGCCCAGGTCGAACAACGCCCCGCGCCCCTGCGCACGCGAGTCGACGTGCCCGGCGAGCACCGCGGAGCCCTGTGCCGTGCCCGGCGCGACGCCGGGCGCGAACCAGCCGACCTCGCGCACGTCCGGCGGCAGTTCCATGGCGCCGCTCGGTTCCAACGCCACCGGCACGACCGGCGCGTCGACGTCGATGCTCCCGACGCGCACCCGGACGGGGGTCCCGGGCGTGGCGGGGACGCCCGTCGGCGGTGACGCCGTGCGCTCGGCGTCGGCCAGGGGCGTCGCCGACGATGGTGGCGGGGTCGCGTCCGTCGTCGGGGCCCCGTCCGGGGCCGGGATGGCCGGCCGGAAGCCGAACGAGGCGGGCGCAGCGCCCGTCCGTTGCTCGGGCACCTCGCCGATGGTGGTGGACGTGTCGTCGGCCAACCCGAGTGCGGCGGCGATCAGCGCGACCCCACCGAGCGCGAGGCTGACGGACTCCCAGCGTCGGCGGACACGCCGGCGGGGAGGAGGAGCCGGAACTCCTCCTCCCCTGGCGGGAGCGGTGGTCTCAGCGACGGCGACGTACCGCAGTCGCGGCCACCGGCGCCATCAGCAGGGCGAGGCCGGCGAGCAGCAGGCTGACCAGGCCGAGGTTCGTGCCGGTGGCGGCGAGACCGGCGGAGCCGGCATCGACGCGGGTGGGCATGTCCTCGGTGTCGTCTTCCGTGCCGTCGTCGCTGCCGCCGTCGGAGCCGCTGTCGCCAGCGGCCGCGGCCGTGGTGGCCGTCACGACCTGGAGGGAGTCGTCATCGGCGGAACCGATCGCATAGGCCAGCACGAGGGTGCCGTCGGGAACGGTGACGTCACCGATCTCGAGCGCGACGTCCCCACCAGCGGGTGCGACGCCGACACCGGGAACGGTCGTGCCGCCGGGGACGTCGATACGGGCGGTGTCGCCGTTGGCGGCGCCCGCGAGTGCGACCTCGCCACCGGCGACGACGTCGACCGGACCGAAGGCGGCGGCGTGGAAGACCTGGATGCCGGTGGCGTCGGTCTGGTTGACGTAGGCGGCGAGCGACGGGGCGTCACCGGCCTCGTCGAGTTGCGCGACGACGGATGCGCTCATGCCGGCGGCCAGCTCGGGAGTGCTGAGGGTCAGCACCGGGTCACCGGAGGTGTCGGCACCGGCGGTGAACACCTCGAGGTCGTAGGCGCCGGGCGGCACGTCGAGGCTGCCGACGTCACCGAACTCGAAGGTCACGAGGGGAGCGTCGTAGCTGCCGGCGACGTAGACGTCCACGGCGGTCGAGTCGGCGCCGAGCGTGTCGAAGACGCTCTGGGGGATGCCGTGCACGGCGACGACCTCGGCGGTGTCGTGGCTGTCGGCGAACGCGGCGGTGGGGGCGAGGACCAGTACGGCTGCCGCGGCGGCGGCGAGCGCTCGTTGCTTCATCTCGAACATCCTTGGCGTCGGGGGTGTGGCGTGCCCCGGATTCGTTCGCAGAGCAACGACCGGACGTGCGGGTGGTCGCTGGGCGGGCACCGGCAAACTGGTCGGTCGTCCGCACCGAAGGCGGGCCGGTCCGTGTACGCCACAAGCCCCTGGCGACCGTGGTGGCCGGGGGGCTTGCGAGGACCAGTGGGGGCTGCGGAGCGGACGTGACCCGCCCGCCGATCCCATTCGTGCGGGTTACCCCGGGCGTAACCACCGCCTGACCCGCACAAGTGCCGGCGGACACCTCACGGGGCCGCCGGGACGGCCGAGGCCAGCGGCCTGCGCCGGGCGGGGGCCCGCGGGGGCGTGCGGGGGCGTACCCGGGCTCAGTCCGCCTGTTGGGCCAGGGTGCCGAGGTAGAGCTCGATGACCTTGGGGTCGTGCAGCAGTTCGTGGCCGCTTCCGGTGTAGGCGTTGCGGCCCTGGTCGAGCACGTACCCGCGGTGGCAGATCTGCAGGCATCGGCGGGCGTTCTGCTCGACCATGACGATGGAGACGCCGGTGGCGTTGATCTCGCGCGCGCGCAGGAACGCCTCGTCCTGCAGGGCGGGGGACAGGCCGGCGGACGGCTCGTCGAGCAACAGGACCGAGGGCTGCATCATCAGTGCCCGTCCCATGGCGACCATCTGCCGTTCACCGCCCGAGAGGCCGCCGGCCCGCTGCCGCCGTCGGTCGGCGAGCAGCGGGAACAGGTCGGCCACGTAGGCGAACCGGTCGCGGAACTGCTTGGGCTTGAGGTAGAGCCCCATCTCGAGGTTCTCCTCGATGGTGAGGCTGGGAAAGACGTTCTGGGTCTGGGGCACGTACCCGACGCCCTGGGCCACCAGCCGGTTCGCGGGCGCGTTGGTGATGTCCTGACCACGCAGCCGGACGGCGCCGGAGCGGATGTCCACCAACCCGAACAGCGACTTGAGCAACGTCGACTTGCCGGCGCCGTTGGGTCCGATGATGCCGACGAACTCGCCTTCGGCGAGGGTCAGGTTGCAGCCCGACAGGATGTCGATGCCGGGCAGGTAGCCGGCCGTGACGTTCTCGGCGATCAGCAGCGGCTCGCTCACGCCTGTTCCTCCACGTCGTGGCTGCCGGCACCGCTCGCATGGTCGGGGTGCCCGGGCGTCAACTCGTCGGCGCCCTCGTCCTCGCTCGGTGGCGCCTCGGCCACGACCGGTGTCGGGGCGGCCGCACCGGCGAACGGGACGGGTGTGAAGCGGCTCTCGTCGCCGTGGTCGGCGCCCAGGTAGGCGTCGATGACGGCCGGGTCCTTCGACACGGCTTCGGGCGGCCCCTCGGAGATGATGCGACCCTGCGCCATGACGACGACCCAGTCGCTGATGTCCATGACGACGTCCATGTCGTGCTCGACGAACAGCACGGTCATGCCGAACGAGGGCAGGTCCTTGACGTGCTCGAGCAGCGACTGCGTCAGCGCCGGGTTCACGCCGGCCATCGGCTCGTCGAGCATGACCATCGCCGGGTTCACCATCAGCGACCGGGCCATCTCGAGCAGCTTGCGCTGACCACCCGAGAGGGTGCCGGCGAGCTCGTTGCGCATGTGATCCATGCGGAAGCGGGTGAGCAGTTCGTCGGCGCGCTGCTCGATCTCGCGCTCCTGGCTCTTCCACGTCCCCGGCCACAGGGAGGCGAGGAACTTCTCGCCGCGCTGGTCGGTCGCGCCGAGCTTCATGTTCTCCAGCACCGTCAGGCGTGTGAGCGCCTTCGTGAGCTGGAACGTGCGGACCATGCCGTAGTTGGCGACCCGGTGCGCGGGGACCTTCGACAGGTCGTGCCCGTCGAAGTTCCACGAGCCCTCGTTGGGCCGGTCGAACCCGGTCATGAGGTTGAAGAAGGTCGTCTTTCCGGCGCCGTTCGGACCGATCAGCGACGTGATCGCGCCACGCTGGAGCTCGAGGTGCTCGACGTCGACGGCGCGCAGGCCGCCGAAGGATCGGACCACGTTGTCGACGACCAGGATCGGGTCGGGCTTGGGCACGCCGGGACGCGGCTCGACGTCGGCGAGTGCGCGGGTCGCGGGGGTGTCACGCATCGAGCATCATCTCCCGCTTGTTCCCCATGATCCCCTGCGGCCGGAAGGCCATCAGCAGGATCAGGATCAGGCCGACGAAGGCGAGACGAACCGCACCGAGCGCGGCGCTGCCGAATCCCGTCTGGCGAAGCAGGCTGTCCATCGCCTGAAGCACGAACCAGAACAGGATGCTGCCGAACACCGGACCGAGCACGGTCGCCGCGCCGCCGAGCAACAGGATCGCGTAGGCGAAGAAGGTCAGCTGCGGCAGGAACTGGTCCGGCGTCATCGCACCCTGGTTGAGCACGAGCAGGATGCCGGCGACACCACCGAGCACGCCTCCGAGGACGAGGCTCTGCATCTTGTACGCAAAGACGTTCTTGCCCAGCGAGCGGGCGGCGTCCTCGTCCTCGCGGATGGACTTGATCACCCGCCCCCACGGTGAGCGCATGAGGGCCCAGACCATGAGGGCCGCGATGGCGACGACGGCCCAGGCCACGAGCATCACCCACAGGCGGGTGTGCGAGAACGTCACCGGGCCGATCCCGTAGGCGCCCTCGGGAATCGGGTTCGCCCGGACGAAACCGCCGGAGAACCCCGACCCGCCGACCTGGCTCGGGATGCCGAACGCGCCACCGGTCGTGGTCGCCATCGGCGTGGATCTGAACACAAAGCGCAGGATCTCTGCTGCGGCGATGGTGCAGATGGCGAGGTAGTCGGCCCGCAGCCGCAGGGTCGGGAAGCCGAGCAGCAGCGCCAGCGCCACCGCCGCGAGCATGCCCAGGATCACCCCCAGCCACAGCGGCAAGCCGTGGATCGACACGGCGATGCCCATGCCGTAGGCACCGACGAGCATGAAGCCGACCTGCCCGAAGTTGAGCAGTCCGGTGAAGCCGTAGTGGATGTTGAGGCCGATGGCGGCCAGCGCGTAGACGGCGGCGACGGGACCGATCCCGGTGCGCAGGCCGTCCACGAGGACACGCGTGAAGTCGACGTCCATCAGCCGATCCTCTCTGCCCGGCCCAGCAGGCCCTGCGGTCTGACGAGCAGGATCAGGATCAGCACGGCGAGCGCCCACACGTACTTGAGCTCGGTCGAGAACCACAGCGTCGACAACTCGGTGATCAGACCCACGACGATGGAGCCGAACATCGCGCCGTACGCGGTCCCGAGACCACCCAGGATGACCCCGGCGAACATCAGGAGCAACAGACGGAAGCCCATCAGGTAGCTGACGTTCTCCACCACCCCGGCGAGGACGCCACCGAAGCCGGCCAGGCCGCCGCCGATGACCCAGATGATCAGGATCACGCGCTGGACGTCGATGCCGGACGACTCCGCCAGGTCGCGGTTGTCGGCGACCGCCCGCATGGCCTTGCCGATGCGGGTGCGCTGCAGCATCGTGGCGACGCCGACGAGTGCGATCGTCGCCAGCAGCATGACGATCAGGTCGCGGGGGGTGATGCGGATCGGACCGAAGGTCAACGCCTGCTGGATGGTGTAGTCGTAGTAGGGGCGGCTGGAGCCACCGAACCAGACCTGCAGCGCGTTCCGCAGCAGCAGTGCGAGGCCGATCGAGATGACCAGCATCTGGATCAGCCCCGTGCGCCGGCGCCGCAGCGGCCGCCACAGGCCGAGTTCGATCGCACCCCCCGCGAGCGCTGACAGGGCCGTCGCAGCGAGACCCGCCAGGATCAGCGTGATGCCCAGCCCCCCGGCGGCCGAGGGCGCATTGAAGAAGAACGCGATGATGGCGCCGAGCGCGACCAGTTCGCCGTGCGCGAAGTTCACCAGGCCGGTGGTGCCGAAGATCAGCGACAGGCCGATCGCGGTGATGGCGATGATCAGGCCGAACCGCAGTCCCGAGACGGCCTGGGTCAGGAAGCTGCCGAGGAAACCGCCGCCCGCCGCGCCCTCGCCGAGGGCGAAGATCAGGGTGCGGTTCTGGCCGGAGCGGACGTTGACCTCCAGGGGATTGCGGTCCGCGTCACGCAGGTCGACGCCGTCGGGGAGGGTGCCCTCGTCCAGGGTCACGACGTAGTCGCCGGGTCCGGGCAGCTCCACTTCCCAGGCGCCGTCGGCGTCGGTGACCGCCTCGCCCACCTCGGCGGCGTCGCTGGTCGCCACGCTGATGGTGACGTCGGGCACGGGTTCGCCCTCGCCGTCACGCAGCGCGCCGCGGATGGTCTCGCCACCCTGCGCGAGGACCAGGGACGCGCCGTCCCCGGTCGGTGGTGGTGCGACGTCCTCGGCCAGCGCCGGCCCTGCCAACGTGGTGAGGATCGTCAACGCACACAACGCGAACACGATGGTTCGCATGCGGGCAGACACGTGCTTGCTCCCCTGCCGTCCCAATTGAGGTCGGCGGAGTCTAAGTGGCCGCCGGGCCGGTGTCCGACGGACGGTGCAGCGGGTGCGCGCGGACCGTGCGCGAGTTGCCGCCAATCACGGACGAAACCTGCGAAACGGCCATCGAACTGCATTGCTTCGCCCCACCGAATCCGTTGCGGTGACGCCGCTACGCTGGCCCGGTCGGTCGTCGGCCGGCCGCCCGCGTCGCCGTCCTGACACCTTTCGAGGGGTCGATGATCGAGTTGGATCCGCAGCTGCTCACGTGGCTCGTCCTCGCCAGTGCCGCGCTCAGCGTGGCGCTGGCGCTGGCCGTGCTGGCGTTGGGGCTGCGACTGCGCAACCTGCGGCGCGAGCAGCGGCGGGCCTTCGACCTCGCCTCCGGCGAGGACGTCGTCGGTGCGCTCGGCCGCCTCGACACCGAGGTGGCCGCCGTCCGCCGGGACGTCGGGTCGGTGCACGCCAACACCGAGCACCTGCGCGAGCTGCTGCGGAGCACGGTGTCGAAGGTAGGGGTGGTCCGCTACGACGCGTTCGACGACATGGGCGGCGCCCTGTCGTTCTCCGCCGCCCTCCTCGACGAACGCGGCTGTGGGGTGATCGTGTCCGCGATCAACGGCCGCACCGAGACCCGTTGCTATGCCAAGCCCGTCGTCGGCGGCCTCAGCGAACATCACCTCTCGGCCGAGGAGCAGGCCGCGGTCGACGCCGCAGTCGAGGGCCGCGGGGCCTCGGTCGTCTCGTCGGGACGCAGTCGCCGCCGTCGCAGCGCCTCGTGACGAAGGAGTACGCGTGACCGATCGCATCGCCTACCTCGGCCCCGAGGGGACCTTCACCGAGACCGCCGCCCGCCTGGTCGGTGGCGACGTGGACGACGACGCGCTGCTCACCTGCGGGGATGTCATCGAGGTGCTGCGTTCGGTCGAGTCCGGCGAGGCGGTCCGCGGCGTCGTCCCGATCGAGAACACCCTCGAGGGGTCCGTGACCGCGACGCTCGACGCGTTGGCGTTCGACACCGACCTGCTGGTGCACGGCGAGCTCGAACTGCCGGTCGCGCTGGTGGCCGCCGCCTCGGACGAGGTGGCGCTCGACGAGGTCACCGAGGTGCATTCGCACCCGGTCGCCCTCTCGGCGTGCCGACGGTGGCTCTCGCACAACGTCCCCCAGGCCGAACGGGTCGCGTCGGCCTCCACGGCACGGGCGGCGGCCGACGTCGCCGAACGCGGCGGTTCGCGCCTGGCGATCGTCAACCCCATCGCCGCGGAGCGTTACGGCCTGCAGGTCGTCGCCCGCGAGATCGCCGACCGCACCGGCAACTCGACCCGGTTCGTGGTCGTCGGCACCCATCTGCCGGCGCCGACCGGCTGGGACAAGACCTCGGTGGTCGTGTTCATCGAGGAGAACCGGCCCGGCGCCCTGCTGCAACTGCTCGAGATCTTCGCCGAACGCGACCTCAACCTGACCAAGATCGAGTCGCGCCCGACCAAGCACGAACTGGGCGAGTACTGCTTCTTCCTCGACGTCGAGGGTCATCTCGCGGACGAACGCGTCGGTGACGCGCTCGCGGCCGTCAAACGCACCCACCGCGACGTCAAGGTGCTCGGGTCCTACCGGCGTTCGGGTGCGAGGCGGACCGCCGAGGCCGACCGGATCGCCGCCGACGACGCCGCCTACCGCGATGCCGCTGCGTGGCTGTCGACGTGGCGGGACCGCATCGACCGCGACGCACCGACCGGGGTCTGAACGCGCCCCGCTTCGGGGCGACGCGACGCAGGGGTTAGCCTCGCGCCATGATCGATCCCCGCCTGCTCCGCGACGACTTCTCGTCGGTCGCCACCGCCCTCGCCCGTCGCGGCTACGACCACGACGACCTCGCCGCCCTCCGCGACCTCGACGAACGTCGTCGCGCGCTGGTCGCCGAGGTGGACCGTGCCCGTGCCGAGCAACGCTCGGCGTCGAAGTCGATCGGGCAGGCGTCGGCGGAGGAGCGGCCGGGGTTGATCGCCGCCGCCGCCGAACGCAAGGCGACCGTCGTCGATCTCGAGAAGCAGTTGGCCGCGGTCGAGGCGGAACACTTCCGTCGCTTCGCCGCCGTGCCCAACCTGCCGCAGGCCGCCGCCCCGGACGGGGTCGAGGGCGACGGCAGGGTGCTGCGCACGTTCGGCGACAAGCCGACGTTCGACTTCCCCGTCCGCGACCACGTCGAACTGCTCGAGTCCGCCGACGCACTCGATCTCGCCCGCGCGGCCAAGGTCTCCGGTGCCCGCTTCGCCTACCTGAAGGGTGAGGGTGCGCTGTTGGAGTTCGCCCTGGTCCGGTATGCGATCGACATCGCGATGCGGCACGGCCACGTCCCGGTGATCCCGCCGGTCCTCGTCCGCGAGGAGGCCATGTACGGCACCGGGTTCCTGCCCACCGACGAGCAGCAGATCTTCCTCACGCGCGACGACGACTTCTATCTCGTCGGCACCTCGGAGGTGCCGTTGGCCGCACTGCACATGGACGAGGTGCTCGACGAGGCCGAGCTGCCGATTCGCTACGTGGGCTACTCGCCGTGTTTCCGGCGCGAGGCGGGCACCCACGGCAAGGACACGCGCGGGATCCTGCGGGTGCACCAGTTCGAGAAGGTCGAGCTGTTCTCGTTCGTCCACCCCGACCTCGCCGACGACGAACACGAGCGCCTGCTGTCGATCGAGGAGGAGGTCTTCACCGGGCTCGGGGTCCACGCCCAGGTGGTGGACATCCCCGTCGGCGACCTCGGCGCGCCGGCGGCGCGCAAGTTCGACATCGAGGCGTGGCTGCCGGGACAGGACGCCTACCGCGAGGTCACCTCCTGTTCGAACACCACCGACTACCAGGCCCGTCGGCTCAAGGCCCGGATCCGTCGCCAGGAAGGCGACAACCTGCTCGTCCACACGCTCAACGGCACGGCACTCGCGGTGCAGCGGGCCATCATCGCCCTGGTCGAGACCCATCAGCGCGAGGACGGCAGCGTCGCCGTGCCCGCGGCACTGCAGCCCTACCTGGGCCGCGAGGTCCTGTTCGCCCGCTGACCGGACAGCCGCGTCGCCACGCGCGACGGCCCGGGTCCGGGGCGGGCCTGCGGTAGCGTGCGACCCCCTGGAGGGTTGGCAGAGCGGACGAATGCACCGGTCTTGAAAACCGGCGGGCGCCTCGCGCGTCCCGAGGGTTCGAATCCCTCACCCTCCGCCCGGTTCGAGGCGCCATCGGTCGGTCCTGTCGTCGGCCAGCAACGCTCCTAGACTCGGTCGTGGACCGACCTGGGAGACACCGTGCTCGATCCGATCGGTGAGCACGAACTGCTGCTGTTCTGGACGCAGTTCACCTTGCTCCTGGTGGTCGCCCGCAGTCTCGGCCACCTGTTCCGGCGGGTGGGGCAGCCGGCGGTCGTCGGCGAGCTCGCCGCCGGGCTGCTGATCGGGCCTTCGGTCTTCGCACGGGTGCTGCCCGGAACCGCCGAATGGTTGTTCCCCGGGTCGCTGGCGGAGAGCGCCCCGATCCTGACCGTCGCCTGGCTCGGCGTGGCGTTGCTGCTGGTGGAGACCGGCTTCGAGACCGACCTGGCGCTGCTGCGGCGGCTCGGCAAGCAGGCCGCGGCCGTCTCCATCGGCAGCCTGGTCGTGCCACTCGTCCTGGGCTTCGTCGTCGGGTGGCTGATGCCGAGCGCGCTGTTCGTGGGGCATGCCGGCAGTCGGTTCACCTTCGCCGCCTTCATCGCCGTCGCGATGTCCATCTCCGCGCTTCCGGTCGTCGCGCGCATCCTCGGTGAGATGGACCTGATGCGGCGCAACATCGGCCAGGTCACGGTCGCCGCGGCCATGGTCAACGACCTCGTCGGCTGGATCCTGCTCGGCATCCTGGCCGGCATCGTCACCTCCGGCGGCGTCGATCTGCAGGCCACCGCGTTCACGATCGCCGCCATCGCCGGTTTCTTCGGCTTCGCCCTCACCGTCGGCCAACGCATGACCAACACGGTCCTGCGCGTGTCACGTCAGGTCAGTGACGGGCTGACGGGTCCGCTGACGGTGACGATGGTCGTGGTGCTCGTCGCCGCGACCATCACGCAGGCCATCGGCGTCGAGGCGGTGCTCGGCGCGTTCGTCGCCGGCATCGTGATCGGCCGTTCCCCGTACCAGCACCCCGAGGTCCGGCGCATCATCGAGCTGCTGGCCGCGGCCGTGTTCGCGCCCATCTTCTTCGCCTCGGCCGGCATCTACGTCGATCTGGGCGCGGTCGCCTCGGGCGAGGGGCTGTTCTGGGCGGTGGTCGTCATCGCGGTCGCCACCCTCACCAAGCTCGTCGGCAGCTACGCCGGCGCCCGGCTCGGTGGCATGCCCAATCGCTACGGCCTCGCGATCGGGGTCGGGCTCAACGCCCGCGGGGCGATGGAGATCGTGCTCGCCACCATCGCCTTCGGGCTGGGGGTGTTCAGCCAGGACGCCTACACGATCGTCGTGCTGATGGCGATCGTCACGTCGCTCATGGCGCCGCCACTGCTGCGGCGTGCACTGCGGGGCGAGCAGCCGAAGGGCGAGGAGGCGCAACGTCTCGCGCGCGAGGAGATCCTGGCCGGCAGCGTGGTCGCCTCGACCAGCCGCGCCCTCCTCCCGACGCGCGGGGGGATGAACTCCCGGCTCGCGGCGGAGGCGATGGACCTGTTGCTCCTGCCCGAGGCGGCGGTGTCGGTCCTGACCGTGCACACGCCGGGACTGGCCGACGACGCGTGCCGCTGCGACGAGGCGCAGCGTGAGATGAGCGAGCAGCTGACCGACCGCACCCTCGAGCGTCGGCGCGTCACGTCCGACGATCCGGCCGAGGCGATCCTGCAGGAGGCCGAGCTCGGCTACGGCCTCGTCGCGCTCGGGATGACCGAGGAGTTCCGCGACACGCACGAGTTGTCGGGGGTACTGCGCGAGTTGATCTCGCGCACGCGGGTCCCGCTGCTGCTGGTCCGCGGAGCGCAGCGCGGTTTCGAGATCGCCCACACGCGCCGGATCCTCGTGCCCGCCACCGGTGTCCGGCACGGGCGCGCTGCCGAGGAGATCGGCGCGGTGCTCGCCACGCGTCTGGATGCCGCCCTCGACCTCGTCCACGTCGTGGCGCGCAGCGACCGCGGCGCCGACACGGGGCAGCGGCAGCCCGTGGCCGTCGGTCATCCGGGGGAGGGCTCCGAGGTCGCGGCGCAGAGCCTGCTCGACCAGGCGGTCGAGCGGGCCAGGAGGTTCGGCGTCGAGGCGAGGAGCTCCGTCCGCACCGGCGCCGTGACCCCCGAAGCGCTGCTGGCGGCTGGGACGGACCTCGGCTCCGACCTCATCGTGATCAGCACCCGCTCCCGCGCGGTCGAGGGGCGCCCGTTCCTGGGCCACGGCGCCGAGTACCTGCTCGAGCACGCGCCCCAGACCGTCGTCGCGGTCATCTTCCCGCCGGAGGGCGAGAACAACTCGGGTTGATACCGCCTCAGGTCGTCGGCCAGCGCCGCTCGATCTGGGCGTTGAGCGCCGCTCCCAGCAACACCGCCAGCCCGGTCACCCACAGCCACAGCATCGCGACGATCGGACCCGCGAGCGGTCCGTAGGCCGAGTCGTTGTTCAGCACCCAGGTGCCGTACAGCCGCAAGCCCGCACTACCGAGCAGCCACACGATCGTGGCCAGCGCCGCTCCCGGCAGGTCGCGCTGCCACGGGGTCTGGCCCGGGACGCCGAGGTGGTAGAGCACCGCGATCGCCAGGGTCGCCAGGACCAGCGTGGCCGGCCAGTACGCGGTCCGCCACACGGTCGCGATCCCGAGTGCGTCGGTGCCGGCCCATTCGGCGATCCGTTCGCCGAATCCCGGTCCGGCAAGCAGCAGGGGCAGCAGGATCGTCCCGACCACCAGTGCGCCGAGTGTCAGCACGAAACTCAGCAGCCGCGTCTTCCAGGCCGCCCGCAGGTCGGTCCGGCCGTACACCAGCTCCAGGGTGGTGAGCACGACCCTGACCGCACGCGAGGCGACCCACAGGGTGGTCAGGAACGCGAACGAGACCAGGCCGGCGGTGCTGTCCGCGACCAGTTGCGTCAGCACCGGTCGGACCACCCGCTCGAGCGTCCGACCGGTGAGCGCGACGCTGGCCACCTCGACGATGCGGTCGATGAGCGTGGCCTGCCAGTCCGAGCCGACCGCACCTCCGACCAGCGTGCCGGCCGCGAGGATGGTCAGCATCAGGGCCGGCAGCGACAACAGGGTCCAGAACGCGATCTCGGCCGCCAGACCCGGCAGACGCTCGCTCCCGACGCGGTCGATCGTCGACACGGCGAGCTCGGCCGCGGGCCGTACGCGGTGCGGCGTGCGGTCGATGAGGCGACGGGAGAGGGGGTGCACGGTGGGCCGACGTTCGCGGGAACGGCAGCCTAAAGGGCGCACCCGGTCCCGGATCGCAGTGTCGCCGAACCGTTGCTACCCTGCGCGAGCCGCGCGCCGGGACACCCGGTTCGCGGGCGCCTGGAGGCTTCGCCTAGTCTGGTCTATGGCGCGGGATTGCTAATCCCGTTGGGTCTTTCAGGCCCTCGAGGGTTCAAATCCCTCAGCCTCCGCGGAAACACCGCAATACCTTGCGCTGGTAGCTCAGTCCGGATAGAGCACCTGACTACGGATCAGGCGGCCGGGGGTTCAAATCCCTCCCAGCGCGCAACACGGATCCGGCCCCAGATGCGTCTGGCGGCCGGATTCGACGTTTCCGGCGCGCGGGAACGGCTCGGCAGGGTGCGGGTCAGCGTCGCGCCTCGGGTGCGGTCCCGGTGCCGACGTCGATGGTCAGGGCCGGTGCCGCGCTCCCGCGTCGTCGCGCGACCTGGCGAGCGCCTCCGGAGGGCGGACCAGCGGATGAGCCGGCCGCCACGGAGGCGGCCGCGGTCGCAGCCAGCGCGTGTCGCACCTGGTCGCGCAACAGCCACTCGTGCTGCCGGTACTGCTGGACGTGCCAGTAGTTCGACTCACCCTGCAGCGTCGCCAGGATCCCCTCGACGGCCGACTCGCCACGCCGGCCGGGTTCGCCGAGGGCCTCGCCGACGGCGGCGCGCAACGCGGGGCGCTCGGCACCACGGCTCCAGACGGCCTCGAGGTCGGACGCGGTGCGGATCCCCAGCCGACGCAGCTTCTGGCGCCGGGCCTTCCCCTCGTCGTCGGCCAGGCGCAGGTAGAGGAAGCCCTGGTCGAGCCAGTCGATCAACCGGTTCAACGGCACACGGGTCCGCAGCATCACGTCGATGAGGTTGCCGGTGGTCAGGTTCTGGATGTCCTCGATGCCCTCCTCGAGCAACCGCGCCTCGTACCAGATGCTGAGCCCGTCGATCTCGTGGAGGGGATGCTCCTCCGCGAACGACGGGATCAGCCGGGCGACGGGGCGGGTGAGCGAGGTCAGCAGCAACCGTAAGCCGGTCTGCGGGAAGAAGCCGATGAAGAAGGCGAACACCGCCTCCGTCTCGTCCGAGAACTGCCACACCTGGTGGACGGCGGTGACCGTCATGGCCACCACGATCACACGTACCACCGCCGACACGTAGGCCGCCGGCTTGAGGTCGTCACGGAAGTACCGGCGGACGAGGTCCTGGAGGATGAAGACGTAGGCGCCGACGAAGCCGAACTGCAGCGCCGAGGTCGCGATCTGTGACCGGCCGGCGAACATCGGTCCGCCATCGGCGACGTCGCGCAGGAGCTCCGGTTGGAGGGTCAGGGCCCAGCCGACACACAACACGATCGTGGCCAACGCCACGGGCCCGAACGTGCGACCGAGCTCCCGCCATCCGTCGGAGGCGCCGATGAGGGCCCGTGTACTGACCGAGGCGGGGCCGAAGACCGCCTCGAACTTCCGCCGGTACAGATTGTCGGTCGTGGTCGTCTGCAGGGCGTCGTGCTCACTACGCCATGGCTGGTAGTAGCTGGTGTGCTGTGGGGGCGCCGGCAGGTTGCGGTACTCGTCGGCGTGGATGCGAAACAGGTTCAGGACGTACTCGTCGTAGAGCCCCTGACCGCGATGCACCACGAACTCGAGGTAGAGCCACCCCGGTACCAGCGCCAGCACGGCCACCAGGAGCAGCTCGAGCCCCGCCATCCGCCAGTAGGCATCGAGGAGTGCGCCCGCGGCCAACACCGCGGCGATGCCGGCGACCAGGACCAGGGTCAGCCCCACCCGCCCCGCTACCGCGGTCGAACCCGCGGCAATGTTGGGCCGCCCGGGCGGTTCGCGCCCGTCGCGCTGGGCGTCGTCCATCGCCCCACCTCCGCCCGCGTCCGCCGCTCCCTGTGCGACCGGTCGTGCGGCGGCCGCCGCAGCGCACCGATGGCCCCGGCTACGAGCTGGTCCCCAGCATCCTCCTGCGATGCGTACCGGTCAACGAGGGCGGCCCGATCACCCCACGCCGGTCGGCACCCGTGACGTCACGCCTGACCCTTGTCGACGGTCGGCAGCCGGTTCATACTCGGTCGTGGCAAGGGGGAAACGGGTGCGAACCGGCCAGGCGACGCGCGCGAGCCGACCTGCGCAGTTCCGCATGGTGCGGTGGCTGCCGCTGCCGTGGATCGCGGCGATGTGTCTGCCGCCGGTGGGCATCCTCGTACGGGTGACCCGCGACTCCGAGCGGCTGCGCCGGCACGAGCTCGCCCACTGGGAGCAGTACCGGCTGCGCGGTGTGGTCGGCTACTACGTCGGCTACCTGGCGGCATGGGCTCGGTCGGGGTTCTCCTATGCCAGACATCCGTGGGAGATCGAAGCACGGGCCGCCGAGGCGGCGTGATCTGCCTCTGGTCTTTCTAGCCATTTCGAGCTACGCTCGGCAGGTTCGGTCGGTGGGCCGGGCAGGGGGAACGACCGGAAGTTCAGGCGGCGACGAGCCGTGGCCTGGGGGCCCGTATGGTCGGCGTGGAGCACTTCGGGGTGGCGGTTGTCGGCTCCGGCTTCGGCGGCTCCGCCAGCGCGTTCCGGTTCGCCGACGCGGGGCTGTCGGTCTGCGTCCTGGAGCGCGGCAAGGCCTACGCACCGGGTGACTTTCCCCGCTCGCCCCGCGACATGGCCGCCAACTTCTGGGACCCCAGCAAGGGCCTGCACGGCATGTTCGACGTGTGGTCCTTCCGCGGGATCGACGCGGTGGTGAGCAGCGGCCTGGGAGGCGGTTCGCTGATCTATGCCAATGTGCTCCTGCGCAAGGACGAGCACTGGTTCGTCCACGAGCAGCCGCTCGGCACCGGGTACGAGCACTGGCCGATCTCCCGAGCCGATCTCGATCCCCACTACGACCGCGTCGAGGCCATGCTCGACGCCCAGCGCTATCCGTTCGACCGGCCGCCCTACGCCGACACGCCCAAGACCCGCGCACTGCGTGAAGCGGCCGGGCAGCTGGGTCTCGGCTGGCAGCTCCCCAAGCTGGCGGTCTCGTTCGCCGGTGCCGGCGCGCATCCGGGCGATCCGCTACCGGAGGCCCCGTATCCGAACATCCACGGCCGGCGTCGCAGTACGTGCCGACTCGTCGGCGAGTGCGACATCGGCTGCAACGTCGGTGCCAAGAACACGCTCGACCACACCTACCTGTCCGCCGCCGCGGCCCGCGGGGCGCAGGTCCGCACGGGATGTGAGGTCCGACACTTCGCCCCGCTCCCCGGGGGCGGCTTCCGCGTCGACTACGTCGAGCACGACCCGGCCCGCGAGGGCGAGCCCAAGGCCACCGGCAAGCTGCCTTTGCGCACGCTGACCGCGGACCGTCTCGTCCTCGCCGCCGGCGCCCTCGGAACTCCCTACCTGCTGCTGCGCAACCGCCGTTCGTTCCCAGGGCTCGGCCCGGCCCTCGGCACCCGCTTCTGCGGCAACGGCGACCTGCTCGGGTTCATGATCGGCACCCGGACGCCCGATGGCGCGGTGCGTCACCTCGACGCCAGCCGGGGTCCGGTCATCACCAGCACCATTCGCGTCCCCGACGAGGTCGACGGGGGCAGCGGGCGCGGCTACTACCTTCAGGACGCCGGGTACCCCCAGTTCGTGAACTGGCTGCTCGAGGCGTCCCAGGCACCGGGCAGCGTGCGGCGTGCCGCCCGGTTCGTCCTGCACCGGCTGTGGGCGACCGTCAGCCGTACCCCCCGCAGCGACATCGGGGCCGCGCTGAGCGACCTGCTGGGCGATGCCTCGCTGTCGTCGAGTTCGATGCCGTTGCTGGGGATGGGGCGCGACGTACCCGACGGCGTCATGCGGCTGCGCAGGAACTATCTGAACATCGAGTGGACGACGGCGACCTCGCAGTCCTACTTCGACGCGGTGCGCTCCAGCATGCAGGACATCGCCAGGGTCCTCGGCGGGCAACTGCGTGACAACCCCACCTACCGGCTCAAGCGCGTGGTGACGGTCCATCCACTCGGCGGGGCACCGATGGGTCGGCACGTGGGCGAGGGCGTCGTCGACGGCTACGGCGAGTCCTTCGCCTACCCGGGGTTGTTCGTCGCCGACGGTGCCGCGATGCCCGGCCCGGTGGGTCCGAACCCTGCCCTGACCATCGCCGCCTTCGCCGACCGGATGGCCGAACGCATCCTCGAACGGGCCGAGGTCGCGGGCACGTCCTCGCTCGAGCCGCGCCACCGCACGCAGGAGATGCCCGTGCCCGCGACCACGCCGACCAGCCTCGAGTTCACCGAGGACATGAAGGGTTTCGCGGCCCCGGGAGCGACCGACCACGCGGTCGGCTTCGACGAGGGCAGGCAGCAAGGCCACGCGTGCATGTTCCATCTCACGATCCGCATCGCGGACGTGGACGCGTTCTTGCAGGATCCGACCCACGAGGCGATCGCCGAGGGCTGGGTCGAGTACGGCCCGCTCGGAGGGCGACTGCCGGTCGTCCGGGGCATCTTCCACCTGTTCGTCGAGGAGGACGATCCGGCCCGGCGCCGCATGCTCTACCGGCTCTTCCTCGTCGGGCCGGACGGCGACGCCTTCACCCTCAACGGCTACAAGGACATCCACGACGACCCCGGGTTCGACGTCTGGCGCGACACCTCCACCCTCTACACCCAGCTGCTGCGGGGCCACGTCGGCCCACTCGAGGAGGACGGCGCCGACGTCCTCGCCTCGGGGGTGCTGCACATCCTCAAGCGCGACTTCGCCCGTCAGATGACCACGTTCCGGACGGAAGGTCCGACGGCCCAGGCGCGGGCCCGGGCGCTGTCCGACTTCGGCCGCCTGTTCCTCGGTGAACTGTGGCGGCTCTACGGCCCGAAGCTCGGTGGGGCGGGGGCACGACGATGACCCCGCCGCCCCCGAGGCCGACCTCGACCGACCCCGAGGCCCTCGGGTTCGAGATGGCGTCGATGGTCGAGTGGTTGTCGCCCCGCGAGCTCATCGACACGGGTCAGCGTGCCGTGCTGTCGGGGCTGTTCGGCGCCTACGCCGACAAGCGGGAACTGCTCGGGGCACTCGGCGTCGATCCGCCCCAGGACGTCAGCGACCGCGCCGCGGTGTGGATCGACTACGTCGCCGACCTCGGCGACGGTTTCGACGCCACCTACAGCGTCGCGTCGCTGCTCGCGGCCGGCAAGCTCGATGTCGCGGGCGTGGACGGCCAGCCGACCACCACCACGCGGGGGGACGTGCTGGTCATGGGAGGTGACCAGGTCTATCCCAGTGCCAGCGTCGAGCTCTACGAGCAGCGCCTGGTCGGCCCGTACGGCGCCGCTCTGCCCTACACGGTCACCGATCACCCGACCCTGTACGCGATTCCGGGCAACCACGACTGGTACGACGGGCTGACCGCCTTCCTGCGGGTGTTCGGTCAGGGCCGCTTCATCGGCGGTTGGCAGACGCGTCAGCGCCGCAGCTACTTCGCGGTGCAGTTGCCGCACCGCTGGTGGTTGTGGGGTCTCGACATCCAGTTCGAGACCTACATCGACGCGCCGCAGCTGGACTACTTCCGCCGCATCGCCGAGGAACGCATGCAGGCGGGCGACGAGGTCGTGCTCTGCTCCGCCAAGCCGACCTGGGTCGGGGCCAACACCAAGGAGCCCGAGAGCTACGCCCACCTCGACTTCTTCGAACGCCACGTCCTGACACCGGTCGGAGCTCGCGTCCGCGTGGCGCTGAGCGGCGACGCGCACCACTACGTCCGCTACACCGAGATCGACGGGGACCGGCAGAAGATCACGGCCGGCGGCGGGGGCGCCTATCTGTCGGCCACGCACCGCCTGCCCCCGAACCTCGAACTTCCACCGGCCGCATCCCGGGCGCGGGGCAAGACCACGCCGTCGGCCGCCTACCGGATGGCGGCCACCTACCCCGACCGCGAAACGTCCCAGCGCCTGCGTTGGCGGGTCGGCGGCCTGCCGTTCGACAACCGCGGCTTCTGGCGGTTGGTCACCGCCCTGCACGCCTGGTTCTCTCTGGCGGTGTTGTGGTGGGCGCGGAGCACGGGGGCGGGCCTGACGGCCGAACTTCGCGACCTGACCTTCGGTGCGGCCGTCGCTCGCATCGCGACCACACCGGCGGCCAGCGTCGTGACCGCCTTGATCCTGTTCGGGATGCTGCTGTTCACCAAGGATCACCGCTGGCGGTGGCGGCTGGGCCTGGGTCTGCCGCACGGCATCGCCCACGTCCTCGTCGCCGCCGGGACCATCACCCTGGCGGCGAACGCGCTCTCGCGCCTCCCGGACGCCCTCTACCTGCCGGCGTTCGTGGTCGCCTCCGGCATCGTGGGCGGTCTGGCCAGTTGCTACGTCTTCGCCGGCTACCTGCTCCTGGCGGACACGACCGGTCACAACACCAACGAGCTCTTCGCCGCGGCGCGCATCGAGGACCACAAGTGCTTCGTCCGGCTGCACGTCGCCGAGGAGGCGCTGACGGTGTACGCCATCGGCGTCCCAAAGGTCGCACACCGTTGGCGCGTCCGGGCGGGCGCCTCGCCCGAGGACTCCTGGCTCGAACCCGACGGTGACGAGCTCGAGCCCCAGCTGATCGAGGCGCCGATCAGACTCGAACGGGGGGTGGTCGGATGAGTGCCGTCGCGACCGGAACACGCCAACGTCGGGAGACGGTGCCCTTCCTCGCCGGTGACGGCAAGCCGCTGCACCTGGTGCGGGTACGAGGCGGGCGCGAGCCCACGCGCGGCCCGGTGCTGCTCGTCCACGGCGCCGGGGTGCGCAGCGCCATCTTCGAGCCGCCCGTGCCCGTGACCCTGGTCGACGCCCTGGTCGACGACGGCTACGACGTGTGGCTGGAGAACTGGCGCGCGAGCATCGACGTGGAGCCGTGCGAGTGGACGCTCGATGACGCCGCGGTCCATGACCACCCCTCGGCGGTGAGAACCGTTCTCGCGCACACCGGCGCGTCCGAGCTGAAAGCCATCGTGCACTGCCAGGGCTCCACGAGTTTCGCGATGGCGGCCGTGGCCGGGTTGTTGCCCGAGGTCACCACCATCGTGAGCAATGCCGTGTCGTTGCACCCGGTCCTGCCGAAGGTCTCGCAGGTCAAGATCCGGGCGGCGACACCGGTCATCGGACGACTCACCCCCTATCTCAATCCCGCCTGGGGTCTCGAGGCGCCCGACGCGACCGCCCGTGCCATCGTCGGGCTGGTACGGCTGACCCACCGCGAGTGCGACAACATCGTCTGTCGCATGGTCAGCTTCACCTACGGCACGGGGTTCCCCTGCCTGTGGTCGCACGCCAACCTCGACGCCGCCACCCATGACTGGATCGCGCACGAGTTCGCCGAGGTGCCGGTGTCGTTCTTCCGGCAGATGGTGCGGTCGGTCGTCCGCGGCCACCTCGTCAGCGGTGACACCGGCGGCCCACTGCCGGTCAGCGTGGTGGCCGGACCCCCCCGTACCGAGGCGCGATTCGTGTTGCTCGCCGGCGGCGACAACCTCTGCTTTCTCCCCGAGAGCCAGCGTCGCACCTACCGGTTCCTCGACACCCATGCGCCGGGCCGCCACGCCCTGCACGTGCTGCCTGGTTACGGCCACCTCGACGTCTTCCTCGGACGGCATGCCGCCCGCGACGTCTTTCCCCTCATCCTCAAGGAGCTGGTCGCATGATCCCAGCACGGCAGCGCCGCCTCGCCGGCCGTCACGCCCGCGTGGACGGCATCCCCTTCCTGTTGCCCGTCGACTCCAGTGACTCGCCCGTGCTGATGGCCGGCTTCAGCATCGACGCCGACCGCGCCCGTGCGCTGATGCCCGGAGAAGAGCTGCATCCGCTCCGCCTTCCCGGCGGTCGTGGCCTGCTGCTCATCACGGTCATCGACTACCGGGTCACCGACATCGGCACGTACATCGAGTTCAGCATCGCGATCGCCTGCACCCGCGGGCTCCGCCGGGCGCCGATGGTGCTCCCGGGCCTGTTTCGCCGCGCGTTCGGAACCGGGCAGTACGTGGTGGATCTGCCCGTCAGCACCGAGGTCTCGGTCAAGGGCGGCAAGGGGATCTGGGGCATGCCGAAGCACCAGGCGAACCTCGACTTCACGATCGCCGAAGACGAGGTCGCGAGCCAGTACGACCTCGACGGCCAGCTGGCGATGCGGATCGAGGTGGACCGGCCAGCGGGCGTCCGGCTGCCGGTTCGCGCCAGCGCGGTCAACTACTGCCAGTTCCGCGGCCTGTTGATGAAGTCCACGATCTACTTCAGGGGTGGCATGCACGTCGCCCTCGGACGGCGGGCGAGCGCCCGGCTCTACCTCGGCAGCCACCCCAGGATGGATCCGCTGCGGGAGCTCGACATCGCCAGCGATCCCGTGTTCGCTGCCTGGCTGCCCACGACCAGCGGGGTGCTCGACGACCACTTCGAGGGGTGGTTCCTGACGTCCCCCGAGCCGGTGACTCAGGTGCCCGAGGGGCTCGAGACCGTCGCCGAGCTGGGTCGGAGCGAGGACTGGCTGGAGCCGCCGAAGGTCGGGAGGTGAACGACGGGCTGACGGTCGGCGCCGCCCTGTTCCTGCTGCTGTGCACGTCGATGTACCTGGGCACGGGCTGGTCGCTGGTGCTGTTCTCGTTCCCGACCGCCGACGCGCTGCGGACCGACAACTACTACTCCCACTTCGTGCCGCAGGTCGAGGCGGCGACCCGGTTCTTCACCGTCATGACCGGGTTGATGCTGGTGGCGGGCGGCGTGCTGCTGGTCACCGAATGGGACAGCCCCCGTCGCTGGGTGCCGGTCGTGGTGCTCGCCGGTGTGGTCGCCGCGACCCTGCTCACCACCCGCTACATCCTGCCGTTCAACCGGGAGATGAAGGCCGGTATCACCGACGAGGCACGCCTGCGGCACACGTTGTCGCGGTGGATGCGGCTCAACCGCGTGCGGGTGGCGCTGTGGACCGTGCAGTGGGTGGCGATGGCCGCCTGGTTCACCTGGTTCGCGGTCCGATGAGCACGCTCGCCGTCCGCGTCCGCCAGGACCTGCTCCGCAGCGCCGTCCTGACGATCGCGGCCATCACCGTGGTCTCGGGACTGTTGCAACTGCTCGCCCCCGCCTTCGTGCTCACGTTGGTCGGCGGTTCGACGACGCCGACGACCGAGCACTTCTTCGCCATCATCGGCATGTTCATGGCCATCGTCGGCGGACTGGTCCTGCACGCCGAACTGGCCAGCGACTCCCGCGAGGTCGCGTTGCTCTGGGGTGCGCTGCAGAAGTACGGGGCCGCGATCGCGGTCGCCCTCGGCGTGGGGAGGGGCCTGTTCGGGGCGCTCGCACTGCTGGTCGCCGGCTTCGACCTCGTCTCGGGAGGACTGATGACATGGCACTGGCGCCGAACCCGCCACTGAGGTCGCTGGCCCTGGTGCTGTTCTACGGCTACGTCCTGCTGCTGATCGCCGCCGGGGCATGGGGCATCGTCGGTGCCCGGGTCGACCTGCCGTGGCTCCTCGGCGTCCACCTCGAAGCGTTGCCCGACCGGGCTCGGGCCGACCTGCTGAGCCAGTACCGCTTCCTTCGGGCGATGGAACTCGCGTTCGGCCTGTTCGCCCTGCGTTTCCGCCGCGAGATCTTCACCGCCGGCGTGCACAACGGGCTGTTCCTGTTCGGTATGGGCGCCGGCGTGGTGGCGCGGTTGTGGAGCCTCGCCGCGGACGGGCGGCCGAGCATCCTGATGCTGCTGTTCCTCGGCTGGGAGCTGGTCGGGGTGTGCGTGATCGCGGTGACCACCCGTATGGCGCGACAGGAGGACGGACGATGGCGGACGACACGGGCGCAACGTCTGGGACCGACACGAGCCAACGGCGTGCGCTGATCCTGGCCGGCGGCGGCATGCGGGTCGCCTGGCAGGCGGGCGTCGTGCTCGCGCTCGACGAAGCCGGTCTGCGTTTCGCCCACGGGGACGGGACCTCCGGCGGCATTCTGACGCTCGGCGCACTGCTGTCCGGGGTCAGCCCCGCGGAGCTGTGTGCGCGTTGGGAGCGGCTCGACGTGTGCCGCTTCGTCTCCATGATGCCCCTGGCCGACTATCTCGGCGGCCCGACCAACCTGCTGGCCATGGGCGACGCCGACGGCATCGTCGACCACGTCCTCCCTGACCTGGGCATCGATGTCGCCCGCATCAACGCCTGCACGGAGCTCGAGGGCACCTTCAACGTCTGCAACTTCACCACGAAGACCTGCGCGGCGATCCCCCATGATCGTGTCGATCAGGACCTGCTCGTTGCCGGCATCTCGCTCCCGCTGTTCATGCCGCCGGTGGAGGCGCACGGATCGCTGTGGACGGACGCGGTGTGGGTCAAGGACGCGAACCTGCTCGAAGCGGTCCGGCGCGGGGCCGACGAACTGTGGCTGCTGTGGTGCATCGGCAACACCCCGAGGTACGGCGAAGGGCCACTGGAGCAGTACGTCCACATGATCGAGATGAGCGCCAACGGGGCGCTGTTCGCCGAGCTCGAACAGATCCGCGAGATCAACGACCGCCGGCTCGCGGGCGAGCCCGTGCACGGCAGCACACGGCCCATCAGGCTGCACGTCGTCAAGCCGGCGTTCCCCCTGCCGCTCGATCCCGACTTCTACCTCGGCCGCATCGACGCCGGAACGCTGGTGGCGATGGGCTACCGGGACGCGCGCAACTACCTCGCGTCGTCGACACCGGCCGGGGTCGCGCTCGACGAACGCGCGACCGCCATGCAGGACCCACCGGTCGGCGTGCGCTTCCGTGAACGCATGCAGGGATCCCTCGCGCTCGACCTTGGCGATCAGGCAGCCGAGCGAGGCGACGCGACGCTCGACCTGACCGTGGAGATTCGCGACATCGCCGGTTTCGCCGCGGATCCGGGTCAGCCGGTCCAGCTCGTCGGTCGCCTCGACCATCCGGCGCTCGGGCGACCCCGCTACCTCGACGCCGGCACCTTCTCGGTGCGGCTGCCTCGCGATGGAGGCACGGGACGCGAGCTGATGTACGAGGCGGTCGTGCGGCTCGACCGACGACCGCTGCACGTCCGCGGCGTGAAGCTCCTGCGCGACGACCGTGGCTTCGACCTGTGGGAGGATCTCGGGACCTTGCGACTGCAGCTGACCGAGGGTGACGACGGTCGTGGGCCCGTGGTCGGTGACGGCGAGCTCCGCATGGGCGCACGCCAGGCGCGGCAGCTGGTGACGTCGGTCGAGCCGACCGGCTGCCATGGGCTCCAGGATCGGGGGGCGGCAGTCAGCGCCTTCGGCAGGGTCGCCCTGGGTGGGCT
Organism: Egicoccus sp. AB-alg6-2; assembly: GCF_041821025.1. Lineage (NCBI taxonomy): Bacteria > Bacillati > Actinomycetota > Nitriliruptoria > Egicoccales > Egicoccaceae > Egicoccus > Egicoccus sp. AB-alg6-2. The sequence goes on along the minus strand of NZ_JBGUAY010000001.1, from coordinate 35,694 downwards.
GTGGGACGTCTACCGCCGGAGCGCGAGCGGCTGAGGCGCCGCCCACGCGCGGCGGGATCAGCGTCGATCGCGCACGAACTCGAACCGGACGCTGCCGTCGTCGGGCAGCGCGACGACGACGCCGTGGCGGCGCTCGAAGCCGTCCGAGAGCAGGAACACGCGCTCGCCGATCCGGTCGAGCAGTCGCAGGCCGTCGTAGCGGTACAGGCCCGCGGGCGCCGGTTGCGTGGGGGCATCACCGTCGGTGTCGGGCGCCGCAATCTCGGCGTCCCCGTCCTCCGGTGCGACCCGTTGCTCGCTGACGCCGGGGGCGTCGATGGCGAGGCGCGCCGGGCTGTAGACGACCACGCTCGGCAGCTCGTCGACGCCCTCCATCAACTCCACGGCGAGGCGGACGCCGCGGAAGGTGGCATAGTTGGTGACCGCCCAGAACAGGCTCAGCACGACGATGATGCCGACGAGCGTCTTCGCAAGCTCGCTCTGGCCGGTCGAGCGCTCGACGCGATGGGGCACGTCCGCGAGCGACGCGCGCAGGTCGATCGCGTAGGCGGACAGGAGAACGCCGCCCCCGAAGCTGAGCGGAAAGCCGAACAGCCCGAAACGTGGCCACAGCCGACCCAGGCCGTACACCGTCACGGGCAGCAGCAGCCAGGCGAGGGCGAGGACCCTGGTGGTGCGCCGCAGGGCCGGCCACGCGGCATCGACCGCGAGCCGGTGGCGGATCCGTCCGTCGATCCAGATCCAACCGAGCCCGGCGAAGGCGCCGACCCCGATCGGCACGAACAGCGCGTCGACGCTGCGGAGCACGTAGTCGACCGTCGACATCCCGAAGATGCTCACGTCCACGCCGAGGACGCGCGACTGGGTCTCCGCCCGCTTCCACCCGAAGTACACCAGCAGGCCCGTCAGCACCGTGACGTTCGCTCCGAGCGACACCAGGTGCTTGCGGAGCTCCGCGTTGCCCGCTCCGTTCGCGCTCAACGTGGCGACGTCACGGTGCATCACCGGTGACGTCGGCCCCGGTGCCCTCGCCGTCCTCGACGCTCTCGCCGTCCTCGACGCTCTCGGTCGGACCGACCTCCGCCGACGCTCCCGCCTCGTCGACGCCCGCGGTTCCGGGCTCGGTCGTGGTTCCGTCCTCGGACGGCTCGGACGGGTCGACGACTTCGTCGTCCGTCGGCGCGTCGAAGCGAAGCTCCTCGAGTGCACAGGGGCCTGCACCCGGGTCCACCATGCGGATGACGGCATCCCAGACGTTGCAGACGCGTGAGTGCAGCGGCTGCTCGACGGCGAAACTCCACTCGTGTTGCCGCGCGCGTTCGTAGCTGGCGCGTCCGCCGGCCCGGTCGCCGGCACACAACCGTGCACCCGCTTCGAACAGATGGACGCTGCGTTCGCCGGTGCCGAACGACGAGGGATCGAACCAACCCTGGGCCGGGTCGAGCAGCGCGGCACAGCTCCGCGGATCGAGGTCGTCCAGGATCTTGTAGATCGGATCCTCGTTGACCGAGGGCGAGCCGGGGCCGGCAGGCGGGAGTGCCCAGTCGATCTCGTCGAAGGGATCGCCCTCGTCACCGCGCGCGGCGGGGTCAGCGGCGTCGGCGGCGTCGGTGGATCCGGTGGAGTCGGTGGCGTCGCCGCGGTCACCGCCCTCGGTCCGGCGTTCCTCGTCGGATGCGGACTCGTCCGCCTCGCGCGGGGAGGCCGTCACCCGCGCCTCCTGCTCGCCGGCATCCAGGACCGGTGCGGCGCGGCAGGAGACGGCGAGGACCAGCAGGAGCATCGACGCGCCCCGTCCAGAACGAGCAGACATGGCAGTCCCCGCCGTCCGGTGGTGCCCCTCGCGTCACGTCGAAAACCGGTCCGCCGTGCGGACGCGGCGAACCGGCGCTGGCGCGAACGCTTCCACCGGTCACCATCCGCCGACTTGTCACCCGCGTCAATGATCCGTCCGCAACGCGGAGGGCGCAGGAGGGCGTCAGGCCGCGAGCGCGGATCTCATGCTTCCGGCTGAGCCGTGACCGCCCTGCCGTCCCTACGCTGCGTCCATGGTCGGTCACGGCATCTCGGCGTTCTGGGACGAACCGCGTCCCACGTATGCGCCCGCCCGCGTGTGGCGCGACTGGGCCCTCGTCGGCGCGGTCGCGGTCGCGTCGGTCGTCGAGGTGGGGGTCCGCGAGGATCGGACCGGACTGCCGGTCGCCCTGGCGGTCAGCGCCGTGGTCGGCCTCACCCTGCTGTGGCGGCGCACTCGCCCCCTTGCCGCCGTCGCGGTCGCGTTCGGCACGCTCATCGTGTTCGACGTGGCACGGATCTTCGTGATGGAGGCGAGTGGGCTGGCCAGCATCGCGGCGGTGCTCGTGCTGCCCTATGCGCTGTGCCGTTGGGCGTCAGGCCGCGAAGCGGGTATCGGGCTCGTGGTCATCATCGCCTGGCTCGGGATCACCCATGTCGCGGACCCGACGAGTGTGGCCGAGGTGGTGGCCGGGTACGGGTTCTTCCTGTGCTCGGCGGCGGTGGGCGCCTCCATCCGGTTCCACGACACCACCCGCCAGCGCGACGTCGAGCAGGCGAGGCTCCGGCAACGACACGACCTGGCCCGCGACCTGCACGACGCCGTCGGCCACCACGTGTCGGGCATCGTCCTCCAGGCCCAGGCCGGACGCGCGCTGGCGGACAACGACCCCGAGCGCGCACTGACGGTGCTCGCCACCATCGAGGAAGCCGCCTCCCGGGCGTTGGAGGAGATGCGCGCCGTCGTCGGCGTCCTGCGTGACGGCAACGGACCGGATCTCGCCCCCCAGCCGGACGTGCACCACCTCGAACAGCTCGCCCGTCACGACGGCTCGCCACGCATCGAGGTGGCCCGCTGCGGCGACTTCGCCGACCTGCCGCAGCCCGTCGGTGTCGCCCTGTACCGCATCGCCCAGGAGGCGGTCACCAACGCGACCCGCCATGCGCACAACGCCACGCGCGTGACCATCGAGGTCACCGACAGGCTCGGCGAGGTGCGCCTGACCGTCCGCGACGACGGCGATCCGGTGGCGGTGCGCCACCCGACGACCGGGCCGGGGTTCGGCCTCGTCGGCATGCGCGAGCGCGCCGCGCTGCTCGGCGGCACGGTCCATGCCGGCCCCGCTCCCGACCGTGGCTGGATCGTGGACGCGACGCTGCCGCGGCGGACTCGGGCCGTGGACCCCGCGGATGCCGCGGATGCCGCCGAGCGGTCGGTGTAGACGTGGCCATCCGCGTGCTCATCGCCGACGACCAGGACATCGTGCGGGCCGGGCTGGCCATGCTCCTCGGCGCCCAGCCCGACATCGAGGTCGTCGGCGAGGCCGCCGACGGTCTGCACGCCGTCACCCTCGCCCGTGAGCTGCGGCCCGACGTGTGCCTGTTCGACATCCGCATGCCGTACCTCGACGGCATCGAGGCCACCCGGCAGCTCGCGGGTCCCGGTGTCGGTGAACCGCTCGCGATCGTCGTCATCACCACCTTCGACCTCGACGAGTACGTCCACGGCGCGTTGAAGGCCGGCGCCCGCGGATTCCTGCTCAAGGACGCCGGCCCCGCACTGCTGACCCAGGCCATCCACGCTGCCGCGCGAGGTGACGCCCTGATCGCCCCGAACATCACGGTGCGGTTGCTCGCGACCTTCGCCGACGCCCACACCGGTCCGCCGCCGGCACCGCCCGTCGAGCCGCTCACCCCCCGGGAGGAGGAGCTGTTGGTCCGTGTCGCGCGTGGGCGAACCAACCGCGAGATCGCCGACGAACTCCACATCAGCATCAGCACGGTCAAGACCCATCTCGCGGCCCTGATGCGCAAGCTCTCGGCACGCAACCGCGTCGAGATCGCGATGTGGGCCCACGAGACCGGCCGGCTCCGCGTCTGAGGTGGAGGCGGGACCTCAGCGGCCTTCTTCCTTCCGGGCCAGGACGGAGACACTCTTGACGCCGAAGGTGTCACTGGCGCCTCGCGCCTGGTCGGAGAGGAACTGGTACGGGTTGCTCTTGGTCAGTGCGACGTGCAGGCCCGCGCCTTCCATCGCCTGTTGGTAGGCACGCTGCTGCGGCGCACCGCCGATGCAGGATGCCCACAGATCCACGTTGGAGACGATGGCCTCGGTCAGCGGTACGTCCGTGACGATGTCGGCGATCGCCAGTGCGCCGCCGGGGCGCAGCACGCGGGCGGCCTCGGCGAACACCGTGTCCTTCTCGGGCGCGAGGTTGATGACGCCGTTGGAGATGACGACGTCGAAGCTCGCTTCCTCGAACGGCAGGTGCTCGATGCGGCCCTGCTGGAACGTGACGTTGCCGATGTCGTGTTCCGCGCGCAGACGCTCGGCCTTCGCCAACTGCTCGTCGGTCATGTCGATGCCGACGACGCGTCCGTCGCTCCCGACCTGCTGCGCCGCGAAGAAGGCGTCCATGCCGGCGCCCGAGCCCAGATCGAGCACCTCGAGGCCCGGTTCGAGCCGGGCGAGGTCGAAGAAGTAGCCGACCCCGGCGAAGGACTCGATCGCACCATGGGGGAGCAGGTCGAGGGTCTCTGGCGGATACCCGAGGCGTTCGGCGAGTGGCCGCCCGGTCTCGAAGTGGAACTCGTCGTGCGGGGCCTCCGCAACCGCCCGATACATGGCCTTGACCTTGACGAGCAGTTCCTCGGGGTCGATCGGTGTGGGGGTGGCGGCAGTCATGCGCTCCTCCTCGTCTCGTTGGCGCTCCGTGCGCCGCTCAGCGATCAGACGACCTCGAGCGTCGTCTCGATCTCCACCGGGTTGGCGAGCGAGTCGCGCACCGGCGAGGTGTCCTGCACGTAGCGGCACAGCTCCTCGAGCTGTTCCGGGGTGGCGTTGGGGCTGGAGACCCGGCCCGTCGCGCGGACACGGGAGAGCCCGGGCCGGGCGCCCTCGAGACCGAGGAACGCGCGCACGTCGAAGTCGCCTTCGATCTCGTACTCCATGCGGGTGATCTCGATGCCCTTGGCGGCCGCATTCGCCACGTAGCCGACCGCGTAGCAGAAGGCGAGTCCCTGCAGGAGCAGTTCGACGGCGTTGGGGCCCTTGTTGGCACCCAGCAGAACGGGTGGCTCGTCTCCGTGGAGGACGAAGGAGGCCGCTCGGCTCTCGTCCTCGGCGCCGGCGTGTGTGAACGTGCCGATGTGGCCGACGTTGTAGGTGCCGTCCTGCCAGGTGCTACGGGCACGGAACGTGAACGTCGCCAGGCTCGGGTCGTCGCCGATCGCTTCGATGGTCTCGACCAGCCGGCTCAGGTCGATCCCGTTGTCCGTGCTTCGGGTGTTCGTCGTGGTGGTCACGGTCGGTTCTCCTTCATGGTCTGGTCTGCGCTCGCACGCATCGATGGCCACACCGCCGACCGCAACGCGCAACGCCCCACGCCTCGTGTGGCTCGCTCCGGCGGTCGCGACGTGTACGACGACCCTACGAAGGGCGGTCTGCGGTGCCATCGGTGCCCGTACCCAGATCGGCTTTGCACCGCACGGGTTTTTCGGCGATCGCAGCCCTAGGTGATGCCGAGGTCGGCGCAACGCGCGACGGCCTCCGCGCGCGACGACACGCCGAGCTTGGTGAAGATTCCCGCCACGTGATGCTCGACGGTTCGGGGCGAGATGTGCAGCAGTTCCGCGATCCGCGCGTTGCCGTGTCCGCGCCGTACCTCACGCAGCACCTCGAGCTGTCGTCCGGTCAGCTGCGCGGGGTTGGCCTGCGTGGCCGCGAGCGGGCCGCGGGGAACGGGCAAGCCGACCTCGTGCAGACGGCGACAGACCCGCTCTTCCAGCGGGACGGCATCGAGCGAGCGTGCGATGGCCAGGGCTTCGGTCAAAGCTTCCGCGGTGTCGAGCAACGACAGCATCAGGGCGCGGTCGTGGTGCCACCCCACCGCCCCGAATGCATCCGCCGCGCCCTGCCAGTCACCGGCGATCATCGCCGCGTGCGGTGCCGGGGCCTTGCCCGAGAACAGCGTCGATATCCCGCACACGGACGCCCAGCCAGCGATCCTGCCAGCGCCACAGCCCGCCGCGAGTGCCTGGCTCCCGACGATGTCGGCCACCTCAGCGAACCGCTCGATGGGAAGCGGCGCGTCGCACGTCAGCGCCCGTTCGATCTGCAACTCGAGCACCGGTCCGATCCGGCTCAACTTGCCCGTTCGGTCTGCCGCGACGGCGACGCGACGGAGCCACTCGTCGATGTCGCCCTCGCCACGGCGCACGGCGAACTCGGTGCGCACCATCCTGGCTTGCTGTTCGGCGATGGTTCCTGGCGAGACCGTGCGGATGTCGTCGGTCGGTAGGCGGCTCAGCGCCCGCCCGGAACGACCGGCACGCAGGTCGAGCCAGGACAGCAACCCGTCGACGAAGGTCGCCATGCCGTCCAACTCGTGCTCTCTGGCGTACGCGCTGCTCTGCTCGGCGTGTGTCCGCGCCAGATCCGGCTTCACCCACAGCAGGTTGATGTACGCCAGCGCGACGAGCGAGAAGACCGCCTGCTCATGGAGACGCGCTCGGCAGGCGACCTCCAGGCCCTCCAGCACGGGATCGACGTTGTCGATGTCGAGCTGCAGCTGCGCGCCGCCGATCGCGCCAATGGCACGGGCCCGGATCTCCGGATCCGATCCGGCGAGCTGCATCGCCCGCTGCCCCCAACGCAGCGCTTCGTCGGCGCGGCTGGCGAGCATGCTCAGTTCAGCCGACTGGGCGTACGCGCGGGCGAGCTCGAGGGGTGCCCCCGACGCCTCGAGGCTCCGCACCCCCGCACACGCATCGCGCCACGCCGCCTGACCGTCGCCCCCGAACCAGTGGAGATGGGCACGGAAGCTCGAGCAACGACCGTGCGCCGCCGTGTCCCCGAGCTGCTCCGCCAGATCGATGGCGCGCGACACGGCTGCGATCGCCTCGTCGAGGTGGCCGGTCAGCCAGGCGCTGTGCGCGAGCTCCTCGAACAGCGCCGCCTGCTCCACTGCCGATCGTCGTTCGACGGCGAGATCCGCCGTCCGCTGGTAGTGCGCGAACGCCTCGCGGTTCGCCCCGGTCGCGGCCGCGTGACGGGCGGCGAGCAGCGCGTGCCCCGCGACCACCTCCGTGTCGCCCGCGCCCTCCGCGTGGTGCACGACCTCCGCCGGATCGGCGTCGACCTGCAGCAGGGCATCGAGGATGCGCCGGTGCAGGAGGCGACGGCGGCCGTACGGAAGGCTGGAGCGGATCGCCGCCCGGGTGAGTTCATGTCGGAACCGCACGTACTCCGCATCGCTCGTCAGCAGGCGGCGTCGCTCGGCCGGCGCGGCGGCGGCGACCCACTCGGGTTCGGCGAGATCGAGCAGGCGGATGGGCACGCGTCCAGGCACCACCGAGATCAGCTCCAGCAGGGCGCGGGCCGGGGCGTCCAGACGAGCCACCCGGCCAAGCACCGCGTTGGCAAGTGACGGCGGCGGTGGTTCCGTGCCGTGCGCCAGCAGTTCCATCACGAAGAAGGGATTGCCACGGGTCAACTCGTAGATCCGCTCGGTGTCGTCCCCGGCGAGCTGTTCGACGGCGGCACGCGAAAGCGGCGCGAGCTCGACGTGGAACGTGGTCGTGCGCTGCATGGCGTCGATGGCCGGGCGCAGCGGGTCGTCCGGCTCCAGTTCGCCCGGCCGGAGCGTGAGGACCAGCAGCACCGGTAGCTCCCGCAGGCGCCTGGCGACGACGGTGAGCGCATCGACCGTGGCCTGATCCGCCCAGTGGACGTCCTCGAGGGCCAGGACCGTCGGCGTCGGCCCGGCACGGAGCTCGCGAAGCAGCCGCGTGGCGAACTCACCGGGGATGCTCCCTCCACCGAGGGTTTCGGCGAGATCCGGCGAGAGCGCGTCCGCGAGGTCGCGGAACGGACCCAGCGGGCGCGGGATGGCCAGGTCGTCACAGAGGCCGACCAACACCCGAGCCGAGCGGTCGCGCTCGCGCGCGAAATGCGAGAGCAGCGCCGACTTCCCGATACCCGGTTCACCGCTGATCAGTACCAGCGAGCCCCGCCCACGCCGTGCCTCCTCGAGCGCAGCATCCAGCGCACGAAGCGGCGCCTCGCGCTCCAACAGCTCGTGCGTGCTTCTCGCCGTGATCGGCGTCACCACCCGACGGCGACATGGCCGGCTCTTTCGAGTCTAAGCCGGCCACGTCGAGATCGAAACCGACCGCAACGACCAGCCGACGTGACGGCTCAGACCTCGACGCGGACGGGGTGGTGCATCGTGATCTGCCGGTCGGCGCGCGCGGCGACGATGCTGACGGCGACGGCGAGGAGGAAGAACCGGGTGGGCAGCGGCGTGAAGCACACGACCGACCCGGCGACGAGCCAGCGGGCGTCGGCCGCGGTGAGTCGCTGCTGCCGTCGCATCGAGATGGTCCAGGCCAGGGCTCCGGCACCCAGGGTGCCGTAGGACAGCAGGAACCCGGCCAGCACCGACGGGTGCGCCTGCTCGAGCAACGCGGGCGCATGCGCGGCCAGAACCGGCAGGGTGAAGACCATGTCCCACATGCCGCCCGCGGCGAGGACGCCGCCGGCCAGCATCACCAGGAACGGGATGTCGCCGCGGCGGACGGTGTCACCGGCGCCCCGGCCGACGTGCAGGCCGACCGTGCCGATGACCAACGCCACGCCAGCGAGCAGGCCCGCGACGGCGCCCGCCGTTCCGACCGGGTTGAGCATGCCCGGGCTGGTGACTTCCGCGCCGATCACCAGCACCACCGACGCGATGGCGAGCGGACCGGCCCACATCGCGACGGAACGACAGCGGGCGGGCAGTGACGTGGCGTTCATGGCGGCTCCTCGAGTTCATCGGTGTCCGGCCGCCGGGCGACGGCCATCCGACGAGGACGCTACGGACGCTCGGGTCCGGCTCCCTCGGTCCCCGGTGCGGAACACGCCGTCCTCGCGGCCGAACCAACTCCTCCTCGAGAAGGACCCCGGGAGCACGGCGCGGTCGTATTCTCGACCGATGGGTGCACTGGTGGGTCCTTCACGCAGGGTGGACCCCGTGCTGCGCGCATGGTGGCCGGTACCGCTGGTGCTCGTGCTGGACCAGATCACGCCGGGGATGGCGGGCGTGGGCACGTTGGCGCCACTACCGGCCGCGCTGTTCTCCCTCGGTCACGCCGTGCCGCTGCGCTGGCGGGGGACCCGGCCGGTCCTGGTCGCTGCCGCGGTGGTCTCGACGTCGCTGCTCCAGGCGCTGTCGACCGGGCCGACCCTGGCGTTCGGCTCCTGGGTGGCACTCATGGTGGCCGTGTTCGCCGTCGCCAACGGCGCACGACGGGCGGTGGCGGCGGGCACCCTGGCGGGGGTGCTCGCCGTGGTCGGCATCATCGCCGCCTTGACCGAGCCGGAAGCTCCGCTCGTCGACGCGGTGTTTCCGATCGTCTACTTCGGTGGAGCGTGGGCTGCCGGCCGTCTGGTCCGCAGTCGTCGCCTCGCCGCGGTGCGACTTGCCGCACTGGCCGACTCGCTGGCTCGGGAGCGTGAGGAGACGGCGAGGTTGGCCGTCGCCGCCGCGCGTGGCCGCATGTCCCGTGAGGTCCACGACATCGTGGCGCACTCGCTGGGAATCATCGTGCTGCAGGCCGAAGCCGCGGACGCGCTCCTCGAGCGTGATGCCGCCGCGGTCCGCCGTCCGCTGACCATCATCCAGGACACCGGTCGCCAGGCCCTGGACGAGCTACGGCGCATGCTCGACCTGCTGGGCGCCGACGACGGCACGAGCCCGCTGCCCGGCCTGGTCGACGTGCCCGATCTGGTCGCCGGGTTCGTGCGGGTCGGACTCCCGGTGGCGCTGGAGGTGAACGGCGATCTCGACGCGGCGCCGCCTGGCCTGGGACTGACTGTGTACCGGTTGGTGCAGGAGTCGCTGACCAACGTGCTCAAGCACACCGACGCCGCCGGATGCACCGTCGCCGTGACGGTCGGCCCTGCGCTGGTCGAGGTGGTCGTCGCCGACACCGGGCCACGACGCTCCGACGGCCCGGCGGTCACGGGCAGTGGGCGTGGACTCGTGGGGATGCGCGAGCGCGTCGAGTCCTTCGACGGCGAGCTTCTCTGCGGTCCGACCGCCGATGGCGGGTTCGAGGTGACCGCGCGGCTGCCGTTGGTCTCGGAGGCGGTCGTGTGATCCGGCTGGTGTTGGCCGACGACCAGGAGCTGGTCCGCGAGGGACTGCGCACCATCCTCGGGTCCGAGCCCGACCTCGAGGTGGTCGGGGAGGCCGCCGACGGCGACGAAGCCGTGCGACAGGCACGCCTGCTGCGTCCGGACCTGGTGGTCATCGACGTCCGCATGCCGGGCACCGACGGGCTCCAGGCGACCCGGACGCTGCTGGAAGCCAACGGCTGGCGACCCCGCGTGCTCGTGCTCACGACCTTCGACCTCGACGAGTACGTGTTCGAGGCGCTGCGGGCCGGTGCCAGCGGTTTCGCACTCAAGTCGGCGCCCCGGCACCAGCTCGTCGCCGCGATCCGGATGGCCGCCGAGGGCGACCTGGCGTTGGCCCCGGCGGTCACCCGCCGGCTGGTCGAGCGCTTCGGCGCCACCGAGGTGCGCCCGACGCTGCCGGCAACACTCACGGTCCGGGAAGCCGAGGTCCTCGAGCTCGTGGCGCGTGGCCTCTCCAACGCCGAGATCGCCGCCCATCTGCACCTCGCGACGACCACGGTCAAGACCCACCTGAGCAGCCTGTTGCTCAAGTTGCGGGTTCGCGACCGCATCCAGCTCGTCATCACCGCCTACGAGCACGGCATCGTCGCGCCCGGCGCCGACCGACCCGACCGATCGGGTCGGCCGTCGTGATCGTCGAGCACGACGACCGCTGCGGCTACTCACTCGCCCACGGCGAGGCTCTTCCGCCAGTAGCCCATGAAGGCCACCTGGTTGCGTCCCATACCGAGATCGCGGACCAGCTGCCGGCGCAGCTGCGCGACCAGGTGGCACTCACCCGCGATCCAGGCGTACAGGCCGGGGATTCCTCCCGTCGTGGGGGTGAGGTCGTCGCCGGCGGCTGAGTACGTCGGCGTCTCCCACACCGTCTCGTGCGCGTCTTCGTCGACGATCTGGCCCGGTTTCGCCGTCGCCCGGTGACCGAGGTGGGCGAGCACGGCCGGAATGAGTTCGTGGCCAACGTCGGTGCCGTTGCGTGGGAGCCAATGGAGATCGATGCCCGACGGCCTCCGGACCTCGAGCACGTCGTCGTCCCGTGGCACCTCGCAGAACGCGGCGCCGGTCGTCTCGCCGGGGAGGTCCTCCAGAATGCGGGAGAGCGCGGGCACCCCGGTCTCGTCCGCGGCGAACAGCAGCCGGGTGGCGTCCCCAGGGGCGAACTCGATGCCCCCGAAGGGATGGCCCCGGCGTGGCGCCAACAGCAACACCTGGTCGCCGACGGCGGCGGTACTCGCCCAGGTGGACGCCGGCCCGGTGGACCCGGGAGCGAGGTGGAGCACGAAGTCGACGACCAGACGGGTCTTCGTGCCGGTGCCGTGCACGTCCCGAACCGAATAGGTGCGCAGCGCACCGCGCTCCGACTCGGGCAGGGCGAGCCATACCGCGTACCAGTCGGCGCCGGCAGGGGCGAGGTCGGGCAGCACCCCGGAGGCGGGCGGGAAGACGATCTTGATGCGCTGGTCGTACCACGGACCGTCGACGCCGATGTCGGCGAGCTCCGGCCCGCCGAACTCGACGCGCACGTAGCTGGGGGACGGCGACGAGACGGCCGTGACGCGAACGGCGGCCAGGACGAAGGGTGCCACGGTCACGAGATCCGCTCCAGCCTGGTCGAGCCCTGCGGCTTGACGTGATGGCGGCCGATGGGGAGCACCAACGGCTTGCCGGTGACCGGGTCCGCGATGACCGAGCCCCGCATCCCGAACACCGCTCGCACGTTCGACTCGGTCAGCACCTCGTGGGGGTCACCCGCCGCGTAGATGCCACCGTCGGCGACCGCGATGAGGTGGTCGGCGTACCGGGCGGCGAGGTTGAGGTCATGGAGGACCATCACGATCGTGGTGCCGCGATCGCGGTTGAGGTCGGTGAGCAGGTCGAGCACCTCGATCTGATGGTTGACGTCGAGGAACGTGGTCGGCTCGTCGAGCAGCAGGATGTCGGTCTCCTGCGCGAGCGCCATGGCGATCCACACCCGCTGCCGTTGCCCGCCCGACAGTTCGTCGACCGGACGGTGCGCCAGGTCCATGGTGCCGGTGGCGGTGAGAGCGGCACCGACCGCGGCTTCGTCGGCCGCGCTCCACCTCGACATCAGTCGCCGATGCGGGTGGCGGCCCCGCGCCACCAGATCGCCGACCACGATGCCCTCTGGGGCGATCGGGGTCTGTGGCAGCAGGCCGAGGGTGCGCGCGACCTGGCGCGTCGACAGGCGATGGAGGTCGTGACCGTCCAGGACGACGCTGCCCGCCGCGGGCGCCAGCAGTCGTGACAACGCGCGCAGGATGGTGGACTTGCCGCACGCGTTGGCGCCGACGATGACGTTGATCCGGCCGCAGGGCACGTCGAAGTCGAGTGCTTCCACGACCGTCCGGTCGCCGTAGGCGAGCGTGGCCGCCCGGGTGGCGAGGGCGTGTTCGTCGGTCACAGGGACGCTCCGGATCGATTGATGCGCACGAGCAGGTAGACGAGGTAGGGGGCGCCGAGGGCCCCGGTGACGACCCCGACCGGGTAGCGGGCGCCGAAGGCGTACTGACCGGCGAGGTCGGCAAGCAGCACCAGGAGCGCGCCGACCAGTGCCGACGGCACGGTGAGCGACCCTCCCGCACCGACCAGGCGCGCCGCGATCGGTCCGGAGAGGAAGGCCACGAAGGCCACGGGGCCGGCGGCTGCGGTGGCGAACGCGATCAGTGCCACGGCGGCGAGGATGGTCAGCAGCCGCGTGCGTTCGGTGCGTACGCCCAGTGCGGCGGCGGTGTCGTCCCCGAGCCGCATGGCCTGCAGGTCGGTCGTCCGTGCCAGCAGCATCGGCATCGCGACGGCGACAGCCAGCAGCAGCGGGAGCACGTCGCTCCAGGTCGCGCCGTTGAGGCTGCCGGTCAGCCATCGCATCGCGACCTGCAGGTCCCAACTCGCCGCGCGCAGGAGCACGTAGGCGACGACGCTGTCCAGCATCGCCGAGATGCCGATCCCGATCAGGATCAACCGGGTTCCGACGACGCCGTCCTTGAACGACAGCACGTAGATCACCGCGGCCGTGAGCAGGGCGGCCACAACCGCGACGAGCGACACCATGCCCCGATCGAGCCGCAGGACGAGCAGCCCGAACACGGCCGCGGCACTGGCACCCGAACTGATGCCGATGATGTCGGGGGCCGCCAGCGGGTTGCGGAGCAGGGTCTGGAAGGTGACCCCGGCCGCGCCGAACGCCGCCCCTGCCAGCAGCGCGAGGGTGGCCCGGGGCAGCCGCAGGACGCCGACGGCGAAGCTCGCCCCCGGGACCGTCTCCCCCGTGACGACGCGAACCACGTCGGCCAGGGGATAGAAGGTGTTGCCGACCATCAGGCTGATGACGAACACGACCGCGGCGAGGGCCGCCAGCGCGACACTCCGGCCGGCACGGTGGCGGGCCCGGCGGATCCGCTCGCGCGCGATCGGGCCGGCCGCGACGCCGGTCACAGCGCCCTCGGCTTCTGTCGGCGCACGATGGCGATGAACACGGGAGCCCCGAGCAGCGCCGTGACGATGCCGACGTCGACCTCCTCCGGTCGAGCGACCACCCGACCGAGGACGTCGGCCGCGGTCAACAGGCCCGCCCCGACCAGTGCCGCGGACGGCAACGACCAGCGGTGGTCGAGCCCCACCAACAGCCGGCACAGGTGCGGGACCACGAGGCCGACGAAGCCGATGGGGCCGGCCACCGCAGTCGCCGCACCACACAGGATCACGGCCCCCGCGGCGGCGAACAGTCGGGTCGTCGCGACCCGCTCACCGAGGCCGGCCGCGAGGTCGTCGCCCAGGGCCAGGGAGTTGAGCCCTCCTGCCGCAGCGAGGCAGACGAGCCCCCCGACGAGCACAAACGGCACGAGCAGCCCGATCTTCGCGAAGCTCGCACCACCGACCCCGCCGATCTGCCAGAACCGGAACGCCTGCATGACGTCGATACGGGGCAGCAGGATCGCGCTGACCATCGACGTGAACGCGGCTGACGTGGCGGCGCCGGCCAGCGCCAGCTTCAGCGGTGTCGCGCCGCCGCGACCCAGCGAGCCGACGGCATAGACGAAGACCGCCGACGCCGTGGCGCCGGCGATCGCCAGCCAGATGGTGGCGAACGGGGAGGAGACGCCGAAGAAGGCCAGGCCGACGACCACGGCGAGCGCGGCCCCGGGACTGATTCCCAGGATGGCGGGATCCGCCAGCGGGTTGCGCGTCACGCCCTGCAGCACGGTGCCGGCCAGACCGAGCGCGGCACCGACCAGGAGCGCGAGGATCGTCCGGGGGATGCGTTTGAGCACGGCCGCCTGCGCGATGCCGTCCTCGGTCCCCGTGAACGCGCTGCCGATCTCCGCCAGGCCCACCACGCGGGTCCCGAAGGCCACCGACGCCACCACGATGGCGGCCGTGGCGACGAGCGCCAGCGTCAACCAGGCCAGCCGCGGTCCGACGACCAACCGGACCTCGGCGTCGCGCGCCGCGACCCCGGGCGGCGTCACCTCGCCCGGGACGACCCCGTGCGGCATCGCCGGCGTCATTCGACCGTGGCGGCAGCCGCGGCGAGAAGGTCGACGTAGTCCTCCAGTGCCCAGGCGATCGACAGGGGCGAGGGATTGGCCGCCGCGGCCAGTGGCGTGGACTCCTCGAGCACGACCACCGAACCCCGGGCGATGGCGGGGATCTGTGACAGCAGCGGATCGGACTGGTACCGCTGCAGGGTGGAGCCGTCCGCGGCGCCGTAGGTCACCAGGATGTCGACGTCGTCGAGCTGGTCGCCGGCCTCGGCACTGATGGTCTCGTAGAAGGTCTCGGAGGCCGCCGAACGCTCCTCGACCACCGACGGCACCTGCATCCCGACCTCGGCGAGGAAGGCGGCGCGGGTGTCGTGAGTGGTGTAGAAGCCCACGGTGCTCAGGTCGTTGGGGTCGAGGTAGGAGAACATCACCCGCTTGCCCTCCAGTTCGGGGTGCTCGGCGAAGGCCGCCGCCACGTCCGCCTCGTAGTCGGCGACGAGGCGCTCACCCTCGGCGGACATCCCCATCGCCCGGCTCGACATCAGGATCATGTCCTGGACCGAGGTCGCCCACGGCAGCTGCGGGTAGGCGACGACCGGTGCGATCTGGCTCAGCGTCGTGTAGTCCTCCTCGGTGAGGCCGGAGTAGGCGGCGAGGATCACGTCGGGGTTCGTGTCGGCGACCGCCTCGAAGTCGATGCCGTCCGTCTCGTCGTACAGCACCGGGACCTCCGCGCCGAGAGCGCTCAGCCGCTCCTCGACCCAGGGCATCACACCGTCGCCGTCGTCGTCGCCCCAGGTGACCTCGGCCATGCCGACCGGGACGATGCCCAGCGCGAGCGGTACCTCGTGGTTGGCCCAACTCACGGTCGCGACCCGCTGCGGTTCGGACGCGATCACCGTCTCGCCGAAGGCGTGCTCGATCGTCACGGGGAACGCATCGGCAGCGGCAGTCTCCTGGCTGGTCGCCGCGGTGGAGGCGGCGCGGTCGCCGGCGTCGGGGCCAGAGCCCGAGGCGCAGCCGACCACGAGGATGGCGCACGCGCAGGCGCCGAGTCGGAACAGGAGCACGGATCTTCCTTGGAAGCGGGACGGTGAGGGCGACCTTACCTAAGTAAGGCGACCTTAACCATGGCGCCGGGGAGTGCGCAAACCGCTGCGGTGCGCCCCGGACACGGCGTTCCGGCGCCGGCCCCGGCGCTAGGCTCCGGCGACGCCGGCGACGCGAGTGTGAGATGGCCCGTACCCCAGCGTTGACGCCGCCGCCCGGTCGCCGCCCGTCGATGACGGACGTCGCCAAGCTCGCCGGCGTGTCGCACCAGACCGTGTCGCGGGTGCTCAACCATCCGCAGACGGTGCGGCCGGCCACGCTCGAGAAGGTCAAGGCCGCGATCCGCGAACTCGGCTACCGGCCCAACACCTCGGCGCGCGCCCTGGTGACGCGGCGTACCCGGTTGATCGGGGTGGTCAACCCTGGTGAGGCCAGGTTCGGCCCAGCCAACATGACCATGGCCATCGAGGAGGCCGCCAGCGAGGCCGGCTACGCCACCACGCTGGCCGTCATGCGCGATGCGCGGGCCGAGACCGTCGAGCGGGCCCTGGAGTTCTTCCTCGAACTCGGCGTCGAGGGCATCGTGTTCGTCGCACCGATGAGCCAGGTGGCTCCCGCGGCGATGCAACTGTCGACCACCCTGCCCGTGGTGATGATCGCCGCCGGCCTGCGCGAGAGCACCTCGCTCCACGTCGTCGCGGTGGACCAGGAGGTCGGCGCCCGCATGGCGACGCGCCATCTGATCGACCTCGGCCACCGCGACATCGTCCACGTCGCCGGCCCCAACGACTGGTTCGACGCCCGGTCGCGCATCGTCGGCTGGCGCGACGAGCTGCTCGAGGCCGACCTGCCCGTGCCCCCGATGGTCGCCGGCGGGTGGGATCCGGTCCACGGCTACGAGATCGGCCGGCGGCTGGTCGCCGAGCGGCGGCTGCCCTCGGCCATCTTCGCCGCGAACGATCCCATGGCACTGGGCATGATCCGGGCGTTCCACGAGGCGGGGGTGCGGGTGCCCGACGACGTCTCGGTGGTCGGCTTCGACGACGTCGAGGGCGCGGGCTACTTCGAGCCGCCGCTGACGACCGTGCGGCAGCCGTTCGCCGCGGCCGGGACGCGCGCGATCCAGGTCCTGCTCGCGGCCCTCGACGGCGCCCCCGCGTCGCGCACGCTGATCGCGCCAGAGTTGATAGCACGGGCTTCCACACGCCGATTCCAGGCGGGTTGACCGTCTGGCCCGGACGCGCCGTGACACCGCACGGCGCCGACCAGGGGCATTGGTCCCATGATGTGAGCGTTAACATTTTGGCAATGTGAGCGCTAACATCGGGGGACCACTTCCGGCGGTGTGGTGACCGTCGGTGGACCGGGCAAGGGAGCCGACGTGGAGCTTGACCGCGCCGTCGTCATCGGGATCGACTACGGGACCCTGTCGGGCCGGGCCGTCGTCGTGCGCGTCCGCGACGGCGAGGAGCTCGGCAGCGCCGTTCACGACTATCCCCATGGGGTGATGGACGAGCGGCTGACCGCAGGTGACGGTCGCGCGTTGCCGCCGGACTGGGCCCTGCAGGTCCCGGCCGACTACGTGGCGGTGCTGCAGCAGGCGGTTCCCGCCGCCATGCGCGAAGCCGGCGTCGCCCCCGACGACGTGATCGGTATCGGCACGGACTTCACCGCGTGCACGATGGTGCCGACCACCGCCGACGGCACGCCGCTCAACGAACTCGACCGGTTCCGCGACCGCCCCCACGCCTACGTCAAGCTCTGGAAGCATCACGCGGCCCAGGGACAGGCGGACCGGATCAACGAGCTGGCCCACCGCCGGGGCGAGCCGTGGATCGACCGCTACGGCGGTGCGATCTCCTCCGAGTGGGAGTTCGCCAAGGGCCTGCAGTTGCTCGAGGAGGACCGCGAGGTCTACGACGCGATGGTCCACTGGGTGGAGGCGGCCGACTGGATCGTCTGGCAGCTCACGGGCCGCTACGTCCGCAACGCCTGCACCGCGGGCTACAAGGGCATCTACCAGGACGGCGCCTACCCGTCCCGCGAGTTCCTGGCCGAACTGGCCGCCGACTTCGCCGACTTCGCCGACACCAAGGTCGCCCACGAGATCGGCCAACTCGGCCGGCCCGCGGGCCGCCTGAGTGCCCAGGCCGCCGCCTGGACCGGCCTGCCGGAGGGCATCGCGGTCGCCGTCGGCAACGTGGATGCGCATGTGACGGCCGCGGCTGCGAACGCGGTCGAGCCGGGCCAGATGGTGGCCATCATGGGCACCTCGACCTGCCACGTGATGAACGGCGACACGCTCGCGTCCGTACCCGGGATCTGCGGCGTCGTCGACGGCGGCATCCTCGAGGGCTTCTGGGGCTACGAGGCCGGCCAGTCCGGGGTCGGCGACATCTTCGCCTGGTACGTCGACCACCAGGTCCCCGCCGACTACGCGGCCATGGCCGCCGAGCGTGGCGTCTCGTTGCACGACCTGCTCACCGAGCGCGCCGCCGAGCAACCCGTTGGTGCCCACGGGCTGGTGGCGCTCGACTGGCACTCGGGCAACCGGTCGGTCCTGGTCGACCACGAGCTCGCCGGGCTGGTGGTGGGCATGACCCTCGCGACCCGACCCGAGGACGTCTACCGGGCGCTGCTGGAGGCCACGGCCTTCGGCACCCGCACCATCGTCGAGGCGTTCGCCGACGCCGGCGTTCCCGTGACCGAGCTGATCGTGGCGGGCGGCCTGCTCAAGAACCGGTTCCTGATGCAGCTCTACGCCGACGTCACCCGGTTGCCGCTGTCGACGATCGCCTCCGAGCAGGGCCCCGCGCTGGGCTCCGCCATCCACGCCGCCGTTGCCGCGGGCGCCTATCCCGACGTCCGGGAGGCCGCCCGCGCGATGGGCCGGCGGGTGGTCGCCGCCTACACGCCCGACGAGGACGCGGCGCTTCGCTACGACGCCCTCTACGCCGAGTACCGGCGCCTCCACGACTACTTCGGGCGGGGCGAGAACGACGTCATGCGGCGACTCAAGGCGATCCGTCGGCAGGCGCTCACGGCCCCGGGACGGGTGGAGGCCACGGCATGAGGTTGCGGCTCGACGAACTCGACGCCGACGTGCGCCAGCGCGTCGCGGACACGCGGGCGCGGGTGGCTGCGCTCCACGCCGAACTGCCGCGAAACGGGCTGGTCGTGTGGACTGCCGGCAACGTGTCCGAGCGTGTGGCCGGCGCGGATCTGTTCGTGATCAAGCCGTCCGGGGTGTCCTACGACGAGCTCGATGCGGCCAGCATGGTGGTGTGCGACCTCGACGGCGGCAAGATCGACGACGGCACCTCGGCCCGGCTGCAGCCGTCGTCGGACACGGCCGCGCACGCCTACGTCTACCGCCACATGCCCGAGGTCGGCGGGGTGGTGCACACCCACTCACCCTACGCCTGCGCCTGGGCCGCCCGTGCCGAGCCGGTGCCGTGCGTGCTGACCGCGATGGCCGACGAGTTCGGCGGCGACATCCCGGTCGGCCCGTTCGCCCTCATCGGCGACGACTCGATCGGCCGCGGCATCGTCGACACCTTGCGCGGATCCAACTCGCCCGCCGTGCTGATGCAGAACCACGGGCCGTTCACGATCGGCAAGGACGCCAAGGCGGCCGTCAAGGCGGCGGTCATGTGCGAGGACGTCGCCCGCACCGTGCACCTCGCTCGCCAATTGGGCGAGCCGGTGCCGATCCCCGCCGGTGACATCGCGGCGCTCTACGACCGCTACCAGAACGTCTACGGCCAGCGCGACGACGAGGGCGAGGAGCAGCCGGCATGAACGACCCCTTCGCGGGCAAGCAGATCTGGTTCCTGACCGGCAGTCAGGACCTGTACGGCGAGGAGACCCTGCGCCAGGTCGCCGAGCAGTCCCAGCAGGTGGCCGCCGCCCTCGACACCGCCGACGAGGTGCCGGTCACGGTCGCGTGGAAGCCGGTGCTCAAGGACCGCGACGCGATCCGGCGGATGGCCCTCGAAGCCAACGGCGACGACGACTGCCTCGGCGTCATCGTGTGGATGCACACCTTCTCGCCCGCCAAGATGTGGATCCTCGGCCTGGACGCCCTGCGCAAGCCGCTGCTGCACCTGCACACCCAGGCCAACGTCGAGCTGCCATGGGCAGACATCGACATGGACTTCATGAACCTCAACCAGGCCGCGCACGGCGACCGGGAGTTCGGCTACGTCGCCACGCGTCTGGCGACGGGCCGCAAGACGGTCGTCGGGCACGCGACCCACGCCGTCGTGCAGGCCAAGGTCGGGACCTGGGCCCGTGCCGCCGCCGGCTGGCACACGCTGCAGCACCTGCGCCTGGCCCGCTTCGGCGACAACATGCGCAACGTCGCCGTCACCGAGGGCGACAAGACCGAGGCCGAGCTACGGCTGGGGGTGTCGGTCAACACCTGGGGCGTCAACGACCTGGTCGCCGAGGTCGACGGGGCCAGCGACGCCGACGTCGACGCGTTGGTGGCCGAGTACGACGATCGCTACGAGGTGGCCGCGGAGCTGCGCCGGGGCGGCGAGCGCCACGAGGCGTTGCGCTACGGCGCCCGGATCGAGCTGGGCCTGCGCGCCTTCCTCGAAGCCGGCGACTTCGGTGCCTTCACCACCAACTTCGAGGACCTCGGCGGCCTCCGCCAGCTGCCCGGCCTCGCCGTGCAGCGCCTGATGGCGGACGGCTACGGCTTCGGCGCCGAGGGCGACTGGAAGACCGCCCTGCTGGTGCGGGCGGCGAAGGCGATGGGTCACGGCCTGCCCGGCGGTGCGTCGCTGATGGAGGACTACACCTACGAGCTCTCGCCGGGGAAGGAGAAGATCCTCGGCGCCCACATGCTCGAGATCTGCCCGTCGCTGACCACCTCGACCCCACGTCTGGAGATCCACCCGCTCGGCATCGGCGGTCGCGAGGACCCCGTCCGGCTCGTCTTCGACACCGATCCGGGTGACGGGGTGGTCGTGGCGATGTCCGACCTGCGCGAACGCTTCCGGTTGACCGCCAACGTCGTCGACGTCGTGCCACCGGACGCCGAGCTCCCCAACCTGCCCGTGGCGCGCGCGGTCTGGGTCCCACGACCCGACTTCGCGACCTCGGCCGAATGCTGGCTGACCGCCGGTGCGGCGCACCACACGGTGCTCACCACCGCGCTCGGCGTCTCGGTGTTCGAAGACCTCTCCGAGATCGCCGGCATGGAGCTGGCGGTCATCGACGACGGCGTCACCCCCCGCGACTTCCTGCGGGAACTGCGCTGGAACCAGGCCTACTACCGGCTCGCACAGGGGATGTGACCGCACCAACCGCATGGCCCCGCGCCGTCCCGGCGCACCACCCGCCCTCGTCCGGCGCCTGCTCGGTCGAGGTGGATCGCCCGCAAGGGCCTCACCCCGCAGGCACCTTCAAGGAGCAGCACCGATGATGCGAAACAAGACACTCCGAACGATGACGGCGGGGCTCGTCCTCGCCTTCGGGCTGGCCGCCTGCGGTGGCACGGGTGCCGGAGGCGAGACCGACGCCGGCGGTGACACCACGGCCGGTGGCGAGACCGACGCCGGTGGCGAAGGCGGCCTCATCGGCGTCGCGATGCCGACCGAGACCTCCGAGCGCTGGATCGCCGACGGCGCCGCCGTCGAGAGCGGCCTGCAGGAGGCCGGCTACGAGGTCTCGCTTCAGTTCGCCGGCGACGACATCCCGACGCAGTCGCAGCAGATCGACCAGATGATCACCCAGGGCGTCGACGCCCTGATCATCGCCGCCATCGACGGCACGGCGCTGGCCGGCCAGCTCCAGGCGGCCGCCGACGCCGGCATCCCGGTCATCTCCTACGACCGGTTGATCCGTGACAGCGAGCACGTCGACTTCTACGTCACCTTCGACAACTACCAGGTCGGTGTCCAGCAGGCGACCTCGCTGCTCGTCGGCCTCGGCATCCTCGAGGAGGACGGCACCGAGACCGGCGAGGAGGGTCCGTTCAACGTCGAGTTGTTCGCCGGCTCGCTCGACGACAACAACGCCCACTTCTTCTGGCAGGGCGCGATCGACACCCTGCAGCCCTACTTCGACGACGGCACCATCGAGGTTCCGTCGGGCCAGATGGACATCGAACAGGCCGCCACGCTGCGCTGGAGCCAGGAGACCGCCCAGCGCCGCATGGAGGACCTGCTGACGGCCGCCTACTCCGGGGACACCGAACTGCACGGCGTGCTGTCGCCGTTCGACGGCATCTCCCGTGGCATCCTGACCGCGCTGCAGAACGCCGGATACGGCCCGACCATCGCCGACGGCATGCCGGTCGTGACCGGTCAGGACGCCGAGATCGCCTCGGTCAAGCTGATCAACGACGGGGTGCAGTTCGCCACGATCTTCAAGGACACGCGTCTGCTCGCCGAGCAGGCCGTCGTCGCCGCGCAGGCCTACCTTGCCGGTGAGGAGCCCGAAGCCAACGACACCGAGACCTACGACAACGGCGTGAAGGTCGTCCCGTCGTACCTGCTCGAGTCCACGATCGTCTACGAGACCAACATCGAGAGTGCCCTGGTCGAGACCGGGTACTACACGCAGGAGCAGGTCGAGGCCGGCCAGTGACCTGACCGGTCGGGACGTGGGGGCCGGCGCGACGCCGGCCCCACGTGCCACCCGCACCGGCACGGAAAGGAACACGGATGGGCGACGCCATCCTCGAGATGCGCTCGATCACGAAGACGTTCCCGGGCGTCAAGGCGCTCGAGAACGTGAACCTGACCGTGCAGCGTGGCCACATCCATGCCATCTGTGGCGAGAACGGGGCCGGCAAGTCGACCCTCATGAAGGTGCTTTCGGGCGTCTACCCCGCCGGGAGCTACGACGGGGAGATCCACTTCGACGGCGAACTCGTGACGCCGCAGTCGATCAACGACTCCGAGGCGCTCGGGATCGTGATCATCCACCAGGAGCTCGCGCTCGTCCCCTACCTGTCGGTGGCCGAGAACATCTTCCTCGGCAACGAGGTCCGCACCCGCGGCTTCATCGACTGGCACGAGACCAACCGGCGCGCCGGTGAACTGCTGCACCGCGTCGGCCTCGACGAGAACCCGACCACGCCGGTCGGCCAGCTCGGGGTCGGCAAGCAACAGCTGGTCGAGATCGCGAAGGCGCTGTCGAAGGACGTCAAGCTGCTGATCCTCGACGAGCCGACCGCGGCCCTCAACGACCAGGACTCGGCGCACCTGCTCGACCTGCTGCGGCAGCTCAGGGCCGAGGGCATCACCTGCATCATGATCTCCCACAAGCTGGGTGAGCTGGTCGCGGTGGCCGATGCGACGACGATCATCCGCGACGGCCACTCCATCGAGACCATCGACATGTCGGGCCCGGACGCGACCCAGGCCCGCATGATCCGCGGCATGGTCGGCCGCGACCTCGACCACCTCTACCCGGAGCGCACCCCCGACATCGGCGAGGAGGTGTTCCGGATCGAGAACTGGACCGTGATGCACCCGACCCAGGCCGGCCGCGTCATCGTCTCCGACGCCAACCTGTCGGTCCGCGCTGGTGAGATCGTCGGCATCGCCGGCCTCATGGGAGCGGGCCGCACCGAGCTCGCCATGAGCGTCTTCGGCCGCACCTACGGGCGCGGCGTCGAGGGCCGGGTCTACATGCACGGCCGCGAGGTCGACACGCACACCGTCGACGCCGCCATCGAGAGTGGCATCGCCTACGTGTCCGAGGACCGCAAGCAGTACGGGCTCAACCTCATCGACGACATCAAGCGCAACGTCAGCGCCGCTGCCCTCGGCAAGTTGTCCAGCAACGGCTGGGTCAACGGCAACGAGGAGATCGCCGTCGCCGAGCGCTACCGCCGCAACCTCAACATCAAGGCGCCGTCGGTGATGTCGGTGGTCGGGCAGCTGTCGGGCGGCAACCAGCAGAAGGTCGTGCTGAGCAAGTGGCTCTACACCGACCCGGAACTGTTGATCCTCGACGAGCCGACCCGCGGCATCGACGTCGGTGCCAAGTACGAGATCTACACCATCATCAACGCCCTGGCAGCCGAGGGGAAGGCCGTGCTGGTCATCTCGTCGGAACTGCCGGAGCTGCTCGGCATCTGCGATCGCATCTACGCGCTGTCAGCCGGTCGTATCACCGGCGAACTCCCCGTCGCCGAGGCGACCCAGGAGCGGCTCATGGAACTCATGACCAGGGAAAGGGACCAGGCCTGATGGCGACCCTCCTCAACCTCAAGGAACTCGTGACCGGGAACCTGCGTCAGAGCGGGATCTACGTCGCGTTCATCGCCATCGTCGGGTTCTTCGCGGTCCTGACCGGCGGCATGTTGCTCAGCCCGGGCAACCTCACCAACATCGTGCTGCAGTACTCCTACATCCTGATCCTCGCGATCGGGATGGTCATCGTCATCATCGGCGGCCACATCGACCTGTCGGTGGGCTCGGTCGTCGCGCTGACCGGCGCGGTCTCGGCCGTCCTCGTGATCCGCAACGGCTATCCCTGGTGGGTCGGCGTGCTCGGTGCGCTGCTGACGGGCCTGCTCGTCGGCGTCTGGCAGGGCTTCTGGGTCGCCTACGTCGGCATCCCCGCCTTCATCGTGACCCTCGCGGGCATGCTGATGTTCCGCGGCCTGACGCTGCAGGTGCTCAACAACGTCTCGCTGTCGCCGTTCCCGGCCGAGTACCAGCGCATCGCCAGTGGCTTCCTCAACGGGCTCCTCGGTGGGCAGGGCTACGACCTGTTCACGATCGTCATCGCCGCGATCGCCGTCGCCGGCTACGCCTTCAACGCCTTCCGTCAGCGACAGCGTCGCATCGCCTACGACCAGCCGGTCCCCGCCCTGCCGCTGTTCGTCCTCCAGACGGTCGCGGTCGCGGCGGTCGTCATGGCCTTCGCCTACCAGCTCTCCCGCAGCCGCGGCCTGCCGATCGTGCTGATCCTGCTCGCCGCGCTCGTGCTCACCTACGGCGCGATCATGCGACGCAGCGTCTTCGGCCGGCACGTCTACGCGATCGGCGGCAACCTCACCGCTGCCCGCCTGTCCGGGGTCAAGGTCCGCAAGATCAATTTCTGGATCTTCGTCAACATGGGCCTGTTGTCCGCGGTCGCGGGCATCGTGTACTCGTCACGCTCCAACGGCGCCCAGCCGGCAGCCGGCAACATGTTCGAGCTGGACGCCATCGCCGCGGCCTTCATCGGTGGGGCCGCCGTCACCGGTGGCGTCGGAACCGTGATCGGCGCCATCGTGGGTGGTCTGATCATGGGCACCATGAGCAACGGCATGCAGTTGATGGGCGTCAACCAGTCGCTGCAGGCGGTCGTCCGCGGCCTCGTGCTGCTGCTGGCCGTGGCGTTCGACGTCTACAACAAGCGGCGCGCCTCCGGCGAACGCTGATCCCGGCGACGCCAACGCCGGGCCGGGCGCCGCCGTGCACCGCGACGGTCGGTGTCGGTTGCGCCCGGCCACCCCGTCATGGCCGTCGCGATCGTGGCGGGTTCGGCCCGGTGGTCGACCCAGGCATCGGCACCGGCGTCGAACGCCAACGAGAACGCGTTGCTGTCGGTGTCACCGACGGCGACGACACGCAGGCCGGGGCGGGTGCGGCCGAGTCGCCGGATCAGGCCGATCCCGGCCTCCAGTGACGTATCGGCGGGCAGCGGCACCACGACCACCTCGATGCCCTCGAGTTGGCTCGTCTCGACGTCGGGATCGGTGACGATCGCGGCGGGGACGCCGGCCAGGGCGGCGGCACGCGCGAGGCGGTCGGCCGCCTCCTCGCCCGCCTGGAGGTACAAGACGTCAGCCGATCCGGTCGCGACGGACGATCGTGCAACGGTACGCGCCGGCTGGCGCGCTGACGGTCACGACGTCACCGGGTCGACGTCCGAGCACGGCCTGCGCCAGCGGTGCCTCCGCGGAGGTGCGGTGGTCGTCCAGGGCCGCTTCCAGCGGGTGGACCACGAGGAACGCCTCCCGCGAGCCGTCGTCGAACGCCACCTCGACCTCGTCGCCGAGTTCGACGATGGTGGGGTCGTCGACGACGTCGCCCGGCGCGACCGCGTCGCGCAGCGTGCGGGACAACTCGTCGGCCTGGTCGCGCAGCGTGCGCTGCTCGGCGATGAGGTCGTCGGTGCGGCCGCGGGCGAGCTCACGCTCCAGGCTCTCGAGGCGTGCGGCGAGCCGGTCCATGCGCGCCTGGAGCCAGGCCCGGCCCTCGGCGGTGAGGACGAGCGGCAGTTTGGCGGGGACGTCGGCGGCCATGCCGCACCTCCACGGATCTCTCGGGAACGCGCCGCGGGTGGGCGTCGTGAAGCAGTGCTTCATGGTACTGCCGCAACGTGAACGCGCTAGGGGCGATGGATGCTCCAGAGCAGGCGCGCGGTCTCCGCGCCGGGATTGCTCCAGCCCCGGACACTGGCGGTCTCCGCCACCAGCGCGTCGCCCTCGTGGAGGGTCTCGGTCCGCCCGTCGAGTTGCAGGTCGACCACGCCACGCAGCACGAGGACCGATTCGGGTCGCTTGACCGCGAACGGGCCGTGCGACCCGGACGCGCCACCGGCGAGGTCCAGCGCCCACACCTCGCCGGCCACGGGGTCGTCGAGGAGACACTCGCCGGTGAGTCCGTCCTGCAGCCGTGTCCGGTCGCGCCCGCTGCGACGGGCGATGCGATAGCCGGCTTCCGGCCGCTCGCCGGGCCCGAACGGCACCCCGAGCACCTCCCAGAGGCGCACCAGGGTGTCCCCGCCCGGCCCGCGTACGCCGCGCTCGACCTGGGACAGCGCCGACGGGGTGATCCCGACCCGACGCGCCACCTCGGCCTGCGACAGCCCGCGGGCCAGACGCTGGTCGCGGATGACGGTGCCGAGCAGCTCGCCGGTGTTGCGGGGGCTGTCCACGGCCGCGAGGTCGCCGTCGACGACGACGGCCCGCACGCGCCGCCCGACGACCTGCTCCCCGCGTCCGTCGGCCTTGCGCACGGTGACGAGGCTCGACTCGGCGTCGGTGGTGAAGTCGACGACCACCTGGGTGATCTCGGTCAGCCGCCGCAGGAACGCGGGGCGGTGCGCGCCGGTGTGCAGCGGCCACACGGCGAGGCTGCGGCGTCGGTACAGCCGTGGGCAGGTGGAGAGAAACAACTCCAGCGCCGCGCCCGGCCCCCAGGTCCGCTGCACGCCGTCGAGGTCGTCGATGACGAACGCGGCCCCCTCGCCGACGCGGTCGTCCGCCGCCTCCAGCATCGCCATGGCGGCGCCGAAGTCGGCGCCGGGAGGCAGCGCGTCGTCCAGCGTCGGGGGCGAATCGCTGCCGACCGCGGACCAGTCGAGGACACGGGTGTCCGGCGGGACAGGCCCCTGCCAGGGTCGCGACACGTTGACGAGCACGAGCGGCACCCGGCCCCGCGTGGCCGCGACGAACCGCTCGACGAGCAGGTCGAGCGGTGCCGCGTCGTCGCCCTGCAGGACGAGGTTGTCCCCGATGTGGACCCCGTCGATGAGCGCATCGACGAGGTCGGTACCGCTGGTCCGGGCCTGCATCGCTCGCCTCGCCTCGTGCGCCCTGTCGGTCACCCGATGCTACGAGAATCCAGCGGCACGCCGGGTCAGGACGCCAGTTCCGTGGGACGTACGCCGGCCCGGTCCTCGAGCGCGGTGGCGATCCGGTCGACGCCGAGCACCATCGCCGCCGTACGCAGCGGCAGTGCGCGCCGCTCGGCCACCTGCCAGACGTCGTGCAGCGACCGGCGCATGTGGCGCTCGAGCCGCTCGGCGACGTCGGCCGCGGTCCAGCGTTCGCCGGCGAGGTTCTGCTCCCATTCGAAGCAGGACACCGTCACGCCCCCGGCACTGGCGAGCACGTCGGGCAGCACGGCGATGCCACGGTCGGTCAGGACGTCGTCGGCCTCGAAGGTGCAGGGTCCGTTGGCGGCCTCGGCGACCAGGCGAGCGCGCACGCTCCCGGCGATGTCGGCGTCGATCGCTCCCTCGAGCGCCGCGGGCACGAGGATGTCGCAGTCGAGTCCGAGCAACTCCGTCTGCGTGACGACGTCACCCGGGTGCTCGACGACCGAACCGGCATCGGCCTTGGTGGCGATGACCGCCTCGATGTCGAGCCCTTCGGGGTCATGCACACCGCCGCGGCTGTCGGAGACGGCCACCACGCGCATGCCCTCGGCGGCCAGCATCGAGGCGAGGTGGGCGCCGGCGTTGCCGAACCCCTGGATGACGACGCGCGCGTCGGTGGGCAGGCCCATCTTCGCGGCGCTGGCGAGCACGACCGCCCGGCACCCGGCCGCCGTGGCCGTGTCGCGGCCCAGCGATCCACCGGCGGCCAGCGACTTTCCGGTCACGACGGCGGGCGCGGCGACCCCGGTCACTCGCGCGTACTCGTCCGCCATCCAGTCCATGTGCTGCTCGCCGGTGTTCACGTCGGGTGCGGGCACGTCGAGGTAGGGGCCGATGCCGGACGCGATCGCCCGGGTGTAGCTGCGGGTCAGCGACTCGAGTTCGGTCGTGCTCAGCCGCTTCGGGTCGATGGTGACGCCACCCTTGCCGCCTCCGAGTGGGAGGTCCATGGCCGCCGTCTTCACGCTCATGAGCGTGGCCAGGCCCGCCACCTCCTCCGCCGTCACGTCCGGGTGGAAACGCGTGCCACCCTTCGCCGGCCCACGCGCGGTGGAGTGGGCGACGCGGTAGCCGGTGACGACCTGCATCTCGCCGTGGTCGTCGACGTAGGGGACCTGGACGGCGACGGCGCGCTCGGGCTGGTGGAGCACGGCCCGCAGCCACGCATCGAGCGACAGCTCGTCGGCGGCGAGGTCGATGGCGTGCAGCGCCAGGCGGTGCAGGTCGATGCCCATGCGGAGGACCTCCGGAGTCGGGGCCCGCACGGCACGGTCGCACGGCAGCGTCGACCATCCCCGCGCGGGAGCGAGCGGTGGCGACGCGCCGTTGCGTCACGGGGAAGGCTAGCCGTAAAGCTACGCTTCATGCAGGCAACGACGTCACCGACGCACGGTCCGGCGAGTCCTCGACGGCGGCGAGCAGGCCCGCGAGCGCGGGCAGGAACTGCTCGACCGCGCGCCGGGCCAGGCGGTCCCGTCGGTGGCGGTCGATCCGATTGGTGGTCACGTCGACCCCCGGTTCGCGCGTGGACCACACCGCCAGCCGGGTTCCCGCCACCGTCGGCGTCGCGACGATCAGCAGGACCATCGTCGGCCAGCCGGTCTCCTCCTCCTCGCGGTGCCACCAGCGCGAGGTCGGCTCGACCGCGAACGGAAACCGTCCCGCCGGCGGCCACCGACCGGTGTCGTCGTTCCAGCTCACCCGGAGGAGGCCCATGCCGTCGCCCTCCAGCCGCGTGTCGAGACCTGGTTCCGTGGCCATCCGGAACCCGACGCGGTCCTCGGAGGTCGCGGCGAGGGCGGTCCGGGTCGCGGCGTCGACGAGCGTGGACGCGTCCCGGCGCAGACGGTCGACCACCTCGTCGATGGGGCGGCCGAGATGCTCGACCCCATGGAGGTGCAGCGGCTGGTTCATCGCAGGGCTCCGGAGCGTTCGGGGACGACGGCCGCGGCGGAGGCGGCCGACAACTGGGTCGCCAGTTCCTGCAGGAAGGACCGGACCGCGACGGCGAGCAGGCGACGGGCATGGGTCCGGTGGACGCTCGTGATCCCGAGTCCCGTCTGCGGGGTGCGCGGGGACACCAGCGTGATGCGGCTGCCGTCGCGGCCACGCGGGCTCACGGCCAACCAGGCCGTCATCGACGGCCATCCCGTGACGTCCTCGGGGCCGGACCAGCGCAGGCGGACCTGGCCCGGCTCGTCGTCGGCGCCGACGGTCGTCTCGACCGTCGGCAGGACGTGCATCGGCAGGCCCCAGTCCGCGAACCGGGGCGCGCAGCGGCCGATCGCATCCGCCGTCGCGACCGTGACGACGGTGGGGTCCGCCAGCAGGCGCGTGAGCGACTCGGAGGGCGACAGCGACAGCGGGACCGCGGCATGGGCGAACAGCGGGGTGGTCATGCGAATCCCTTCCCGGCTAGCGCGCGTGTCGGGACAGGCGCAGCCGCCATCGGTCGGGGCCGCGCTGCAGGTACTCGACCGTGAAGGCCCCGGGCTGGCGTTCCTCGAGCTGGGCGAGCATGGGAAGCGGGTCGTGCGGCGCGACGAGCACCAGGGCGTGCCCGAGGCCGACGGCATCCAGCGCGCCGAAGATGGCCGCGTGCCGGACCGCACGGGGGATCAGGCGTGCGTCGAGTTCGGGGTCGGCGCTCTCCGCCTCGTGACAGTCACACGTGTGGCCGTCGGCCACCGGGTCGGTAGCGGGTGCCTCGGTGACGTCCAGGTCGGCGGCGAGCGGGAGATGAGCGGTCATCGTCGAAGTCCTTCGTCGGCGTCAGCGACACACGCGTCGCCGAACCATGATTTAGCAGCTAATGATTTCGAGGGTCGTGGCCCGATGTCGCCCTCGATAGGGCCGAAGGTCCCTGAGGGGCGTTCCTGGCAACGTTTACTATCCGACTAAGTAATCGGGTATCCACGTATCGGCGGCGCCGGTCGCTGCCCGGTGCCGGGAAGACGCCGATGAAGCCGTCCAGCGCGCTCACCGCCACGCCCGTCGACCGCCGCGTGACGCGCGGGGACACATCTGCCGGGGCGTCGACCGGAATCCGTCACCGCCGGCTGTGGCTCGCCGGCGGCGGGCTCGGCCTGCTCACCGGGACCTCCACCGGACTCGCCCGCGGCGGGGTCGAACACGGCCCCGTCGCTGCCGACATCCATGGTGTCGTGATGGTCCTCGGCTTCCTGGGGACGCTGATCGCGCTGGAGCGGGCCGTCGCGCTGGGCCGGCGCTGGGGTTACCTGGCTCCTGCACTCGGCCACCGCGGCGGTGCTGTTGCTGCCGTTGCAGCGACAGCTGGCCGGCGTCCTCCTCGTGCTGGCCGGAGCGGTCGTCACCGCCACCTACCTGGTCCTCCTGCGCGCCGGTGGCGTCCACGCCCACCTCGTGGTGATGGCCGTCGGCGCCGTGACCTGGGTCGCCGCGGCCGCGTGGTGGCTGGCCGGCGCCGGCCCCGTCCGGATCACGCCCCTGCTGGCGGCCTTCCTGGTGCTGACCATCATCGGTGAGCGGCTCGAGCTCAGCCGGCTGACCCTGCCTGCGCCGGCCAGCCGCAGGCGATTCCTCGGCGCGGTCGCACTGTTCGTCCTCGGCGTCGCGCTCACCCCGTTCCGACTCGGGACGGGACTGGTGCTGGGCGGGCTCGGCATGCTCGGGCAGGTCGCCTGGCTCTGGCGCCATGACCTCGCCCGGCGGACGATCCGACGACCGGGTCTGCCTCGCTTCTCGGCCACCTGTCTGTTGGCCGGCTACGTCTGGCTGGCGGTCAGCGGCGGGCTGTGGGTCGCCATGGGGCTGGGAGCGCGGGGCCCGCTCCTGCACGATGCGCTCGTGCACAGCCTGTTCCTCGGCTTCGTCCTCTCCATGGTGATGGGCCACGCGCCCATCATCGTTCCCGCCGTGCTGCGCACGTCGCTGACCTACCACCCCGTGGCGTACGTGCCGCTCGCCCTGCTGCACGTCTCCGTCGCCGTCCGCATCGGCGCCGATCTCGTGGGTTCGTTCCCCGGGCGGCTGGCCGCCCTGCACGGCAACGTCACGGCACTCGCCCTGTTCGTCGTCCTCACCGTGTGGGCGGTCAGGAGGACCCCGCGCCTCGCTCCGGGAGGTCCGCGTTGACCACGTCCCGTACCTCGTTGCCGATCTCGACGCCGGGTCACGGGCGCGCCCGTGGCGCGTCGCCCTTCGGGGCCGCGGCGCCGAGCATCACGATCGCACTCGTCTACCTCGTGACGGTGATCGTCTGGCTCGGCGTCGGCGACGGCCTGCCCGGCGGCCGCTGGCTGGCGGTGCACCTGTTCACGCTGGGCGTCCTCACCAACCTGGTGCCGACCTTCAGCGAGCACTTCGCACGCACCGTGACCCGGACCGCGGGCGAGCGGGCGTGGTGGTGGCCGCTCGTGACCAACGCCGGCATCCTGGCGGTCGTCGTCGGCCTGCCGAGCGGGCAGCGCTGGCTGCTGGTCGCAGGCGCCACCATCCTGACCACCACGGTGTTTGTGGCCTATCGCCGCATCCGCAGGATGCGTCACGCGGCCGTCGGCGCACGCTTCGCGTGGATCGCGCGGGTCTACGAGCGCGCGCACGGCGCCTTCATCCACGGTGCTCTCCTCGGCGCGCTGCTGGGGTCCGGCGTGCTGTCGGGACGCTGGTACGGCGGAGCCCGCATCGCCCACCTGCACGCCAACATCCTCGGATGGGGCGGGCTGACGTTGCTGGCCACGTTGGTCTTCTTCGGCCCGACCATGGCGAGGACCCGCATCGAACCGGGGGCCGACGCCCGCTCCGCCCGCTGGCTGCGCCATGGGGCGACCGGCCTCAGCGCCGCGGTGCTCCTGCTCGTGCTGACCGGCCTCCCCGGCTGGGCGGGCGGGGGAGCCCGGATCGCCGCCGCGGCCGGCCTCGCGATCTATGCCGCCGCCGCCACGGCCGTATGCGCCGCCGTTGCGCGCGCCGTGGCCACGGCGCCGCGCAGGACCGCCCCGCAACCCCTGGTGCTGAGCGTGGCCGTGATCTTCCCGCTGGTCGCCTGGGCCGATGTGGTCGTCCTGGCGGCGGGCGCCTACCGCTGGCTCGACGCCGTCGGTGTGGCGGCCCTGACCGGCGTGCTCGCCCAGGCCATCGTCGCGACCCTGGTCTATCTCGCGCCCATGCTGCGGGGACGGACCACCGGGGCGCGGGACCTCGTGCGGGAACGCCTCGAGGTCGGCGCCCGCGCCCGCGCGGTGTTCCTCGGCACCGGGATCGTCGCCTGCGTCCTCGCCGCTGCCGGGGTCGCCGACGTGGCATCGCTCCTGTCGCTCGGCTGGGGCCTCATCGCGGCCGTGGTCGTCGTCACCCTGCTCACCGCGCTCCTGCCGGTTCCCGAACCTGCGCAGCGTGCTGGAGGCTGACGGCTTCGAAAGCGATCGTCGGGCGTCGAGAGACCCGCCTGTCCGGCCGCACCTCTCCGTCAGCGAGGTGACGCGAACGTCGGCGAGTTCGGCCGCGCCGTCACGGTCACGGTTAGCCTCGCGGCACGGCGACCACGGAACCGGTGATGAAGCTCACACTCGGCAAACGCGCCGACTACAGCGTCCGCGCCGTCCTCGACCTCGCCCGCCACCACGGCGACGGGCGCCGCACGACCCGCGCGATCGCGGCCGAGATGGCCATCCCGGTCAACTACCTGCCGGCGCTGCTGGCCGAGCTGGTACGGGCGGGTCTGGTGCGTTCCGTCGCCGGCCGGGGTGGGGGCTACGTGTTGGCGCGCGCCCCCGAGCAGGTCTCGCTGCTCGAGGTGATCGAGGTCGCGGAGGACGAGCCGACCCGCGAGTGCGTCCTGCGGGGTGGGCCGTGTCGATGGCAGGACGCCTGCGCCGTGCACGAGCCCCTCAGTGAGGCCCGCGAAGCCCTGCGCAGCTCGCTGGCCGCGACCAGCTTCGCGGACCTCGTCGCCCGGGACGCCGCGCTCGACGTCGAACACGCCGCGACCGGTCACGCACACGACCGCTGAGGGACGCGGCCCGACGTCAGCCGACGGTTTCCGCGACGGCGGCGAGCAGCCGGTCGATGTCGGCATCGTCGGTGTAGGGCGCGATGCCGGCCCGCACGGCCCCGTCGTCGCCGAGTCCCAGGTACCGCGCCGCCTCGATGGCGTAGAAGTGGCTGGCCGGCGCGTTGACGCCCGCGTCGGCGAGGTGGCGCGCCACGTCCTGCGGGCGGCGACCGGCGACGACGAACGCAACCGTCGGGGTGCGGCGTGGAGCAAGCCCCAACCGCCGGACACCGTCGAGCCGGTCGAGGCCGTCCTCGAGCCGGACGGCCAGCGCCGCCTCGTGTGCCTCGAGGAGCGCCATGGCCTCCAGCAGGCGGGTACGGCGCGTCCCGCTCCCGCCGGCGATGTCGGCCAGGAAGTCGATGGCGGCGGTGGTGCCCGCAAGCAGCTCGTAGGGCAGGGTGCCGAGTTCGAACCGCTCGGGCACGGCGTCGCTGGACGGCAGCAGCTTGTCGGGCCGCAGGTGTTCCAGCAGGTCGGGCGCTGCCGCCATCACCCCCAGGTGCGGACCGAGGAACTTGTAGGGCGAGCAGCTGAACAGGTCGGCGCCGAGCGCTGCGACGTCGACCGGGGCGTGCGGCGTGAGGTGGACCCCGTCGACGTGGACCAGCGCGCCGACCTCGTGTGCGGCGGCCGCGATCGCCGCGACGTCGGGACGGGTCCCGAGCAGGTTGGAGGCGCCCGTGACGGCAACCAGGCGGGTACGGCCGCCCAGCAGTCGGGTCACCGACGCCGTCGGCAAGGCGCCGGTGTCGCGGTCGAAGTCGGCCCAGCGCACCGTCGCGCCGGCGGCCTGCGCGGCCAGCACCCAGGGCCGGATGTTGGCGTCGTGGTCCAGCCGTGTGACGACCACCTCGTCGCCCGGGCGCCACTGCCGCGACAGGGTGCGCGCGAAGTCGAAGGTGAGCGCGGTCATGGAGCGGCCGAACACCACGCCGTCGTGCTCGGCACCGAGCAGGTCCGCGACGGCCTGACGTGCCTCGCCCACGATCCGCTCGGCGCGTCGTTCCGCGCTGGTGAGGTGGCCGCGGTTGGCGACGGCGGACGCCAGGGTGCGGCCCACGGCCTCGGCGACCTGGCGTGGAACCTGGGAGCCTCCGGGGCCGTCGAAATGGGCAGCGCCCTCGTCGAGGGCGGGGAAGCTGGACCGGATGCGGTCGAGGTCGTAGCGCATGGCGGCAGTCAAGCAGCCGCTCCCCACGGCGGCCCGGTCCGAACGCCTATCGTGACGGCGCGGGGAAGCGGACGGGTGGCGGCACATGAAGGGCTGGGCGTGGAGCGGCTGGAGCGGCGGGGGCGGCAGCGGGCGACGAGCGGCGTGCTGGCCGCGCTCGTGCTGATGGGGTGCACCGGCGGCCCCGGTGCCACGGAACTGGCCGCCGAGACGGCGGCGATCGCCGCCCGGGAGGCGGCCGACGCGGCCGCGGCCGAAGCGGCGGAGGCCGAGGCGAACCGGCAGGAGCAGACGCGACGCGAGGAGGAGAGGGCGCGTGCGGCCGCCCAGGAGCGGGCCGAGCAGGAGCGGGCCGAGCAGGAGCGCCTGGAGCAGGAGCGCCTGGTGCAGGAGCGTCTCGAGCAGGAGCGTCTCGAGCAGGAGGAGGCCGCCCGAGCCGAGGAGGAGGCCCGTCGCGAGGCGGAGGAGCGGCGGGAGCGCACCGTGCAGGCGCAGCAACGCCTGCAGGAGTTGGGCTACCTGGTCGGGGCGGCCGACGGAGCGCAGGGCCAGCAGACCACCGCGGCCGTCATGGCGTTCCAGGCCGTGAACGGGCTCCAGGTCGACGGGATCGTCGGTCCGCGGACGCTGGCGGCCCTCGCCGACCCACCCGCCGTCCCACACCTGCAGGGCGGACCCGACGACCGCATCGAGATCGACCTCACCCGGCAGGTGCTGCACCTGGTCGAGAACGGCGTGCGCGTCGTGACGATGAAGGTGTCGTCGGGCAACGGTGCGACGTACGAGGTCAACGACGGGACGTCGGCCGAGGCGCGGACGCCGGTCGGCACGTTCAGGATCCAGCGCCGTATCGCGGGGGTGCGCGAGTCCAGCCTCGGCCTCGGCACGCTGTTCGACCCGATGTACTTCCACCTCGGCTACGCGATCCACGGCTCCAACAGCGTGCCCGCGGGACCGGCCAGCCACGGGTGCGTGCGCGTGTCGCGGGCCGACGCGATATGGCTGTTCGACCGGGTGCCCGACGGCTTCCCGGTGCAGCTGTACGGCGGCACCCACGTCTTCGCCCCCTGACACGACGGCGGCCCGCGCGGTTCGCGCGGGCCGCCGGTGACAC